>CACZKM010000020.1 GCA_902781745.1 Oscillospiraceae bacterium
AATATCTAATCCTGCAAGCCTTTGGCTTGCAGCCCACGGCAGATTCTGCCGTGGGCGATTAAAATGTTTTTAAACATTTTAATCGATAATTAGTATTACGGCGGGTATGAGGCCACGGAGGGGGCGGATATCATCATCTATTCGGCGGGCTCCGCCAAGGTCAAGACCGACCGCATGGAGATGCTCCATGACAACTGCGTCATCGCCGAGGAGATCTTCACCGAGGTCGCCCGGTACAACAAGGACGCCATCCACATCTGCGTCACCAATCCCCTGGATGTCATCACCATGAAGATCCAGCAGGTGACCGGCCAGGCCCCCCGGAAGGTCATCGGCTCCGGCGCCCTCCTGGAGAGCGCCCGGCTGGTGCGCTATGTGGCGGATCTCCTGGAGATCTCCGACCGGTCCATCCACATGTCCGTGGTGGGGGAGCATGGCGCCAGCGCCGTGGCCCTGATGAGCTCCGTCCGGGTCATGGGCCTGCCCCTGGAGGAGTATCTGCAGAGCGTCACCGACCATCCCCTGCGCCTGAACACCCAGCGGCTCACCGAGGCCTTCCAGCAGCACGGCTTCCGCATCTTCCACGGGAAGGGCTACACCAGCACCGGCGTGTCGGCCACGGCGTGCCGGATCGTGGCGGCCATCGCCAGCGACAGCCGGGAGGTCTTCCCGGTGTCCACCGTCCTTCAGGGGGAGTACGGCGTCCAGGGCGTGGCGGCCTCCGTCCCCTCCGTCATCGGGAGAAACGGCGTGGAGGAGATCCGGGAGGGTTCCATGACCGAGGAGGAGCAGGCGGCCTTCCAGGCCTCCGTGGACGTGATCCGCCGGGCCGCCGTGGCGGAGGGGATCCTGTAAGGCCCCGCCCCAGGCGGGAAAACGCGTTGTCGCAACAACAAACGCAAGGTAGTTATTGTGGTTTTACCCACGGTTTTTGTCCTCCCATAGATGTTCCCCACAAGAAAGGAAGTGTCCAAAAACCCGGTTTTCGTGACCTTTCACGAACTTTTCAAATCCGGAAGAAACACCCTTCCGAAGACCCATGGTTCTGATATAATACATCCGTACGAATGATCAGAAAAGAAGTTTCACAAAAGGAGTGAACCAAGACCATGGGTCTGAGTAATGTCATCGCCCTGCTCAGCGGCGTTGCCCTCTTCCTCTTCGGCATGTCCCTCATGGGGGACGGGCTGAAAAAGGTGGCCGGCAGCAAGCTGGAGCTCATCCTGTACAAGCTATCCTCCACCCCTGTCAAGGGGGTCCTGCTGGGGACGGGGGTCACCGCCGTCATCCAGTCCTCCTCCGCCACCTCTGTCATGGTGGTGGGCTTCGTCAACGCCGGGATGATGAAGGTCCGGCAGGCCATCGGGATCATCCTGGGGGCCATCCTGGGCACCTCCGTCACCGGCTGGATCGTCTCCCTCTCCGCCCTCCAGGGGGGCGACGGGTGGGTGAGCCTTCTGTCCACCGCCACCCTGTCGGGGATCGTGTCCATCATCGGCATCCTCCTGCGGATGTTCTCCAAGTCCCAGACCAAGCTCCACGTCAGCTCCATCCTCCTGGGCTTTGCCGTCCTCATGTTCGGCATGGGGGCCATGAGCTCCGCCGTGGAGCCCCTGCGGGAGTCCCCGGGCTTCCTCCACGTCCTCACCACCTTTTCCAACCCCCTCATCGGCGTGGCGGTGGGCCTGATTTTCACCGCCGTGCTCCAGAGCGCCTCGGCCACCGTGGGTATTTTGCAGGCCCTGGCGGCCACCGGCGCCATCACCTTTGAGCTGGCCTTCCCGGTGATCATGGGCATCGCCGTGGGGGCGGCCATGCCCGTCCTTCTCTCCGCCCTGGGGGCCGGGGTGAACGCCAAGCGCACCGCCCTGATCTACCTCCTGGCGGATCTCTTCGGGGCCCTGATCTGGGGGATCGTCTTCTACGCGGCCAACGCCGCCGCGGGGGGCTTCTCCTTCCTGGATAAGCCCCTGAACACCGTGGAGATCGCCGCCCTGAACTCCCTCTTCCGTCTGGCCACCGTCCTGGTCCTCACCCCCTGCATCGGTCTGCTGGAAAAGCTGGTGGTCCGTCTCCTGCCGGACCGGGACCCCCACGGCCCCGAGGAGGAGGACTTTGCCCGGATGGAGGTCCGCTTCATCCAGCATCCCGCCCTGGCCATCCAGCAGAGCCGGGAGGCCGCCGGGAACATGGCCATGGAGGCCATGGCCAACCTGGAGGACGCCTGCGGCCTGCTGGAGAACTACACCGAAAAGGGCTTCCGCTTTGTGGAGCGCCGGGAGGACGTGGTGGACCGGTATGAGGACAAGCTGGGCACCTACCTCATGGGCCTCACCGCCCGGGAGCTCACCGAGGAGCAGGGCCGGGACGTGACCAAGTTCCTCCACACCATCAGCGACCTGGAGCGCATCTCCGACCACGCCATGAACATCGCCGAGTGCGCCCAGGAGATCGCCCAGAAGAAGATCTCCTTCTCCCCCGCCGCCCGGGAGGAGCTGGCGGTGGTCTACGCCGCCGTCCACGAGATCGCCCACAACGCCCTGGCGGCCTTCCTGGCCGACGACGTGGACAAGGCCTACACCGTAGAGCCCCTGGAGGAGGTCATCGACGCCCTCTGCGACGAGATGAAGCTCCACCACGTGGACCGGCTCCAGAAGGGGATCTGCACCCTGGACCAGGGCTTCGTCTTCAACGACCTGCTGACCAACTACGAGCGGGTGGCGGACCACTGCTCCAACATCGCCGTGGCCCTCATCGAGCTGGCCGCCGGGTCCCTGGACGCCCACGAGTACATCACCAGCCTCAAGGAGCACCGGGGCCACGACTTCGACCGGCTCTTCGAGGCCTACAGCGAAAAGTACGCCCTGCCGGATTGACCCCTCCCTGCCCGGGAGGGGCTTTTTTTCGGGATGGTCGGATTCTGCCGCTTCGCCATTGCGGTGGGGATGGTTCTCTGCTATAATGCGACTATCTTCTCTCGTTGATCCAGCTTTATGACGCGGCCGCCCTTGTCTGCGGCGGCCGCGAAATACAGGGCAGAGAAGCCGCGCCAACACAGCGCAGAACAGAAAAATGGAGCGGAGGTGTCTGCCAGTCATGCAGAACGTACCAAACCTGGTGGTCATGCTGACCCACCATGACTATACCGTAGAAAACGCCCGGGCGGTATTCGAGGAGAGCGCCCGCTCCCGGGCGGCCTACTGGGGCATGAAGGAGGAGCCTCTCCCCCTGGAGGACATGAAGGCTCTCTACGGGCGCATGAAGGCGCTGGGGAAGACCACCGTCCTGGAGGTGGTGGCCTACACCGAGGCGGAGGGCCTGGCCGGGGCGGAGATCGCCGCCGCCTGCGGCTGCGACATCCTCATGGGCACCACCTATTCTGACCGCATCCACGCCTTCTGCCGGGAGAAGGGGATCAAGTATATGCCCTTTGTGGGGGAAGTGGTGGGGCGTCCCTCCGTGCTGAAGGGGACCATCGACAGCCTCATCGGCGAGGCCAGGGCCTGCTTGGCAAAGGGCGTGTACGGCTTCGACCTGCTGGCCTACCGGTACGAGGGGGACCCCTCGGCCCTCATCCGCCGGTTCGTGGCGGAGGTGGAGGCCCCGGTGTGCATCGCCGGGAGCATCGACCGGCTTGAGCGGCTGGACGAGCTCCGGGCAGTCTCCCCCTGGGGCTTCACCATCGGCGGGGCCTTTTTTGACCACCGGTTCGGCGAATCCTTCCCGGAGCAGATCGACAGGGTCGTCGGCTACATGGAGGACGGACCGTCCCAAGGGAGGGAGGAAGACCGGACATGAGACAGAGAAAGCTGTTTTGCGACATCAATCCCACCTGCTACGCCATCTCCATGAAGAAGGAGAACTATAAGCGGTATCTGAAGGACGCCGTCAGCGGGGAGAAGTTCGCCCATACCCTCCAGGCCGAGCCCCTGCCCGTCCTGGTGTCCAGCCACGCCTCCAAGCTCATCAAGACCGGGCCGGGGATCGACCGGACCCTCCAGGAGAACAAGGCGGTGAACATCGAGCTGGCCTGCGCCTGCCTCAACGGGCTGATCATCCACCCCGGGGAGGTCTTCTCCTTCTGGCGGCTGGTGGGGAAGACCACGGAAAAGCGGGGGTATAAAAACGGACGGGTGATCATCGGCAACAGGATCGTCCCCGGCCTGGGAGGCGGCCTGTGCAACCTGGGCCACACCATCCACCGGATCGTCCTCCACAGCCCCCTGGAGGTCACGGAGTTCCACAGCCATTCCGACGCCCTGGGCCCCGACGAGGGCCCCCGGGTCCCCTTCGGCACCGGGACCTCCATCTGTTACAACCACATCGACTTCCGCTTCCGCAACACCACGGACCAGGACGTGCAGCTCATCGCCTATTGCCAGGACGGGAAGCTCTTCGCCGAGCTGCGGAGCCGGCGGGAATTCCCCTGGCGGTATGTCCTGGCGGAGGAGGATCTTCACTTCCGGAAGGAGGGGGAGAAGTACTTCCGCCGCTCCCAGATCTATCGGGAGACCATCGAGAAGGCGACGGGGGAGACCGTCCGCCGGGAGCTGATCTTCAACAACCACTCAGAGGTCATGTTCGACTACTCCCTGATCCCTCCCGAGCAGATCCGCTGAGGGGTACATACAGAAAGGGCTGTCTGATATGGAACAGAACAACAAGGACGCCGTGGTGTCCTATTACGACGAGATCGCGGGGGACTACGACGAGAGCCGCTTCGGCAACAGCTACGGCCGCTTCCTGGACGCCGAGGAACGGAGGATCCTGGACCGCCTCCTGCCGCCCAACACCGGGGAGCGGCGGCTGGAGATCGCCTGCGGCACCGGCCGGCTCACCAATTACGCCACCCACGGCCTGGACGCCAGCGGGGAGATGCTGGCCCGGGCCAAAGAGCGACATCCGGACGTCACCTTCGTCCAGGCCATGGCCGACGACACGGGCTTTCCCGACGAGGTCTTCGACGCGGTATACACCTTCCACCTGCTGATGCACCTGGAGCCGTCGGTGATCCAGGCCATCTTCCGGGAGGTCTGCCGCGTCCTGAAGCCCGGCGGGCGGTTCATCCTGGACATCCCCTCCAGGCAGCGGAGGCAGCGGCTGGGCCACCGCCAGGCCTCCTGGCACGGGGGGACGGAGCTGTCCACGGCGGACGTCCGGGACCTGTGCGGGGATGCCTTCACCCTCCGGCGGAGCTTCGGGGTCCTCTTCCTGCCGGTCCACAAGCTGCCCGAGGGGCTGCGGCGGACCCTGGGCGGGCTGGACTTCGCCCTGGCCAACGGGCCCCTGAAGGAAAACAGCTCCTACCTGATCTATGAGCTGGTCAAGAACTGATTGGACGATGTGCGGACCGAAGCGCGGAAAGGAGCGTTTTTATGGATTGGGATAAGGTAACAAGCAATCTGGAGGCCCGGGGCTTCGCGGTGGTCCTCTGCGACACCGCCGCCCAGGCGGCGGATTTTCTGGCCGGAGCCATCCACGGCAAGACCGTGGGCTTCGGCGGCAGCATGACCCTGGACAGGCTGGGCCTGTTCCAGCGGCTTTCGGCGGACAACCAGTGCTTCTGGCACTGGAAGACCCCGGGGCCGGAGACCGTGGCCGCGGCGGCGGCCTCCCAGGTCTACGTCACCAGCGTCAACGCCCTGGCGGAGACCGGGGAGCTCATCAACATCGACGGCGGCGGCAACCGCATCTCCGCGGCCGCCTCCGCCAAGGAGGCGGTGTACTACGTGGTGGGGCGGAACAAGATCGCCCCGGACTTCGACCAGGCCCTGTGGCGGGCCCGGAACGTGGCCTCCCCCCTCAACGCCCGGCGGCTCAACCGCAAGACCCCCTGCGCCCAGGGGAAGGAGCTCAAATGCTACGACTGCCAAAGCCCCGAGCGCATCTGCAACGGCCTGTCGGTCCTCTGGCGGAAGCTCAGCGGCACCAAGACCTGCACGGTGGTGCTGGTGAAGGAGGACCTGGGATACTGACGCAAATGTATTGACATTGCATGGGTTTTGCCCTAAAATTAGACTGAGGTGATACACATGGCAAGCGTCAATATGAGTATCCGGGTGGACCCCGAGCTGAAGGCCCAGGCGGAGGCCCTGTTCGACGAGCTGGGGCTGACCATGAACGGGGCCATCAATATGTTCCTGAAGCAAAGCGTCCGGGACCGGGCGGTGCCTTTGAGCCTGTCTCTGGGGGAAAAGAGCCGGCCCCATGAGGATCTGCTCCACGCCATCGAGGAGAGACAGAAGGGCTATGTGGGCGACACCCTCCAGGATGTCCTGCGGGAGATGGACGGCATTCTCTCCCGGGTGGAGGCGGAGCGCCTGGAGAACAAAGCGGGTGCGTGATGAAAAAATATACCCTTTACATCGCCAGCCGGGTCAAAGGGCAGCTTTACCGCCACGCGGAATTTCTGTCCCGGGTGAGCCTTCCCGCGGCGGACCGTTTTTACCGGGACTTTGAGCGGGTCGGCAGGCGGATCGAGGAGAATCCCTACCAGTTTCCCCTGGATCAGGACACCACCCTGCCGGTGCAGGGATATCGTAAGGCCCTGTTTGCCAAGTGGTACAAGGCGCTCTTCACGGTGGAGGGGAACCGTGTCTTTTTGGACGAGGTCCTGGATTGCAGGCAGGACAACAGCGAAACGGAAAAATAGATCGTCAGGCCGGCCTCCGATAGGAGGCCGGCCATTTTTCGCACATACCCCGGTCATACCCGCCCCATCCTCCGCATAGGCATAGACCAACACTTCATGCGGAGGGAACGTCTATGGATACACTGCACGCGCTCTATCAGGACATCGCCCGGCGGACCGCCGGGGACATCTACATCGGCGTGGTGGGCCCCGCCCGGACGGGGAAGTCCACCTTCATCCAGCGGTTCATGGAGACCCTGGTCCTCCCTAACATCCCCGCGGGGGCCCGGCGGGACCGGGCCCGGGACGAGCTGCCCCAAAGCGGCTCCGGCCGGACGGTGATGACCGCCGAGCCCAAGTTCGTCCCCGAGGAGGCCGCCCGGGTGGAGCTGGAGGGCGGAGGCGTGTGCTCCCTGCGGCTGGTGGACTGCGTGGGCTACCTGGTCCCCGGAGCGGAGGGCCAGATGGAGGACGACCTCCCCCGGATGGTCCGCACCCCCTGGTTCCCCCAGGAGATCCCCATGGCCGAGGCCGCCGAGATCGGCACCCGGAAGGTCATCACCGAGCACGCCACCATCGGGGTGGTGGTCACCAGCGACGGGTCGGTCACCGACCTGCCCCGGGAGGCCTACGTGGAGGCCGAGGCCCGGGTGGTGGGGGAGCTGAAGGCCCTGGGAAAGCCCTTCCTGGTGCTGCTGAATTCCGCCCACCCCAGAAGTCCGGAGACCCAGGCCCTCCGGGGGGAGCTGGCGGAGACCTACGACGTGACCTGCCTGGCGGTGAGCTGCCCGGAGCTGGACCGGCGGGAGATCACCGACCTGCTCTCCTCGGTGCTCTACGAGTTCCCCGTGGAGGAGCTGGACCTCTTCCTGCCCCCCTGGGTGGACGCCCTGGCCCCGGACCACCCCATCCGGGCGGAGCTCTTTCAGGCGGTCCGGGAGGCCATGGGGGGCCTTCGCCGGGTCCGGGACGTGAACCGGGTGGTGGCGGAGATCGGGACCTGCCCCCGGATCTCCGCCGCCGCGGTGACCTCCATGCGCCTGGGGGAGGGGGTGTGCGCCGCCCGGCTGGACCTGCCCCGGGGGCTCTTCTACGAGACCCTCTCCGCCCAGACCGGCTTCCAGATCCCCGACGACGGGGCCCTCTTCCGGCTCCTGGCGGACCTGGGGGCCCGGCAGGGGGAGTACGAACGGGTGGCCGCCGCCATGGAGGAGGTCCGGGCCACGGGCTACGGGGTGGTCCTCCCCGGCCCCGAGGAGCTGACCCTGGCCCAGCCGGAGATCCTCCGCCAGGGGGGGCGGTACGGGGTCCGCCTCCGGGCCACCGCCCCCAGCATCCACCTGGTCCGGGCGGACATCCAGGCGGAGGTGGCCCCCATCGTGGGCAGCGAGAAGCAGTCGGAGGATATGCTGGCCTTCCTTTTGTCGGAGTTTGAGGACCACCCGGAGAAGATCTGGCAGTCCAACCTCTTCGGCCGGTCCTTTCAGGAGCTGGTGGGGGAGGACCTCAACGGCAAGCTCCGGAACCTCCCCGAGGACGCCCGGGGCAAGCTGCGGCTGACCCTGGAGAAGATCCTCAACGAGGGCTCCGGCGGGCTCATCTGCATCATATTATAAAAGGTATCGTCCGCGCCGCAACGCGGGCAGGGCCCCGGGCGGGGGAGCGGTCCCGCTGCCCGGGGCCCTTGCAATTTTCCCCTCTATCTGATACAATCATAGACCAAACCAGACCCGAAGCGGGGACCTCCCCGCAGCCAAAGGAGCGAGACCCATGACTTTGGAAGCATTACGAAAGGAAATCGACGCCATCGACGACCGCCTGATCGAGGATTTCATCGACCGGATGGCCGTGGTGGAGGAGATCAGCGCCGCTAAGCGGCAGACCGGCAAGGCCGTTCTGGACCCCGCCCGGGAGCGGCAGAAGCTGGCCGATGTGGCGGCCAAGCTCCCCCCGGAGCTGGAGCAGTACGGCTACGCCCTGTGGTCCATGCTCTTCGAGCTCAGCCGCAGCCGCCAGAGCGCCCTGCGGGCGGAGCCCTCCGCCCTCCGGCGGGAGATCGAGCACGCCATGGAGTGGACGGACAAGCTCTTCCCCCCCAAGGCCTCCGTGGCCTGCCAGGGGGTGGAGGGGGCTTACTCCCAGTTGGCCTGCGACAAGCTCTTCAAGCACCCCCAGGTGATGTACTTCGGATCCTTTGACGCCGTCTTCACCGCCGTGGAGCAGGGCTTCTGCCGGTTCGGGGTCCTCCCCCTGGAGAACTCCACCGCCGGCTCGGTGAACCAGGTCTACGACCTCATGCGGCGGCACAACTTCAAGATCGTCCGGTCCACGCGGCTGAAGATCGACCACAACCTGGTGGCGAAAAAGGGGACGGCCCTGGCCGACGTGAAGGAGATCTTCTCCCACCCCCAGGCCATCAGCCAGTGCGGCTCCTTCCTGGCAGGCCTCAAGGGCGTGAAGGTCACCCCCTGCGAGAACACCGCCATGGCCGCCGAGATGGTGGCCGGGTCCGACCGGACCGACGTGGCGGCCATCTCCTCCCACAGCACGGTTTCCCTCTACGGCCTGGACTGCCTGGAGAGCGACATCCAGGACCGGGGGAACAACTACACCCGGTTCATCTGCATCTCCAAGGACCTGGAGATCTACCCCGGGGCGGACAAGACCTCCCTGATGCTGGTGGCCCCCCACCGGCCCGGGTCCCTGTACCAGATCCTGGCCCGGTTCTATACCTACGGCCTGAATATCATCAAGCTGGAATCCCGGCCCATCCCCAACCGGGACTTTGAGTTCATGTTCTACTTCGACCTGGAGACCTCGGTGTACTCCGAGGAGTTCATCCGTCTCATCGACGACCTGGACTCCATCTCCGAGGAGTTCCAGTATCTCGGCAGTTATTCGGAGGTGATCTGATGGAGACGACCGCCATGCAATGCGGGCTGCTGGGGGAGAAGCTGGGCCACAGCTATTCCCCGGAGCTCCACGCCCTGCTGGGGGACTACCCCTACGCCCTGTACGAGGTGGCCCCCAAGGCCCTGGGGGACTTCCTCCGGGCGGGGGACTTCCACGGCCTCAACGTGACCATCCCCTATAAGACCACCCTGGCCGCCGTCTGCGACGAGCTCACCGAGGCCGCCGGGGCCATCGGCAGCGTCAACACCGTCCTCCGCCGGCCCGACGGCACCCTTTTGGGAGACAACACCGACGCCGCCGGCTTCGAGGCCATGGTGAAGGCCAGCGGCATCCGGGTCCGGGGGAAAAAGTGCCTGGTCTTCGGCTCCGGCGGGGCCAGCAAGTCCATCTGCTACGTGCTCGAAAAGCTGGGAGCCGGCGAGATCGTGGTGATCTCCCGGTCCGGGGAGGACAACTACGACAACCTGGACCGCCACGCCGACGCCCAGGTCCTGGTGAACGCCACCCCCCTGGGGATGTACCCCGACACCGCGGCGGCCCCGGCGGACCTGCGGGACTTCCCCGCCTGCGAAGGGGTGCTGGACGTGGTGTACAACCCCGCCCGGACCGCCCTCCTCCAGCAGGCGGAGGTCCTGGACATCCCCCACCTGGGGGGCCTGCTGATGCTGGCCGAGCAGGCCCGGTGCTCCGCCAAGGTCTTCTTCGGGGAGGCGATCCCCCTGGTCCGGGCGGAGACCGCCTGCGACGTCCTCCGGTCCCGGAAGGAGAACCGGGTCCTCATCGGCATGCCCGGCTGCGGCAAGTCCACCGTGGGCCGGGCCCTGGCGGACCGGCTGGACCGCCCCTTCGTGGACACCGATACCGAGCTGGAGAAGCTTCTGGAGATGCCCTGCGGGGAGTTTATCACCAGACGGGGAGAGCCCGCCTTCCGGGCCCACGAGACCGCCCTGCTGGAGAAGCTGGGGAAGGAGTCCGGCCTGGTCATCGCCACCGGCGGCGGCGTGGTCACCCGGCCGGAGAACTACCCCCTCCTCCACCAGAACGGCCGCCTGATCTTCCTGGAGCGGGAGCTCTCCAAGCTGCCCAAGAAGGGCCGCCCCCTGTCCCAGCGGGGGGCCCTGGAGGACCTGTATACCATCCGCCTGCCCATGTACCGCCGGTTCGCCGACTGCATCGTCCCCAACGCCGGTTCGCCGGAGGACGTGGCCCGCGCCGTGGAGGAAGCCTATGAAGCTCTTAGTCATTAACGGTCCCAACCTGAATCTCCTGGGGGTCCGGGAGCCCGAGCTCTACGGAAAGCAGGACTACGCCGCCCTGGTGAGGCTGGTGGAGGAGACCTGCGCCGCCGAGGGGATCCAGGTGGAGGTCTACCAGTCCAACCACGAGGGGGACCTGGTGGACAGGATCCAGGCCGCCTATGGGGTCGTGGACGGCATCGTCATCAACCCCGCCGCCTACACCCACACCAGCGTGGCGATCCTGGACGCCCTGAAGGCCGTGGCCATCCCGGCGGTGGAGGTCCACATCTCCGACGTGTCCAAGCGGGAGGATTTCCGCCAGGTGTCCTACGCCGGCATGGCCTGCGTGAAGACCTACATGGGCCTGGGCCTGGAGGGCTACCGCCAGGCCATCCTGTATCTCAAAGACCATCTGTCCGGCCGGTGAGGCTGGGCAGCAAAACCAAAAAAGCCTTTCGGATCGCTCCGAAAGGCTTTTTTGGTGAGTAATAATGGAAGGATTTATCTGGTCGCGGGGCGGAGAAAGAGGGAAGCTCCGCCAGCGGACTGGACACATTATGTGCAGGAAAACTTGCGTTTTCCGGCCACCCCGGTTTTGCGGGGGACGGGTGCCATTATCTAAAAAAATCTCCCATTCGTCAAGTGGTATATTGTATAAATAATTAAATAAAAATGAAGCTATTATCGTACATAACGTTTGCAATGTGGGCGATACCATAAAATGTGTTTGGCGTTTTGCCTGAAAAGGGCGGGGGGCGGTTTGTGTATATTTTGCAAGGGAAAAAACAGGGGATGCAAAAGCGAGCAATTTGGTCAACTTGACATTGCGGATCCCTGGGGGCAGCCACACATTTTTGCCGATTTTTCGCGGATTTTCCGCAAAAATCCCTTGCAATTCCGGGTAAAGGATGGTACACTGCAACCCGACAATTTAATAATGGGAGTTGCTAAATTTGTTGAAACGCCGGAGCTCCCTCCGGCGGAAGGAGAAGTAACAATGAGCAAAAAACGCATTCTCGCACTTTTCCTGTCGGCTCTCCTTTCCGTCTCTGTACTGGCCGCCTGTGGTCAGACGGAAGACGCCGAGGAAGGCGGGTTCGGCACCGACGAAGCAAGCACTTCCGGGGACCCTGTTTTCGGCGGCGAGCTGGTAGTGGGTGTCCCACAGGATCTTGGAGACAGCCTTGACCCGTATCAGTTGGTAGCGGCAGGGACTAGAGAGGTCTTTTTCAACGTCTACGAGGGCCTGGTCAAGCCCAACGCCGACGGCGATTTCGAGCCGGCAGTTGCCGAAAGCTACGAGATCTCCGACGACGGCCTGACCTACACCTTCGTCCTTCGGGAGGGCGTCAAGTTCCACAACGGAGCTGACGTCACCATAGACGACGTTCTCTATTCTTATGAAACCTGCGCTGCGACCACGGTCATCGAGACTCTGGCTGCGGCGCTTTCTAATGTCCAGGATGTGAAGGCCGACGGCAATTCCGTGGTCATCACCCTGGCCGAGCCCAGCCCGGACTTCCTCAGCTACGCTTCCATGGTGTACATCGTCCCCGCGGACTACGCCGACCAGGCCACCAGCCCTGTGGGCACCGGCCCCTTCAAGTTCGTCTCCCGGTCCGTCCAGGACAACATGGTGCTGGAGAAGTTCGCCGACTACTACGGCACCCCCGCCTATCTGGACAAGGTCACCGTGAAGGTCTATGAGGACCCCAACGCCAAGATGACCGCCCTGGGCGCCGGCGCCCTGGATATGGCCATCCACATGACCGCCGACCAGTTGGCCTCCATCGACCAGGCCGAGTACAAGACCATCGAGGGCACCATGAACCTGGCGGTGGGCATGTACCTGAACAACACCGTGGAGCCCCTGAACATCCCCGAGGTCCGGCAGGCCATGAACTACGCCGTGGACTGCCAGTACATCCTGGACATGACCTCCGACGGCCACGGCACCCTCATCGGCACCTCCATGTACCCCGCCTTCGGCAAGTACTTTGACGAGTCCCTGGCGGAGACCTACAGCCCCGACCTGGACAAGGCCAAGGAGCTCATGGAGGAGGCGGGCTACGCCAACGGCTTCAACCTGAAGATCACCGTGCCCTCCAACTACGACATCTATATGCAGATGGCGGAGGTCCTGGAGCAGGAGCTGGCCCAGATCGGCATCAAGCTGACCATCGAGCCCGTGGAGTGGGACACCTGGCTGAGCGACGTGTACACCGCCCACAAGTTCGAGAGCACCATCATCGGCTTTGACGCCGCCACCCTCAGCGCCGGCGCCATGCTCAACCGCTGGATGAGCACCGATCCGTCCAACATGATCGGCTACAACGACCCCGTCTATGACGAGCTGATGACCAAGGCCATGGCCTCCACCGACGACGAGGAGCAGACCGACCTGTACAAGCAGGCCGCCGCCCGCCTCAACGAGAACGCCGCCAACCTCTACATCGAGGACATGGCGGACTTCGTGGTGATGAAGCAGGACCTGGCCGGCTATCAGTTCTATCCCCTGTACGTGATGGACCTGTCCAAGATCTACCACACGGCGTAAGAGCCTCTTATACTAGTCTCAATTAAAAAGCTTGAAAAGCTTTTTATAGCGCCGAAGGCGCGTTTGAGACTGCATGAGACGGCATGACGCGCTTGCGCGGCATGCGCGTGCGCAGCACGCGGATTCCCAAATTAAAGCTTTTAATTTGGGAATCGTATTACACGGGGCCCCAGGGGACTAGACCCCCCAGTCAGCTTCGCTGACAGCCCCCCTTTGCAAGGGGGGCCAAGAGGCGGCGCTTTGCGGCAAACGGGGTACAGCCTCTCGCCTCCCCTTGATAAGGGGAGGTGGCATTGCCGAAGGCAATGACGGAGGGGTCTGGCGCTTGGACCACACAGGAATCAAGCGGGGACGAAACAGACCCTGCAACAACCCGATAACCTGACCCCCACAAGGCAAGGAGGGACGAGAAGATGAAATACATCCTGCGCAAAACGATCACTCTCATTATTACATTGTTCATCGTTTCCCTTCTCGCCTTCCTTGCCTTTCAGGTCATTCCCGGCTCTCCCGCCACCTCCATGCTGGGCACCTCCGCCACCCCGGAAAAGGTGGAGGCCCTGGAGCATGAGCTGGGGCTGGACCGGCCGGTGCTGGTCCAGTACGGCGACTGGGTGAAGAATTTCATCTCCGGGGACTGGGGGACCTCCTACAGCTACCGCACCCCCGTCAAGGCCATGGTCATGGAGAAGCTCCCCGCCACCGGGGCCCTGGTGGTGATGGCCTTCGTCCTCACCGTGGTGGTCTCCTTCCCCCTGGGCATCCTGGTCTCCCGGCGGGAGGGGAGCGTGCTGGACAAGCTCATCCTGGTGGTGGACCAGATCTGTATGTCCATCCCGCCGGTCTTTGTGGGCATCCTCCTGTGTTTCCTCTTCGGCATCACCCTGCGGGTCTTCACCCCGGGGCGGTTCGTGCCCTTTGCCCAGAGCCCGGGGAGGTTCCTGGCCTATATGTTCTTCCCTGCCCTGGCGGTGGCCCTGGGCCGCATCGCCGTGACGGTGAAGATGCTCCGCTCCTCCATCCTGGAGGAGATGAACAAGGACTACATCCGCACCGCCTTCAGCCGGGGCCGCACCCGGTCCGAGGCCATGTGGAAGCACGCCCTGCGCAACGCCGTCATCCCTGTCATCGCCGTGCTGGCGGTGACCGCGGCGGAGCTGGTGGCCAGCTCCATCGTGGTGGAGCAGGTCTTCACCGTGCCGGGCATCGGCCGCCTGCTGCTGGCCTCCATCGGCACCCGGGACTTCCCGGTGGCCCAGGCCATCGTGGTCCTTCTGGCGGCCTGGGTGGTCATCGTCAACTTCGTGGCGGACGTGATCTACCAGTACGTGGACCCCAGGATCCGCATCCAGTAACCTTGATAGGACCCTGTATCTCAAGCCGGCGCTGCTTGAGAAGCGGGGACGAGCGCCCTCGTCTCCGGCTCTCAGTCAGCGCCGCCCCTGGAAAGGAGGTCAAGCCCATGCTGCTCATGCTCGGCGCCATGCGTCCGGACAAGCCGAGAAAGACCGTCAGCCGGCAGAAGGCCAACGGCTTTCTCATCGCCGGCGGGATCATCACCGCCCTCATGGCCGCCCTGGTGGCGGTGGGCTGGTTCTGGACCCCCTATCCCACCACGGCCATGTCCAGGGACAAGTTCCTCTCCCCCTGCGTCTCCCACCTGCTGGGGACGGACAACCTGGGCCGGGACCTTCTCTCCCGGATCATGGAGGGGGCGGGGAGCACCTTTCTCATCGCCCTGTGCGTGGTCCTCATCGGCGGCATCGTGGGCACCGTCATCGGCTGTCTGACGGGCTACTTCGGCGGCGTGGCCGACGCGGTCCTCATGCGGGTGTGCGACGCCATCACCGCCTTCCCCTCCATCCTCCTGGCCCTGGTGCTCATCGCCGTTTTCGGCTCGGGCAAGTACCGGATCATCCTGATCCTGGGCATCCTCTTCATCCCCTCCTTCGCCCGGGTGGTCCGGGGGGAGGTGGCCAAGCAGCGGACCCAGAACTATGTGGCCTCCGCCAAGCTCATGGGGGCCAGCGATTTC
Organism: Oscillospiraceae bacterium; assembly: GCA_902781745.1. Lineage (GTDB taxonomy): Bacteria > Bacillota > Clostridia > Oscillospirales > Oscillospiraceae > Evtepia. The sequence continues at coordinate 15,375 of CACZKM010000020.1, forward strand.
CGGATCATCTTCCTGCACATCCTGCCCAACACCTTCCAGGTGCTCTTTCCCATTCTGACCATCGGCTTTAACAACGCCGTGCTGGCGGAGGCCAGCATGAGCTACCTGGGCATCGGCGTGCGGCCCCCGGACGCCTCCCTGGGCCGGATGCTCTCCGAGTCCCAGACCTACCTGGCCCGGGCCCCCTGGTACGCCCTGTGCACCGGCCTTGCCATCGTGCTGATGATCCTGGGCCTGAGCCTCATCTCCGAGGGCATCCAGCAGCGGCGGCGCGCCTGACGGAAGGAGGAACCCCATGCTTGACATCAAAGACCTCCGGGTCCACTTCCGGTCCGAGCCCCCCGGCAAGGACGCCGTGAAGGGCATCTCCCTCCACATGGAGTCTGGGGAGATCCTGGGCCTGGTGGGGGAGTCGGGCAGCGGCAAGACGGTCACCGCCATGGCCCTGTCCTCCCTGCTGCCCAACGCCCGGGCGGAGATCACCGGCAAGATCACCTTCAACGGCATGGACGTCTTCTCCGCCACCAGAGAAGAGCTCCGGGCCCTCCGGGGCCAGTCCATCTCCGTGGTCTTCCAGGAGCCCATGACCTCCATGGACCCCACCATGCGCATCGGGCCCCAGGTGGAGGAATCCCTCACCGTCCACGGGCTCTACACCCCCGAGGAGCGGAAACAGCGGGCCATCCAGGCGATGAGGGACGCGGAGCTCCCCGACCCTGAAAGCCTCTATCGCAAGTATCCTCACGAGCTCTCCGGCGGCATGCTCCAGCGGGCCATGATCGCCGCGGCCATCATCTGCGACCCCGTCCTTCTCATCTGCGACGAGCCCACCACCGCCCTGGACGTCACCGTCCAGGAGGGCATATTGAACCTGCTGAAAAAGATCAACCGGGAGAAGGGCACCGGCATCCTCTTCATCTCCCACAACCTCCACGTGGTCCGCAAGCTGTGTACCCGGGTAGCGGTCATGTGCAGGGGCGAGGTGGTGGAGACCGGGGACGTGGACCAGGTCTTCTTCCACCCCCAGCAGGAATACACCAAGCGTCTCATCGCCGCCATCCCCACCCGGAACAGAAAGAGGTAAGCCATGGAGCCCATTCTGGAGATCCGCAACGTCAACAGCTTCTACCGCATCGGCGGCAGCGCCTTTTCCAAGGGCCGCACCGTCCAGGTACTGAAGAATATCAACCTCACCCTCTACCAGGGGGAGGTCCTGGGCCTGGTGGGGGAGTCGGGCAGCGGCAAGTCCACCCTGGCCAAGTCCATCCTGGGCATGACGGAGTATGAGGGGGAGATCATCCACCACAGCCGCCGCCCCCAGATGGTCTTCCAGGACCCCTACTCCTCCCTGAACCCCGCCTTTTCCATCCGCCGCATCGTGGAGGAGCCTCTCATCATCTACGGCAAATACAACGGGGCGGAGCGCCGGCAGCGGGTGGAGGAAATGCTGGCGGCCGTGGGCCTGGGCCCCGAGTTCCACGACCGGAAGCCCCGGGAGCTCTCCGGAGGCCAGCGCCAGCGGGTGTCCATCGCCGCGGCCATGATCGTCCGCCCCCGGCTGGTGATCCTGGACGAGGCGGTCTCCGCCCTGGACGTGACCATCCAGGACCAGATCCTGGACCTGCTGATGAAGCTCCGGCGGGAGTACGACCTGACCTACCTCTTCATCTCCCACGACCTGAACGTGATCTACCAGTGCTGCGACCGGGTCATCGTCATGAAGAAGGGGGAGATTTTGGAGGAGAACACGGTGGACGGTCTCTTTGAGAATCCCCGGCATGAATATACCCGTCAGCTCCTCAGGGCTGCGGAATGAATGAAAGAAACCCCGGAAGGCGGTGGCCTTCCGGGGTTTCTTATGGTCGGGTCATCGGAACAGATCGCTGTGGCTGCCGGTTCGGATCAGCTTCAGGATCAGCGTTTCCTGGACGATCTGGTAGATCAGCAGCCAATCCGGCGTGATGTGACATTCCCGCATTCCTTTGTAGTCCCGGGAACTGGTCAGGGCATGGTCCCGATGCTTCTCCGGCAGCGGCTGCTCACGGATCAGCAGGTCGAGGACGGACGCAAGGGCATTGGGATCACAGCCACGCCGCAGGGCCAGCTTGTAATCCCGCTTGAACTGCCCTGTGAACTGCGCCTTAAGCATTGAGGGCCTCCATGAGGTCCTCGACGGTATCAAAAGGCCCATACAGGTCTTCGCCGGTTTCCGCCGCCTCCATCGCCGCAAGGGTGGCGGCGTTTGGAACTTGCTTGGTGACGGTAAACGGCAGCCCCTGCTCCCGGACCGCCTGCCGGAGGAAAATATTGAAAGCCGTTGAGAGGCTCATGCCTAGGTCGCTGAACAGTGCGTCTGCCTGCTTCTTGATCTCTTCGTCCACCCGAAAGGTAACATTGACGCTTTTCATAGCCATCGCCTCCTGCCCCCATTATAGATGGACCGAGGAAAATGTCAATACTTTGGTGTGCAAATCGTGTGCAAATTAGGGCGCCTTTACCTCCGACGAGATCGCCGTCAGGGCCCGGCTCACCTCCATCTCGCAGGCCCCGCTGGCCGCCAGGTCTCCCAGGGAGACCGCCCCCACCAGCCTGCCGTCCTCCACCACCGGCAGCCGGCGGACCTGGGCCCGGGCCATCTTCTCCGCCGCCAGACGGAGGTCGTCCCCGGGAGCCACGGACCAGGGATACCGGGACATGAGCCGCCCCACCGGCAGGTCCCCGGCATTTTCCTCCGCCGCCACGCACCGCACCACCAGGTCCCGGTCGGTGACCACCCCCAGGAGCTTCCCCGAGGCGCTGCACACCGGCAGGAAGCCGATGTTGTGCCGGGCCAGCAGCCGGGCCGCCAGGGCGGCGGACTCCTCAGGCTCGATGGTGACGGGCCGGGGGCGCATGATCTCGCGTATCTGCATAAAAACACCTCGCTTTTTCCTTAGTTTGGGAGAAAAGCGGGGTGTTTATACATGGGGTTACCAAGGGCGGTCCCGGTAGGGGATGTCCTCTACGCCCTGACCATTCAGGCTGCTGATCCGATTGACAGGACCGACAGAACTTGCTACAATACGACACAGGAACACTGCAGCAACGGCAGGCGGTTTGGCCACTTCCCTGAGAAGGGAGGTGACGCTTATGCCCGTTACTCTGACATTCCATATCTTCGGATATACGGTAATGCTTCAGATCAAAGGCAAGAAAGCGAAAAACCGCCACTCCGGCAAGTGACGGTTTTTCATTGAAACTCTAAACTTCCGGGGCCAAACCGCTTGCCGCAGTGTTCCCTTGTTTTTATGATACTCAAACCCGCAGGGATTGTCAAGTGGCGGAAAGGAAAATCCCCAATGCGCCGGGTAGGTGTTTACCAGGAGACATTCTCCTCTTTTAACCGCAAATTCCGCACCAGCGGTCCGATCCCCCGCCACGCAAAGGCACGGTCCCCGTACTTCTTCCGAAACGCCTTATTGCTCATCCCCTCCAGATCGTCCAAGGTCAGGGAATCCAGCAGGTTTTCCCGGAACTCCGGCAGGGGAGAGAGGGCGGCGTCCCGATTCAGCGGACAGGCCCGTTGGCACAGATCACACCCCCACACCGTGGGGCTTTTTTTGATGTGGGCGGCCTCCGTCTCGGTGAGCGCCCCCTTCTTCTGGGTGACCTCCGAGAGACAGACCGCCACGTCACAGCCCCTCTCCGTCAGCGCCCTGGTGGGGCAGGCTTTGATACACGCCCGGCACCCCTTCGGGCAGGGGGACCCCGCCAGGGGGGCCGTGGGGGGGACCTCCAGGTCGGTGAGGACGGTGCCCAGGAAGACATAAGAGCCGTAAGGGGGCACGAACAGCAGGCCGTTCCTCCCCACGCGCCCCACGCCGGACAGCACCGCTGCCGCCAGCTCGGGCACCGGGGAGCTGTCCGCCCCAGGGACAAAGGCGTGGCCGGGATACCGGGCCTCCAGGGCCTGGCAGACCTGCCCAAGCCGCCGCCGGAGGACCCGGTGGTAGTCCTCCCCCCGGCTGTACAGGGAGAGGTTCCCCGGCCGGTCCCCGGCGTAGTAGGGGAAGGCCGCCACCAGGACGGTCCCGGCCCCGGGGCACAGGGCCTCGATCTTCTCCCGCGCTGTTTCGTCCAGAAAAGGCTGGAGGCCGCCCAGCGAAGCGGCGCCCCACGCCGCCGCGCCAGCGGCCTTCCAGAGTTGGTTCATGATTTGTACTCCTTTGCGGAGGTGCTGTAACTTGCCTCCCCCTCCCGGGGAGGTGCCCCAGTGCGCACACTGGGGCGGAGAGGGCTGCGTTGAGGGCATCTCGCGTGAACAAGAGAGCGCCCTTCCCTCCATAGCTGCCGCGATACATCCTGGCAGGCGGCCCTCTCAGTCAGCTTCGCTGACAGCTCTCCCAGAGGGAGAGCCGAGGGGGCGGCGGCGCTATCCAAAGAGAACGGGATTACCCGTTGTTCTTCTTGGCGTCCCGGGCCTCCATGGCGGCGATCTCCCGCTGGGCGTCCCGGAGGGAGAGGTTCACGCGGCCCTTCTCGTCGATGTCGGTGACCTTCACCCACACCATGTCGCCGATGTTGACCACGTCCTCCACCTTCTCGACCCGCTTTTCCGACAGCTTGGAGATGTGGACCATGCCGTCCTTGCCGGGGGCCAGCTCCACGAAGGCGCCGAAGGTCAGGATGCGGACCACCTTGCCGTAGTACAGCATGCCCACCTCGGGGACGAAGACGATGGTGTCGATCATCTTCTTGGCGGCGTCGCAGCAGGCGGCGTTCTCGGCGGAGATATAGATGGTGCCGTCGTCCTCGATGTCGATCTTGGCGCCGGACTCGGCGGTGATCTTCTGGATGACCTTGCCGCCGGAGCCAATGACCTCCCGGATCTTGTCGGGGGCGATCTTCATGGTGAGCATCTTGGGGGCGTACTGGCTGACCTCCGGCCGGGGGGCGGAGATGCAGGGGAGCATGATCTCGTCCAGGATGGCCTTCCGGGCGTCGCCGGTGATCTCCAGGGCCTCCTTGATGATGGCGTGGGACAGACCGTCGTTCTTGATATCCATCTGGATGGCGGTGATGCCGTCCTTGGTGCCGGCCACCTTGAAGTCCATCTCGCCGTGGAAGTCCTCCACGCCCTGGATATCAATAAAGGTGGTGAAGGAGCCGTCGTCGTCCTGGATCAGGCCGCAGGAGATGCCCGCCACCGGGGCCTTGATGGGCACGCCGGCGTCCATGAGGGCCAGGGTGGAGCCGCAGATGGAGCCCTGGGAGGTGGAGCCGTTGGAGGAGACCACCTCAGAGACCACGCGGATGGCGTAGGGGAAGTCGTCCACCGAGGGGATCACGGGGTCCAGGGCCCGCTCGGCCAGGGCGCCGTGGCCCTTCTCCCGGCGGTTGACGCTCCGGGCGCCCCGGGCCTCGCCCACGGAGTAGGCGGGGAAGTTGTAGTGGTGCATATACCGCTTCTCCTCTTCCTCCCAGATGGTGTCCAGCTTCTGGCAGGCGGAGAGGGTGTTCAAGGTGGCCACGGACAGGACCTGGGTCTGGCCCCGGGTGAAGAGGGCGGAGCCGTGGACCCGAGGCAGGACGCCCACCTCGGCGGCCAGGGGCCGGATCTCGTTTTTCTGGCGGCCGTCCACGCGATGGCCCTCCAGGAGCCAGGCCTTGACGATCTTCTTCTGGAACTTGTAGGTGATCTCGTCCAGGTACTGGTCCATCTCGGGGAACTCCTCCAGGAAGAGCTCGTGCCAGTGGTCGATGAGCTTGTTCCAGCGCTCCTCCCGGACGTTCTTGTCGTCAGTGTCCATGGCGGCCTTGGCCTCGTCCATGGTGGCCTCCACGATCTTATTGAACAGGACCTCGTCGAAGTCGGCGTGGTCGTAGGTCATCTTTTCCTTGCCGATCTCGGCCACGATGCCGTTGATGAAGTCCACCTGAGCCTTGATCTCCTCGTGGGCGGCCACGATGGCCTCGTACATCTTGTCGTCGGGGAGTTGGTCGGCGCCGGCCTCGATCATCACCACCTTGCCGGTGGTGGCGGCCACGGTCAGGTCCAGCTTGGAGACCTTCTTCTGCTCATTGGTGGGGTTCATGACGATCTGACCGTCCACATAGCCCACCTCCAGGCAGCCGATGGGGCCGGCCCAGGGGATGTTGGACACGGACAGGCAGGCGGAGACGCCCACCATGGCGGCGGCCTCGGGGGAGCAGGCCCGGTCCACGCTCATGACGGTGCAGGTGACCACCACGTCGTTGCGGAAGTCCCCGGGGAAGAGGGGCCGGATGGACCGGTCGATGACCCGGGAGGCCAGGACGGCGGGCAGGGAGGGCTGGCCCTCTCTCCGGAGGAAGGAGCCGGGGATGCGGCCCACGGCGTAGAGCTTCTCCTCAAAGTCCACGGACAGGGGGAAGAAGTCGATGCCGTCCCGGGGGCGGGGGGAGGCGGTGACGGCCACCAGAACGGAGGTGTCGCCGTACTTCACCATGGCGGAGGCGTTGGCCAGCTCCGCCACCTTGCCGAACTCCAGGGAGAAGGGGCGGCCGGCGATCTCGGTCTTGTAAATGTGGTTGTTGAATTGCTTGTGCTTGATGATGGTTGCCATAAATGCGGCTCCTTTCTTTGGTAAGATAAAAGGTCTTGCGGAGAGCCGCCTCATTTAGCACTTGAAGCCATGCCCGGCCGATCGGACACAGGTTCAAAGGCTAAACCAAGGCGGAAACGCTCTCCGCCGGAAAAATAAACACGCCGGGACGGTGCGGTCCTTCTCCACACCGCCCCGGACAGATACGAGGTAGCATCTGCAAGAAAAAGCCTCGCAGAGTTCCGTTTTCCGCAGAAAACGGAAAACAATCAAATCATTTTTTCGCCGGCTCTGCCGGGGAAAAAATACCTCTCGCGGAGAGAGTGTGTCCCATCGGCCGCAGCCGATGGGACGCGCGAACGAAGCGCAAGCCCCCATTTTTCAGATGGGCAACCCACGTCGCCAGCAGCGCGACTCCCCCGCGGAATCGCGGTCCCGAAGGCCACAACAACCAATCGGGCCCATCTGAAAAATCTTACTTACGGATGCCCAGCTTGGCAATGAGGGTACGATAGCGCTCGATGTCCTTCTTGGCCAGATAGTCCAGCATCTTGCGGCGCTTACCGACCATCTTCAGCAGACCACGGCGGCTGTGGTTGTCGTGGATGTGGATCTTCAGGTGCTCGGTGAGCTCCTGGATACGGGCGGTGAGGATGGCGATCTGGACCTCGGGGGAGCCGGTGTCCGTGGGATGGGTGCGGTTGGCCTCGATAACGGCCGTCTTTTCGTCTTTGCGGATCATGTCGTGTGTCCACCTTTCATCATATTTCCCGTGACTGAGTGACGGGCGGGTGACGCCCCGATGAAACGGGCGGGTATCCCGGGACTAAGTCAGGGTAAGCTTCGCGCGCGCAGTCGCACACGTATTGTGTAGTATACCATGGAGGCCCCCGAAAGTAAAGAGGTTTTCCCCCGGGGCTTTTCCTGTTTTTGACCGAAAAAAAGGAGCGCCGAAACGCTCCTTTTGGCAGGTTTGTCATGGTGTTTCCTGGGGGGAGGGGTCCTCGCCCACCGTTTCGGCCTCCATGGCCTGGCGGTAGAGCTCGTCCAGACGCCGGACCTCCCGGGTCTCCCAGACGATGTTGAAGATGAGAAAAGCCAGTGCCAGCGCGGCGAAGATGACGCACAGGACGATCCAGTGGTCCAAAACCAGCCCGCTGGCCTTGCTCATGGCCCGGAGGGGGGCCGCAGCCAGCGCAACGCCCGATCTTCCCATAACCGCTCCTTTCTTTGGTACAGGGGGCCGTTTCGTCTACGGCGCTATTATACAACGACCCGCCGGAGGATGCAAGAGGGGGATTGTTTCATTTGGGTTTCATACTATTCCCAAATTAAAAACTTTAATTTGGGAATCCGCGTGCTGCGCACGCTCATGCCGCGCAAGCGCGTCATACCGTCTCATGCAGTCTCAATATAAAAAGCTTTTCAAGCTTTTTAATTGAGACTAGTATCAGTTTGGGGTGGGAATCAGTTGTAGTGCCCCCGGCAGGAGACGATCTCAATGGTGTCGCCTCTGACCCGGTACACCAGGCGGTTGACCTCGTCGATGCGCCGGCTCCAATAGCCGTGGAGGTTGCCCTTCAGGGGCTCGACCTTTCCACTGCCGGAGTAATGGCTGCGCAGGGTCTCTTTGATGAGGGAATTGATTCGCTTGAGGGTTTTCCGATCCTGGTTCTGCCAGTACAGATAATCCTCCCAGGCCCGCTCGGAAAAGGTCACGTCACTCACGTTCCATAGCCTCCAATTCTTCCATGGTTTTCACCACGACCTTCCCTTGCTCCAGTTGTTCGATGCTCTCACGGAGAACGGCCAGGTTACTCTCGGAATAAAAGGGGTCGGCATTGAGCTCAAAGGGGATTCGGTGCTCCCGGGCGATCTTTTTTGCGTAGATGTTGAAGGCTGTGGACATATTCATGCCCAGGTCTTCGCAGACCTTCTCCATGTCCGCCTTCACCTGGGCGTCCATACGGAAGTTGAACAGTACGGTCTGTCCCATGGTTCTCGCCTCCTTTCCTTGGCACTGTCAGTATAACATAAAGAAAACCGAAAGACAATAGCTTTACTATTTTTGTTCTTTCTGTCCTGCCCTTTACAATCCCCCCCGCAAGTGCTAAACTATGGACCAATTACGAGAAAAGAGGAACCCACCTATGAACCTCATCGAAACCTTCGGCGGGAAGATCTCCCAGCTTGCCCCCACCGACCCGGAAAAGGCCAAGGCCCTGATCCTGGCGGGCTGGCGGGCCAACGGGGTGAAAAACCGCCTGACCTATCGCCGGAAGGGGGTCTCCCGGTCTGACGAGATGATCTTCCAGCAGGTCAACCGGGCCATGACCAACTGCCTGGCCCACCCGCAGAAGAACGTCATGGTCAGCCTCTTCACCCCCTGTGAACTGCTCCTGACCCAGGGGCTCCAGCCCTACTCCTGCGAGGCCTTTTCCAGCTACCTGTCCGGCTCCATGGCCGAGCAGGGCTTCCTCCGCACCGCCGAGGAGGAGGGGATCCCCGCCTCCCTGTGCTCCTACCACAAGATCTTCATCGGGGCCGCCCGGACGGGCCTCATGCCCAAGCCCCGGTTCATCCTCAACACCTCCCTGGCCTGCGACGCCAACACCCTGACCTTCCGGTACCTGGCGGAGCTCTTCGACGTGCCCCACTTCAACATCGACGTGCCCTACGAGCAGTCGGACCGGGCGGTGGACTATGTGGCGGGGCAGCTCCGGGACATGGGGGCCTTCATCGCCAGGCAGACCGGGGTCCCCGTGGACGAGAACCGCCTCATGGCCGCCGTGGCCAGGAGCAAGCGGACCCTGGACCACTACAACATCGCCCTGACCCGCCGCCGGGGGAAGGAGATGCGCAGCGACCTGACCACGGAGCTGCTGCGCACCGTCACCCTCCACTTCCTCCTGGGCTCCCCTGAGAGCGAGGCCGCCATGATCCAGATGGCGGCGGAGGCCCGGAAGGCGCCCCCCGCCAAGGGACTCCAGCTTTTGTGGATCCACACCACCCCCTACTGGGTGCCCCCCCTCCGGGCCATTTTCGACCGGAAGGAGAACGTCCAGATCGCCGCCTCGGACATGAGCTACGACAGCGTGGTGGACTTCGACCCCGCCCGGCCCTACGAGGCCATGGCCAGGCGGCTGGTGTACAACTCCTTCAACGGCCCCGCCCAGCGGCGGATCGATCGGGCCCTGGAGGTGGCGGAGCAGGTGGGGGCCGACGGCGCCGTCTGGTTCTGCCACTGGGGGTGCAAGCACACCCTGGGAGGCGCCCACCTGGGAAAGAAGAAGTTCGAGGAGGCCGGCCTGCCCACCCTCCTGCTGGACGGGGACAGCTGCGACCGGGCCTTCGGCGGGGAGGGCCAGGCGGCCACCCGGATGGAGGCCTTTCTGGAGCTGCTGGAGGCCAGGTCCCCGGGAAAGGAGGCCCTGTGATGGCCCAGACCTGTTATGTGTGCAAATACACCCCCACGGAGCTGCTGAAGGCCCTGGGGGGCGACCCGGTCCTCCTGGACCGGGCCCCGGAGAATTTCGAGCTGGCCGACCAGGTGGCCCACCCCAACCTCTGCGGCTTCGGCAAGGGGGTCATCCAGGCGGTGCGGGCCGGGGGGATCAAGGAGCTGGTGCTGGTCAACTGCTGCGACACCATCCGCTCCGCCTACGACATCCTCCTGGAGTACGGGGACCTGGACTTCCTCTACCTCCTGGACCTCCTCCACGGGGCCGACGGCTGCTCCGTGGACCACGCCCGGGACCAGCTCATGGACCTGGCCGAGGCCTACGCAGCCTACAAGGGGACGGCGTTCGACCCGGCGGCCTTCTTTGCCGCCTTCGACCCCTATACCCCCGCCAAGGGGCCCCACATCGCCGTGCTGGGGGCCCACATGGGCAGGGAGCTCTTTCAGATGGTGGAGAAGGCCATGCCCCTGCCGGCGGAGAACGCCACCTGCGCCAACAACCGCTCCGTGGCCAAGCCCGAGGAGGAAACGGACTTTGCCGCTCTCATGACGGCCTACGCCCGGACCCTCCTGGGCCAGCTCCCCTGTATGCGGATGACCGACAAGACCGCCCGGCGGGCCCTGTACAACGACCCGGACCTGGCTGGGGTGGTCTACCACACCATCAAATTCTGCGACTATTACGGCTTTGAATACGCCGATGTAAAGGAGAAGCTTACCGTGCCTGTATTGAAGATCGAATCCGACGGCACCCGCCAGAGCGAGGGCCAGCTCCGCACCCGGCTGGAGGCCTTCGCCGAGGGCCTGGCCCCCGCCGACGCCCCTGTGAAGAAGAACGCCGGGGGGAGGGGCTATTACGCCGGGGTGGACAGCGGCTCCACCACCACCGACGTGGTCATCCTGGACAAGGACAGGCAGATGGTGGCCAAGGTCATCCTGCCCACGGGAGCCGGGGCCGAGAAGGGGGCCGCCCGGGCCCTGGAGGAGGCCCTGGCCCAGGCGGGCCTCACCGAGGCAGACCTCACCGCCACGGTGACCACGGGCTACGGCCGGGCGGCCATCGACCTGGGGGACAAGTCGGTCACCGAGATCACCTGCCACGCCCGGGGGGCCCACTTCCTCAACCCCGACGTGCGGACGGTCATCGACATCGGCGGCCAGGACAGCAAGGTCATCCGCCTGGACGACCGGGGCGGGGTGGCCTCCTTCGTCATGAACGACAAGTGCGCCGCCGGCACCGGCCGGTTCCTGGAGATGATGGCTAAGACCCTGGAGCTCTCCCTGGAGGAGATCAGCACCATCGGCCTCCAGTGGAAGGAGGAGATCACCATCTCCTCCATGTGCACCGTCTTTGCCGACTCCGAGGTGGTTTCCCTGGTGGCCCGGAACAAGGCCCTGCCGGATATCGTCCACGGCCTGAACAACTCCGTGGCCTCCCGGGCGGCGGCTCTCTTCCGCCGGGTGAAGGGGGAGCCGGTGTGCATGATGACCGGGGGCGTGGCCCGGAACGCCGGGGTGGTGAAGGCCATCGAGGGGGCCCTGGATCTGCCCCTCTTCATCCACGAGGACGCCCAGGTCTGCGGCGCCCTGGGGGCGGCCCTCTTCGCCGCCGATCTGTGACCGGCGGACAGGATAACCGGAACAAAAAAGCACTCTCTGAGGCGAACTGCCTTCGGAGAGTGCTTTCTTTTCGTTCAAAAAGGGGCGGCGGGCCTCACTGCATGGGCCCCTCAGAGCCCGGCATCCCCGCCTGCCACATGGTCCACAGGTCGTAGAACTGGTCGGCCAGCTTCTTGTTCTCCAGCAGGACCGCCGTGAGGTAGCTGCGCACCAGCACCTCGTCGGCCTCCCCCGCCATCTGCCGGACCTTGGACGGGGGCATCCGTGGGCGGTCGGCCCCCCGGGGGCGGCCCTGGGCGTCCCAGGTGTAGAGGGCGGCGGCCATGTGCTTGCACCGGTGGCCGCTCCGGGCGTAGGCGCAGGTGCAGGAGAATTCCTCTACCCGGTCCTCGTCCAGGGGCAGGCGGACGTGGTATTCCTCGCTGCCCCGGACGGTGGCGGAGAGGACCCCGTCGCTGACCGTCAGCGGCCCCACCGCGTCGGCGCAGAAATAGCCGAAGCCCCGGTGGAGGACGGCCTCGTCAAAATACTTGCTCCAATTCATGGAGATCCCCTCCTCTCTTCTTTGACAAACACGGACCGGGACGCTCTGGCGAGCGCCCCGGACCGGATGCGTCGGGTGCGTACCAGTTTTACTTTCGGGCTTTCAGGGTCTCCGCCCAGGCGGCGTAGCGGTCCATCTTCTCCTGGCAGTCCGGGTGGTCCTTGCCGGTGGCCAGGATGTAGACCTTGATCTTGGGCTCGGTGCCCGAGGGCCGGACGATGAGATGGGTGCCGTCGTCCAGGTCATACCGCAGGACGTTGGAGCCCGACAGGTCCATGGGGCTGACCTTGCCGGTGGCCAGGTCGGTCTCGGTGCCGTCCTGGTAGTCCCGGCGGGCGGTGACCCCGGCCCCGGCGATCTCGGTGATGGGCTCGGTGCGCTGGCGGTCCATGATGGCCTTCATGTCGGCCATGCCCTCCAGACCGGGCATCACCAGGTTGACGGTCTTCTCGCCGTGGACGCCGTACTTGGCGTACAGGGCCTCCAGGCCGTCCAGGAGGGTCTTGCCCTGGGCGCAGTACCAGCAGGTCATCTCCGTGAGAAGGAGGGCGGCGGTGATGGCGTCCTTGTCCCGGACGTAGTCCCCCACCATGTAGCCGATGGACTCCTCAAAGGAGAAGATGACCTTCCCCTGGCCGGCCTCCTCCAGCTGGTTCTTCTTCTCGCAGATGAACTTGAAGCCGGTGAAGGTGTCGTAGCTGGCGATGCCGTTGGCCTCGGCGATCTCTCTCGTCATGTCGGTGGACACCAGGCTCTTGACGGTGGCGGGCTTGTCGGGCATGGTCCCCGCCCGGCGCTTGGCCCCGATGAGGTAGTCCAGCAGCAGGACCCCGGCCTGGTTGCCGGTGATCTGGACGTAGCCCCCCTGGCCGTCCTTCACCTGGACGGCCACCCGGTCGGCGTCGGGGTCGGAGCCCAGGATGAGGTCGGCGTCCACCTTCTTGGCCAGCTCCACGGCCAGGGCGAAGGACTCGGGGTTCTCGGGGTTGGGGGACTTCACCGTGGGGAAGCGGCCGTCGATGACCATCTGCTCCTCCACGCAGTACAGGTGCTTGACGCCGAGCTGGCCCAGGACGTAGGGGATCTGCTGATACCCGGTGCCGTGGAAGGGGGTATAGACCATCTTGAAGGTGTCCGCCACCTTGGCCACGGATTCCTTGTCGTTGATCTGGGCCAGGACGTTGGCCAGGAACCGGTCGTCCATGTCCTTGCCCAGGATGGTGATGAGGCCCTGGGCCACGGCGTCGTCGTAGTCCATGGTCTTGATGTCGGTGAACACGTCCAGGGCCTTCATCTGGTCGGCGATGGCGGCGGCGTGGTGGGGGGGGAGCTGGGCCCCGTCGGACCAGTAGACCTTGTAGCCGTTGTACTCGGCGGGGTTGTGGCTGGCGGTGACGTTCAGCCCGGCGATGCAGTTGTACTCCCGGACGGCGAAGGAGAGCTCCGGCGTGGGCCGCAGGGACTCGCACAGCTTCACGGGGATGCCGTTGGCGGCCATGACGCAGGCGGCCTCCCGGGCGAACTCGTCGGAGTGGAGGCGGCAGTCGAAGCAGACGGCCACCCCCCGGGCGGCCTCCTCCCTGCCCTCGTTCAGGATGACCTGGGCGAAGGCCTGGGTGGCGTGGCGGACGGTGTACACGTTCATCCGGCGCAGGCCCACGCCCATGACCCCCCGGAGGCCGGCGGTGCCGAATTCCAACTGGTCAAAGAAGCGGTCCTCGATCTCGGCCTCGTTGCCGGCCAGGGCGGCCAGCTCGGCGTGCTCCTCGGGGGTGAGGGCGTCGCTTTCCAGCCAGTGCTTGTAGGTTTCCTGATAGGACATAGGGATTCTCCTTCCTGTGAGATATGACGGAAATGGACAGGGTGTGCTTGCTTCCTTCACTTATGATACCGGGTCCCGGCGTTGATCTGGAAGGCCCGGTAGACCTGCTCCAGGACCATCACCCGGGCCAGATGGTGGGGGAAGGTCATGGGGGACATGGACAGCTTAAGGTGCGCCTGGGCCTTCAAAGCGGGGTGGAGGCCGAAGGACCCCCCGATGACCAGGGCCACGGAGGAGGCCCCCTCCACCATCCAGCCGGACAGGGTCCGGGCCAGGTCGGGGCTGGACAGGAGCTTCCCCTCCACGCACAGGGCCACCAGCTTTCCCCCCTTGGGGAGCTTCTCCCGGATGCGGCCGGCCTCCTTTTCCAGGGCGGCGTCGATCTGGGCCTGGGAGGGGTCCTCGGGCAGGCGCTCCTCGGCCAGCTCCGTGACGGTGAGCCGGCAGAAGGGCCCCAGCCGCTTTTCGTATTCGGCGCAGGCGGCGGCGAAGTGCTTCTCCTTCAGCTTGCCCACGCAGATGAGATGGATGGCGACCATGTGACCTCCTTGGAAGGGACGGAATGCCCCGCGGGCCGGACACCCGGCGGGGAAGAGGGGGACTGGACGCAGAGGTCCGCCCCGCCGAAAACAGCCAAAAAGCAAAAACGGACGGCGTGTGGTCGCCGTCCGTTGTCTCTGTTTTCGATGAGGACGGTGTCATCCGGCGCTGCTGCGCCAGTCCTCGTCAGGGTTTTTGATGGTCTCCTCGTGGATGTCGGCCCCCAGCTTGGCCAGCTTCTCCACGATGTTCTGGTACCCTCGCTCGATATAGTGGACCTGGTCGATCTCGGTGACGCCGTTGGCGGCCAGACCGGCCACGATCATGGCGGCCCCCGCCCGGAGGTCGCAGGCGCTCATGGGGGCGCCGGTGAGCTGCTTGACCCCCTCGATGACGGCCACCTTGCCGTCCACGGTGATCTTGGCCCCCAGCCGGCGGAACTCGTCTACATAGCGGTAGCGGTTGTCCCAAATGCCCTCGGTGAGCATACTGGTCCCCTCGGCCAGACAGAGCACAGCGGCGACCTGGGGCTGCATATCTGTGGGGAAGCCGGGGTAGGGCAGGGTCTTGACATTGGTGCGGCGGAGCTTGCCGGTGCGGCGGACGATGACGGCGTCGCCGTCCTCCTCGACCTCCACGCCCATCTCCAGGAGCTTGGCGGTGATGCAGTCCAGGTGCTTGGGGATGACGTTGGAGATGCGGACCTCGCCGCCGGCGGCGGCCACGGCGGTCATGTAGGTGCCCGCCTCGATCTGGTCGGGGATGATGGAGTACACGCCCCCCCGGAGGGACTTAACGCCCCGGATCTTGATAACGTCGGTGCCGGCCCCCCGGACGTCGGCCCCCATGGAGTTGAGGAAGTTGGCCAGGTCCACGATGTGGGGCTCCTTGGCCACGTTTTCCAGGACGGTCATGCCGTCGGCCAGGGCGGCGGCCAGCATGAGGTTCATGGTGGCGCCCACGGAGACCACGTCGAAGTAGACGCTGGCCCCCTTCAGCCGGGCGTCGGCAGGGGCGGAGGCGAAAACGAAGCCCCCCTCCACGTCGGTGCGGCCCCCCATGGCGTTGAAGCCCTTCAGGTGCTGGTCGATGGGGCGGTCCCCCAGGTCGCAGCCTCCGGGCAGGGGCACAGCGGCCTTGCCGAAGCGGCCCAGCAGGGCCCCGATGAGGTAGTAGGACGCCCGGATGTGGCGGCCCAGCTCGTAGGGGACGGTCTGCTTATAGACAGAGGTGCTGTCCACCTCCACGGTGGTGGGATTGATGAACCGGATCTTGGCCCCCAGGTTCTCCATGATCCCCAGGATGAGGGTCACGTCGCTGATGTTGGGGACGTTTTCGATGCGGCAGACGCCGTTGACCAGCAGAGCGCCGGGCAGGATGGCGACGGCGGCGTTTTTCGCGCCGCTGATCTCCACTTCACCGTGGAGGGGCCTGCCGCCGTGGATCACATACTTTGTCAAAATGACACCTTCTTTTCAGTGGCGGGACCCGGCAAAACAGAGAGCCGGCGGTCCCGTATCAGGAAGCGGATGGGGGGCGGAGCGGAGCCGCCGCAGCGCCATCCGGAGATAGCATTTCCACGATCCCCGCGGCCATGCGCGGGAGGGAAACGAGCGCAGATTTGCGCTTGTAGTCAGAGTATACCATTTTCGGGACCAAAAAGAAAGAACAAAATAGACAAAAGTGTAACAAAAATGTAACATAGATTGTAGCGACGGCGGAGAAAATATTGGCAAATCCCACAAGATATAGTGAAAAACCCTGTAAGGAAGGCGATATCTATGGGGAAACCGCCTGGCGTCGGCGGGGCCGCTCCCGTCACGAAGAGGGCCAAAAAATTTTTTCCGGCGGCCCTCCGAAGCCCGGCCGGACCAGGAGAAGGGCGCCCCGGGGGCTGAGAAAGACACGGAGCTCCGGGGAAGAGGGAAGGGGCAGGCCGGCCCGGGCCAGGGCGGTCCGGACCAGGGGGAGCAGGGTCTCCCCGGTAAGGGGGCGCGGGGGGAGCTCCTCCGGGGAGAAGAGGAGGAGGGCCCCCGGGCCCTGGCGGGTGATGGTCATGACGGCCTCCTTCGGACCCGAGGGGCGGCCTGTCCCCGCGGATCACGTCACGTAATACGATTGCAACCAGTATAGGCCGGCAGGGGACGGCGCGCAAATGTAATGATTGCCAGACAGATGCCGGAAAGCGGTTGGCAGGGGGTAAATAATGTGCTATACTATTTATAATTCCCCCTTTTTCAAAGGGGACCCATCGAGAGGAACAAGACCCCCGCACCCAAAGGAGGAGATTCTATGGCATCCACCCAGGCCGTCAAGCTCACCAAGCTGGTGGAGCAGTTCCAGTTGGAGATACTCAACCAGGGCAAGACCTACGACCGCTGCCAGATCCGCAAGGACGTCATCAACCGTCCTGCCCTGCAGATCCTGGGCTTTTTCGACTACTTCGACCCCTCCCGGCTTCAGCTTCTGGGCAAGGTGGAGTGGACCTATCTGAGCAACCAGACCGCCGAGGAGCGCACCAAGTGCTTTGACGATTTCTTTCAAAAACCCATCCCCGCCCTGATCCTGGCCCGGGGCCTGGAGCCCTTCCCGGAGCTCATGGAGATGGCGGTGAAGCACCAGCGGACCATCCTTCGCTCCAAGGAGCCCACCACCACCCTTCTGGACAACATGACTGACGCCCTGAAGGCCAAGCTCACCCCCCGGATCACCCGCCACGGGGTCCTGGTGGACGTGTCCGGCGAGGGCGTGCTCATCATGGGCGAGTCCGGCGTGGGCAAGAGCGAGACCGCCGTGGAGCTCCTCAAGCGGGGCCACCGCCTGGTGGCCGACGACGCGGTGGAGATCCGCCGCCAGGGCCCCCGGCTCATGGGCACCGCCCCGGACCTGATCCGGCACTACATCGAGCTGCGGGGCATCGGCGTGGTCAACGTCCAGCAGCTCTTCGGCATGTCCTCGGTGCGCCAGGAGAAGTACCTGGACCTCATCGTCAACCTGGAGCCCTGGAACGAGAACGTGTACTACGACCGCATGGGCACCAGCGAGGAGTTCACCACCATCCTGGACGTGGAGCTCCCCTGCATCACCATCCCGGTGAAGCCCGGCCGGAACCTGGCGGTCATCGTGGAGGTGGCGGCCATGAACAACCGCCACAAGCGCCTGGGCTACAACGCCGCCCAGGAGTTCGCCAAGCAGCTTGACGCCCACTTCGAGCAGATGATGCTGGAGAGCCAGATGGAGTCGGCGGACGACTATGAGGAGTATGGGGATCTGACGGTGGAGGAGGAGGATTGACGGCCCCCGGCGCTCCGCCCGCCGCCCCCCACGCCGAACAGACCGATAAAACAGAACAGAAAGACAGAGAAGCGCCCGGAAGGATTCCACTTCCGGGCCCTTCTTTCCTATGGCAGTCCCGGCACAAATCCTGAAAAACTGCACAGATCGTGAAAAATTGCATGAATTTGCATGGATTGGTTATTGAGAATTGCTCCACTTTGTGGTAGCATAACTATGTATCAGTGCGTACTATATAAATAATAATATTTGCCCGGGCAGGACCTGCTTCCATGCGGTTCTGAGAAGAGAAGCAAAGAGAAGAAACGAGATCGTATCCGGGCGGCGGTTGGAGAAGGAAACGGCGTCCCCCGGGATGGGAAACCCACGGCGGGAGCGCCTGAACAGGCAGGTGGATCGATATGAGAACACAATTCACGGAAAAGTGCATCTCTTTGGCGAGACTGGTCATCACCATGGTGCTGGTCGCGTCTATGCTGGTCAGCACCGTGGTCGCGGTGCCGATGGAGGCCCGATTGGCCCAGACCGCCGCGGCGGCGCTCCAGACGGAGGAGGGCGGGGAGACCGCCCCGGAGGAATCCACGGACGCGGAACCCCAGCCGGACCCGGCGGAAGGACCCCGGGAGGAGGCCGAAGCCCCTCAGCCGGACGCTGAGGAACCCCGGGAGACCGAGGCCCCCCAGGAGACGCCCCCCGCCGATGAACAGGCCCCCGCTGCGCCTGCCGGGACGGCTCGCACCCTGACCAGGACCGTCACCACCGACGGTGACGCCGCCTATACCTTCACCGTGGCGTATGGTCCCGACGCGGGGGTCCCTGCTGACGCGACGCTGTCCGTTACCGCCCTCAGCCAGGCCCCGGTGCGCCTGGATGGGGAGGACCCGCGCCCCCGGGACGGCCAGAAATTCCTCACCGAGGCGGAAATGACCGAGCTGAAGGACGATTTGGCCGAAGGGCTGGACGTAGAAAAGGAAGGATATATTTTCAGCTCTGATTTCTTTGATATTTCCTTAAATTCAAACGGACGTAAAGTGAAATTACTTGCCCCTGTTTCCGTGACCGTTGAGGCGAAAAATCTGGATCCTGCCGCTGCCGCAGCCATGGAGATCGCCTCTCTGGACGGCAAAAACAAGTGGCAGACCCTTTCCGTGACCGATGAGAGCGACAAGGAGGCCGCAAGGCTTATCGTTTCCACCGATCAGCTCACGCGGATCGCTCTGGCGGGGGTTGTCGCCCCCCTCCAGACCTGGACGGTCCGGGGCCTGGAGCTGTCGGTCCTGGGGCCCCGTTCCCTGTCGCCCCAGGCTGTGGAGGCCCAGCCTGTCCAGTTGGACAGCAAGGCCATCTGCGCCTATGATCTCCGGGCGGCGGACGGCCCCGACTATGGGACCGCCCTCTGGCTGACCTGCCGTCCCGTTCTGCCCGGCGTGGGCGCCCTCCCCGGTATGCTGGGCTGTCGCCTGTCGGAGGACGGGGAGAAGGAGCCGCTGTTTGCCGCCAGGGGGACAACGGTCCCCGTGGAGCTCCGGGCCGGGGACCGGGTGGCCCTGCTGTGGAGCGGGGAGTACCGCGCCATGACCCTGGAGGAGGAGGGGGTCACCCTGGCCGGCGTCCTGCCGGCCGACGCCCGGGCGGAGACCGCCGACGTGCTGGCGGACTACAGCGGCCTGTCCATCCCCTCTGACCGGGGCGAGGAGCTGACCGCCCTGGCGGCCTATGACATTTCCATCACATCGGACGGTAAGGTGTACGAACCCACGGAGAACCTGCCCGTCACCGTAACCATCGACGCCGGGAGACCTGTCTCCGCGGCGTCGGCTGAGGTTTTGCACATTCTGGACGACGGGACCGTAGAGGTCATCCGGGACGTGGCGGTGGACGGCAGCGAGGTCACCTTCCAGGCTGTGGGGTTCAGCGGGTATTTGCTGGCGGGGACGCCCCTGCTCGGTGCGGGCGAAGAATCTGACAGTACCTCTGACAGCGGTATTCTCACTAAGGAGATGATATCGCTGGAGGGCAGCTGGGCGACCTGGAAGATCCAGGTGAATCCGGGTGCTAAACCACTTGGTGACGGAAATGCGCTTACCCTTACGGATACGTTCAATCCCTTCCTGAACACTGAGAATCAGTCCATCGACTATGCCAGCATTGATGTTACAGATGATCGTGTCACTTATGATTACAGCGGCAGCACCGGCACGTTTGTCATTCCAGATGCTGCGCCCGTTACCATCACCTACCGCACGCGCATCGCAGCGCAGCCGGGTAAAAGTGTGATCTTTGGGAACCACGCACAATTGCTCGATAGCTCGGGGGAGAAACTTGCGGAAGCCAAGTGTGAGCAAACACATGTCATCTATCCCAGCGCCTCCGATGTGGCGGGCTTTGGCAGTAATTACATGATCAAGCTCTTTGTCTATGCGGAAAAGCAGATGCAGGCAGGGGTTCCGGACGCAAAATTCATCCTCATGGACGCCAACAAGGTTCCCATGGAGTATAAAGCCGGGGAGAACAAGGGCCAGCCCGTGATCTTTACAACGGGCCAGGATGGCTATGTTAACGTCGAACTCAACGAGGAAGACGACGGCGTTAAAATCGAAAAGAACACGGTCTATTATCTTGAAATGATCAATGCGCCGGGGGGGTATCAGAAAGACAACACCCTCTACAGCTTTATGATCACAGACGATCCCAACTACAACTCAGGCGGTGTCTACACGTATTACAACGGAGATACCATGAAGGTGCGTCTGTACCAGGCTTCCCCCGGCTTGCGCGTCACACTTCGTTTTTCCGGAAACTATGACCTGACGAAGGACCAGCAGGACAATGTCATAGCCGTGCTTCAGAAGTACGACGAAGAGTCGCGGACCTGGGTGGAGGTTGAACGCCATCCTAATTCTGACGCACAATGGGGGGCGATACCGTTTGCTGCTGACCTTGAGGCAAACAAACGCTATCGTGTTGTACAGGAGAATGTGACTGATTGGCACATACCGGTAACCATTAAGCTTACATCGACGTATTATTGCACGATCGGTTCAGAGGAGGACAGTGGAAAGAGCACGGAACCCAAAGAGTTCACCCTGACTGCGGGTCAAAAAAATGATGCCGTGACAATCGTGATCGACAACCGGTATGAGGAACCTGAGCTGACCATCACCAAGATGGATAAAGAGACCGGTAAGACCCTGCCCGGAGCGGAGTTCACGGTTAAAAAAGCAGCGGATGAAACAAAGGTAGCGACCTATACAACAGACAAAGACGGCGTCATCGTCATCAGCGGCGATGACAAAGCCGCCGGCGGCGGCGACCGGTATGTGTCTGAAACACTTTACTATGTCGTCGAGACCAAAGAGCCGGAAGGGTATCTGCTGCCGATCACGCCGGAGAAAACCTATTTCTACTTCTGCAATGAGCCGGAGATGATTCCTTCGATCCTGCAAGATCTCCCGGAAGGTGAGACCGCTGTCAACCTGACAGAGAAGTATGAGAGCCTGACCCTGGACAACCAGAAAGAAAAGCGCACGATCCCGGTCATGAAGACCTGGCAGGGCAATGCCTGGCCGGACCAGGTAAAAAAAGTGGTGATCGGGCTGTACCAGTCGGTGGACGGCGGGGATCCGGTTCCGGTTAAAGCCGCCGGTCAAGTACCTCTCACTGTGACTTTGACCAAACAGGCTCCTTACAACAATACCGATTTTAAGAATCTGCCTGCCAGGGACGAACAGAACAGGACGATCGCTTACTCGATCAAAGAGGAGCATATTTACACGGATGAAAACGAGGAGACAGATATCCTGGCCAGCTATGTCCAGGAATACGGCGTCTCCGATGCCGGCGTATATGTTGTCCGGAACAGCCCGGCGACCACGCTGAAGGTAAAAAAGGAGTGGTATAACGGCAACCAGTTGGTCACGGGTGATGGCACGAAAAACCAATCGGCTGTTACCTTTGACATCTACCGTACGACGGAGAAGATGAAAGATGAGGTTCGCGCCGATGGCATCACGAACGAGGAGATGGAAGTTTTTGTTTCCAAGCTTACTAAGGTGCGCAGCGGAGTCAGCTTTGGTTACTCGGATGGTTGGGCGAAGGACATCATCGATCTTCCGGCCCGTGATGATTTGAACAATCCATATTACTATTATGTCCTTGAGACCGTTCCCTCCTTCGGCACGGAAGTCTATGCTGTGGACGAAACGAACGGGACCGTAACGATCGAGAATCAGGTCGCACCTGAACAAGTGGACGTTACCGTGAAAAAGGCCGCGCTGGTGGATGACCCCCGCCCGGATGCCAAGAATACGGATTTTACGTTCACCTTGGCGCTGAACAAGGGCACACATCCGATTCGAAGCTACCAGGTGGCAGATGGCCTTGTCACCGACTGGGACGGCAAGGTGACATTCAAGCTTAAAGCAGAGCAGAACATTGCTCTGAGCCTTCCTGTGGGCGTCACAGCGACAGTGACTGAGGGTGTGAACCCGGAATATGTGGTGAAAGCCGAATCTAGTGGCCTTTCCGATCAGGATGCCACGGACAGAGCCTTTTGTTTTGAGGTAACTAATGCTGCGAACGATAAAGAGGTTATCTTTACCAACACCCTGCGTGTCATCTGTAAAGTGATTGATAAGAGCGGCACTGTGAAACCCTTTGAATCCCTGAAGAGCGCCCTGACCTACGTCCGGGAAAACCCGAACAGCTTTACAAATGACCCCCTGACTGTCTATATGCTGGAGGACTACGTCATGCCGGCCACCGACGTCTTTGACGTCCAGGAAGGGGAGAACATTACGCTGACGACAGCATCAACCGGAGATTCTGCGTTCCCCTTCATACCGCCAGAGGATGAGCCCAATAGAACCTCCGCCGTCATCACCCGCGGCGGGGCTGGCGGCAGCATGCTCACAAACGCGGGCACGCTGACCCTGGAGAACATCACCCTGGACGGGGCAAAGAATACCTATTCGAGCAATGCAGACGGTGGCCTGGTGAACAGCACCGGCACCCTGAATCTGAACGACAACACGACATTGCGCAATTCCGCCGCCAGCGGAAGGGGCGGCGCGGTTTATGCCAAAGGCGCGGTGAACCTCGTTGAGGGCGTTTCCATCACCGGCAACAGCGCCCCCAGCGCCTCCGCCCTCTATCTGAACGGTATCCTCAACATGACCGGCGGCAGCATCACCGGCAACACCGGCGCGGCTGACGGCGCGGTGGTGGTGGGGTCTTCCGACGACCAGATCAACCTCTCCGGCAGCCCGGTGATTTTTGATAATACCAATGCCCGGGGCGAAGCGGCCAACCTCTATATCGGGGCTGACAGCGACAAAATCGTGAACGTGGCAGCCCCCGGTCTCGAGAACAACGCGCACATCGGCATTTCCGCCATGGAGGGACACAAAGAGATCGGCGAGCAGTTTGCCACGGCCGAAGTTGGCGCAGCGAACAACCTGAATTGTTTCGTAAACGATCTGTACGATTACCGCGGCAAGCTCAAGGACAGCACAACGACAAATATTGTCTGGGATGGTCTGACCCTGACCCTTCGTAAGATATATGAGGGCGCAGGAACGAATCCCGATGATACCTTTACACTTACCCTTCGCTCTTCCTCCATCAAAAGGAGCAGCTACACCATTACCGGAAATCTGGACTATACGGTTACCCCGGCCAGGATCAACACACCGGGGACCATTGTTCTGAACAATGTAAAGGCCGATGACACCATCAGCATCTATCCGCTCCCTGTGGGGACGTATACGATCACGGAGGAAGCGAAAAATTACAGCCCTGCTTATTCGGGCAAGAATACAGATGTCGATCCTCCCGCTGACCTGGAGTTTAAAGACGGGACGACCTTCTCTTTGCGGGGCAACAGCACCGTCACCGTGACCAACACCCGCAAACTGGCCAATGTGAACCTGACGAAGACCCTGGAGGACAAACTGAAAGGGGAGGAAGAGAAGCAGGAATTCAACTTCACCGTCAAGCTGACCGAAGCGGACGGGACGGCGATTTCCGGATTCCCCCTTGCGGAAAGTGTCACAACAAAAAGGAATGGTGAGGCGGAATTGACTCTGTCGCCGCTAAACAATGCGGAAGACGGCGTGACTGAGGAATTCAAGGCTCCCGTTGGCGCGACCATGACCATCACGGAGAACGGAGCTTCTGATTACCGGGTCCAGACCTATTCCGCCTGCGAGGACAGTAACCCCGACGCCAACATATTCAGCTTCCTGGTGACGGAGGACGGAGCAGACGTTACCTTTGCCAACGAGCGCAAAATGGCGGAGATCGAATTGAGCAAAACTCTTGTGGGCAAGGTCTCGGAGACGGAAAGCTTTGCATTCACCGTCACGCTCACCCGTGCAGATGGGAACCCTGCCGCGGGCTATACCATGTATGAAGACGCGGAGGATGCGGCAAAGAAAAAGAATATCACCACCGACGAAAACGGCATGGCGATCATCCCCTTCGACTTCGGGAGAGACGCATCCGCCAAATCCGTCACCCTGACCATCCCCGAGGGTACGAAGCTGAAAGTGGAGGAGACGAATTTCAACGGTCACTCCGATTGGTACAACACCACCTATTCCCGTAACGGAGGCAATCCAACAAGCGGTACAACGGTTGAAATCCACTCGGTCTCCGATTCCGACAACAGCATCGCTTTCACCAACACCCGCAAAACCCAGACGGTCACCGTGAAGAACACCGTCAGCGGCTATTCCGGCAACGTGGTTCCCTTCACCTTCACCGCCACGGTGAAGGACGGCGATCAGGCGCAGGACTACGACGCCAACGGCTTCACCGATGGCGTCCAGACCTTTGAGCTTGCAACCGGTCAAAGCAAGGATTTGACCGTGCCCTATGGCGCAACGCTGACCGTAGCCGAGGGCTTTATCGTCGGCTATGACACCACGGTGAAACGCGGCGGCGCTGACGCCGTTACGGCGACGCAGGCCGAAGTTATGGTGACCGAAAACGAAACGCTGGCGTTTACCAACACACAGTTGATCGGCCTGCGCATTGTAAACAACACCTCGTCAACGCTGGAGAATGTACAGATCTATGTCGGATACGGCACCAGAATGTACCTCGTCAACGAAGCTGGCGACGGACAGGACTTGGTGCCTCAAACAAGCGGAAGATGGGCTACTATAAGCATCGAGGCCGGTAAGACGGCTATATTGGAGATCAATCATAAGAGCGGCATAACGGACACGCAGGACTATACCGTTAAAGGAAACGCTCCGGCGACAGGCTATCTGTATACGATCAATAACGAGCCCTCTTACCATGAGTATGCGAACCCGGCGATTCTGCGCGTCTATAATACGGATGCTTATGAGGTTAAGGGCCAGCTCAGATACAGTACAGTTGACTCCACTGTCACCTTCACCGAGCAGCCTCTGGTGAGCTTCGACGTCAACGGCGGCGCCTGGACCACGGAGATGGAGGGGTATCACGACCGGGACGGCGACCGGCAGGTCTACCAGTATGCCGTGACCAGCGGCGAGAAGGTCGCCAGACCGACCCCCGACCCCGTCTATCCGACAGCGGAGGAAATTGCGTTCCTCGGTTGGACAGAGGATCAGGAGTTTGCAAAAGATGCTCATACAGCAAGTGAGGACCTCTCCGGAAAACTTTACGATTTTGACACGGCCGTGACGGGGCCCACCACCCTCTACGCGGTTTGGACCAAAGGCCAGAGCGATACACACACCGTGACAGTCAAAAACGGGTTTGCCGATTCGTTGACTGTTACCGCGACGCTTTCCAATGCCGGTGATTACACGTTTTCCGGGGTTGACGCAAGCTTTACCCTTACTGCCAACGGAACAAAGAACCTGACCGTGCCTGACGGCGCTGGGTTGATACTTGCGACGACCAATACCAATGCCTTGAGTGTTTCCTCCGAGTTTACGGATGTGGATGGGCTGCCGCAAAGCTTCTCGATCGCTTCCGTTACGCGGGACGGCACCGTTGCCTTCACCCCCGGCGTCTGCAAGATCACGGACAGTGCCGGGAACATCCTCTATGACGGTAACGGCAATCCTGCCGTGTATACGACCCTCTCTGCGGCCTTCACGGCGTATAACGGAACACTCTATACCGATGCAGAACAAACCACGCAGGCCACCCAGGCGGCGGTGAAGATGCTGGTGGATGAGTATATCATCAGCAGCAAGCATGCCTTCCCGACCAAGGACGTAATTCTGACCACAGCGGACAAGGATGATACCGCTTTCCCCTATGTGGGCACCCGGGACCGGGCGGTGCTCGTCCGCGCAGCGGGATTTAATACCGATACGCTGTTTACCCATCAGGCTTCTGCCACGTCGGTGACGCTTACAAACATCATCCTTGACGGCGGTTCTGTCAAGATAAACAAGGGTGCCAACGGCGGACTAATTTATATGAACAACGGTGGGGCCGTTTTGAACATCGACGAGGGTTCGACCCTGCGTAATGTTCAGTACAATGATTACAGCGACGGCAACAATTCCCGAGGTGGTGCAATCTACATTCAGGGCGGCACGCTGAACGTGAACGCGGGCGTGTTTACCAACCTCCACGCACGCCGCGGCGGCGCGATTGCGGCGACCGGCGGCACGCTGAACATTACCGGCACAAACGGCAGCACGCGGTTTGAAAACTGCGATTCCAACGGCGAAGACGGCGGCGCGATCGACTTCCATGTGAATGCCGCGCTTACCATAAACGGCGGCACAGAGAGTGGTTGTGTGGTTGACGATGACGGCAATAAGACCCCCCAGAGCAATCCCGGTATCATCTTTAACAACTGTAAAGCCCTGACCAACGCGGGCGACGGCGGCGCGATCTATGCCGACACTTCGTACAACCATGTCGTCACGGTAAAGGGCTGTGCATTTACCGAGTGCAGCGCAAAGGTGCAGGCAAGCGGTTCAACCGACGGTAATGGCGGTGGTGCGATATCCGCATGGCATGTCAAGGGGATAGACACCTCTTACTGTAGCTTTTATTCCTGCGATACGATGACCGGCGGCGGCGCCATAGCGGCTTATGTCAAGACAAGTACCACAGCTGGGAACAAAGCTGTATTCGTCTCATATTGTACCTTTAATGCCTGTAACTGTCGTGCGCAGGGTGGAGCTATATCGGCATATCAGGACAACAATGGGGAAACGGAAAGCAGGACAGAGCTACATATTGATCATTCAACTTTTGCGAATTGTTCGTCCGGTACCAATAACGGCTCCGGCGGCGCGATCCAGTGCTACCTGCCCTGTATGAAATTCGAAGATACGAATTTTACCGACTGTTGGGCCGGCAAGGAGGGCGGCGCAGTCAACAATTATTTTGGCGCCGCAAGAAATACAATGTGGACCGGTTCATATACAATTGTAAATAATTGCCGTTTTGTCCGCTGCCGCGCTGAGGACAGATACGAACTCACAGGTGTGGTTCACTATGGTGGTGGAATGAACGTCAAGACGATGACAATCGAGGTAAAAGACAGTTATTTTGAAGACTGCGTTTCAACCTTGAGGGATGGAGGGGCGCTGCATAGCTCCGGTATCGGTAGTGGCAGTAAGGCAACGGTTACGAGGACTACGTTCAAAAACTGCAGTGCGAAGGAGAACGGAGGAGCATTTCTAGCTACCAATGAAACGCTGACGATTGATAATTCCAAATTTTATGGATGCAGCTCGTTTACGAAAAATGGGAGTGCTGTATATCATGGTAACAGCGTCAGTGGCAACAGCATGTATCAGCTTACCACTACAATCACTAATTGCACCTTCTCCGCTGATCCGGATGACGACGAAGCTTTGAGCTGCAGCGCGGCTCAAAACGGCGGCGCGATTTGGACGCGAGCAAAAAACGTTGAGATTGTGGACAACAAGATCCTTGATTGTGTGGCGAACGGCAATGGCGGCGGCGTCTACCTGTCCAAGAACGGCAGCCAGAGCGCCACCATCACAGGCGGCGAGATTAAGAACGGCCAGGCGGTCAAGGGCAGCGCGGTCTATGTGGAGGACAAGGCCACCTTCTCCGGCGTCAGCATCACCGACAATACCTGCTCCGACATCAACAGCGGCGCGATTCAAGGCGGTAAACTGTACTTCGAGGGCAATACGGTGGTGAAGGGCAACCCTTGCAGCGCCGATTCCGCCTATGACCACGATGTCCTGATGCAGAACAATAATGTCACGACGATTTACACCACGACGAACAAACTGGGCGACTATGCCAACATCGGCGTATATGTGCCGGACAGCCAGTACAACAACCGCGGACTGGAGGGCAAGGCTTTCGGAACCTGGGTTGAGGACAACGACTTCCTGGAGAGCTTCTTCAACGACCGCGATGATGGCCTTTTTGGATATCAGGCCTCGTCCACGGATACGAATATCTACTGGGGCCGTTACCTCTGCAAGATCACGAATGCGGCGGGCAACACCCTGAAGCGCACCAACGGCAGGGACGCGGTCTATGCCAAGCTTACGGCAGCGCTGGATGACTTCACAAAGGTTGTGGATGACAAGGGTGAAACCGGCCAGGCGAAGTATATCAAGATGCTGGTGGAGAACTACAATATCTTCCAGGCCGCACAGATATCCAACTTCCCTGCGGCGGATGTCACCCTGACTACTGCCGGTTCCGACGATGCCGAACATCCCTATCGCGGCACGGAGGGCACGGTTTGCACCATCTCCCGCACCAACAGCACCAACCAGTTGTTCTACCTGAACAACGCCGACGCCACCTTCCAGCTGGAGAATATCACGTTGGATGGCCGCAAGGACAAGACGGCTGAACAGGGCAACTATCGCCTGATCGAAGCGGCAAGCGGCAAACTGGTGGTCGGCGGCGGCACCACGATGCAGTACGGATACGCGAGCCCCGGCGGAGCGATTAACGCGCAAAATAACAATAATGCCATCGTCATCAACGGCGTCTATGACGCGGATGCGGGGAAGCCGACCGTCAGGTTCCTGAATTGCGCTTCAACCGGCAATGGCGGTGCTGTTTTTGCCAAGTATCTGAAAATAACTAATTCCAGTACAGTCAATGGTGAATACGGCACTGAATTTGTGAATTGCAATTCCAATAGCGGCGGCGCGATCTATGTCAGTGAAATGGAGGCGGAATTAAACGGGGTCTCCTTTGCGGACTGTTATTGCAAGAACGAGGGAGGCGCGCTTTTCCACAACAAGGATAATACCACGACATCCTATACCACGGTGCGGAATTGCTTGTTTACAAATTGCCGTACGGTACAGAACACCACCTATTCTGACGGCGGCGCTATCTGTTCCAGAACCGCGACGCTGACGGTTGAAAACAGCCGATTTGACGGTTGTTACGCTTTGCGCAACGGTGGAGCCATCAATCATGGCGCGGGCAAAGACAATCGCGTTAAGACAAGCATCCAGAATACCTTCTTTGACAACTGCAAGACCATCGGAGGCAATGACTCCTATGGATATGGCGGTTCGGTGTACAGCTATGCCAAGGAAGTGGAGTTTAATGATTGTTCCATTGAGAACAGTACATCCTACAATCACGGTGGAGCAATTTATCTGTACAACGCGAATAGCAGTAGGGCTTCGATATTGAACACGAGCTTTGAGAACTGCTCCGTCACCCGCGACAAAGGCCGTGGCGGCGCGATTTGCGCCAGAACCAAGAGCCTGACGCTCGGTGGCAATACCACCATCAGCGGTTGTACCGCCAAGGGCTTCAGCGGCGCGGTGCACATGGACACGGACGACAACAATAACAATAAGAACCTGACCCTCACCGTAACCGGCAACACCCAGATCACCGGTTGCTACGCCAACCAGGGCGGCGCGATCTACCTGAAGAGCAATGTGACGATGAACCTCACCGGCAGCCCGGAGTTTACCCGGAACGGATACACCACCCAGAACGGCTCTGTTGTCAATGCTGAAAATGGCGCGTGCATCTATCTGGCCGAAGGCAGCAGAATCAATCTGTCCGGCAGCCCGAAGTTCAGCTGGAACATCCTGCCGAACAAAGCGAGAATCACCAACGGCGGCATCACGGACTATGTGCGGCAGGACCTCTATCTTGCTGGCTATTCCGGAAAAGAAGCAACGTCTATCCACGTCAACGGCGCGCTGACCGGCGACACCATCTGGGTCTGGCCGGAGCAGGACCCCCACAGGCTGGCCAATGAGCAGTTTGGCATAATTGATGGGACGAATATCTCCGACACGACCCTGGGGAAATTCCGCAACGCCCTCCCTGACGGCACAACCGGCTGCACCAACGGTGAATACCTGGCGGGCTTGCGTTTGCCAGGGCAGGATCCGGATCAGAATCAGAAGATCTATTGGGGCAGGATGTATGAGGTCTCCTTTAAAAAGATCGACAACAAGGCGGTGGCGGTCCCCGGAGCCATGTTCACGCTCTATTCTGACAGTAGCTGCGAGACACTTTTTACGACTGCGACCTCCGCGAACGGCGAGACCGATACCAACGCCCAGGGTGATTCTCTGGACAAGGGCGTCGTTGATTTTCCCTCTATCCCCATCGGCGTATACTATATGAAAGAGACCAAAGTGCCCGAGAGTTTCCGGCCCAACAACACCATCTACCTGGTCCTGGTGGGCACGCCTTCGTTAGGTCTCGCCATCCAGGAGCTTGCAGATAATGACGGACCCCTCAGCGGTATCGACAACGCGGCGGATTTGATCGCGCAAAGCACCACCAATGTCGGCAAATACTACGGCATCTTCCCACTGGGTGAAAACGGCAAGGCGGACCTCAAGGCCAACCTTGCCAGCAGCACGATGGGCATTGTGAATATCCGCAGCGACTATCAGGCGTACTTCCTGAAAACCGACAGCTCCGGGGATCCGCTGCCGAATGCGGCGTTTACGATCTATACGCCGAAGGCAGTGGATGACAAGGGTCTGCCCACGACAAATGAAAACGGGTATCCGAATCTGAAACTCTGGTCCCGCGACGAAGAGAACAATCCCGATCCGGTGAAGTCCGCCAACGGCACAAACGAGTTCAAGATGCTGGATGGTACGACCGTTCCAAAGGGTATGGTCTATTTCCGTGAGCTGCCCATCGGCACCTATTATCTCCGGGAGACCACTTACCCTGAGCGAAACGGCAATAACCGGAAGACCTTCTACGTGGAAAATGATCGACTCTTCCAGTTGGAGGTCAAGGGGACGGAGGGCTTCGTCCTGCGCGAATGGAACAGGGAGTCTGGAACGTACAAGGAATGCGAAAAGAACGGGGATTACGTGGTCCGCAACCAGGAAGCCGTCTGCAAGATGACGGATGACAACGGCAGCCTGCTCTATGTGCGCAGCCTCGACGGCGAGACCCTCATCCCTGCGCTCTACCCGACCCTGGAGGCAGGCTTTGCAGCCGCCCAGGGGGATACGGAGAATACTTCGATCCTTGTGGACAAGGACGGGAAGGATTCCATCCCTGGTAACAACGCCCTGAAACTCCAGGCCCTGAGGGACGTTACCATGACCGGCTCGGTAACCTATACCGGCAGCCACCCCCTGACTGTCACCACAGCCGACAGGACCGCCACAAATACCGACAAGTATGTCTTCTCCACCACCCGCACCAGCGATGTTTCCAGGGCGGAGATCAAGTGCAACCTCAACGGCGATGAGTCTGCGCTGATCACCGTCGGCAATGAGTCGATCGGCGCGAGCCTGACGCTGCAGCACATTCACTTCAACGGCGGGAAGTCTGCCATCCGTGCGGTCCATGGGACAAACGGCTCGCTGACCGTCAGCACCGAAACCAAGATCGAGAACTTCGCCGGCGGCGCGGTGCAGATGGATGCAAACACTGCCCTGGATGTGAACGGCGGACCCAGACGCTCCGCAGTCTTCTCAAACAACGGGTCTGAGACCGTGAACGGCGGCGCGATCCTCGCGGCGGACGGCTGCAGCATCACCCATCTCACAAACGTCCAGTTCATCGAGAACAAGGCGGAAATGGGCGGCGCTGTTTATCTTGGAGCGATCCAGGGAGAGGGCCTGGAACTCAGTAACGCCGTGTTCCAGAAGAACGCAGCAAACAACCAGGGCGGCGCGGTATGGCTGGCCCAGGGTGGAAAGCTGACTGTGACCGGCAGTGAGCTCACCGGAAACAGTGCGGCCCAGGGCGGCGGCGTCTATGCGGCGGGTGAGCTGACCATATCCAGCGGCACCAAAATCTCCGCCAACAAAGCGACGGACGGCGGCGGCGTTTACGCTGCGGGGGGAATGACCCTGACCGCCGGCACCATCTCCGGCAACGAGGCAACGAACGGCGGCGGCGTCTATGCGAACAGCGACCTGACCATGTCCGGCGGCGCCATCTTCAACAACAAGGCGACGACAGACCAGGCCAAGGGCGCCGCGGTTTATGTTGCTGACGGCAAGAGCCTGACCATGTCCGGCGGCAGCATTACCGGAAACAGCGCGGCGTCTGTGGACGGCGGCGCCATCAACATCGGAGGCGGTGCAGCTCGGCTGAACTTCTCCGGCGACGCTTTTGTGTACGCCAACCTGGACAGGGAGAAGAAACAGAGGAACGTAGTGCTCAGCGTGGACAGCAACGAGGTCATCCAAGTCGTCGGGAACGGGCTGACGGACAAGGCGAAGATCGGCGTGTCCACTACCGACGGTGACGTGCGCAGGGGCCACGGCCTGGCGGGCACGCCCTTCGGCCATTATGCAGACGGTCTTACCGGCAACCTCAACGCCTTCCTCAACGACCTGGACGACAGGTTCGGCACGCCCTTCGGCACGACCGGAGCGGTGAATGGGACCCTCTACTGGCGCGATTATATCGCTCTGGTGCGGGATGCGAGCGGCAAGGAGACCTTCTATGAGTTCCTGCGTACGACCACAGAGTGCGGGATCGAAAAGACAGGCGCCTTCGATGCCGCCAATGCCCAGAGCGGCAAGGTCGAGATCGAGACCCTGCTGCCCGACCACGAGCGGTATACCCTGCCCAGCGCGGTGTCCTTCACCGAGAATCGGGCCGTGACGCTGCGCACCACGCAGAAAGGGAACTATAACCCCTCCGGCGCCGGCCACTTCACCAGCACCATCAAACGCGGTAGCGGGTATGTGGATGCTTCTATGTTCACGGTGAACAAAGGAACCTTCACCGTGGAGCAGATCACGTTTGACGGCGACAAGGCCAACCGCGCCGGGGTTGCAGCCAACGGCGGCATCGTCAGGGTTGCTGCTGGCAATCTGACCATTGGCCGGGGAGCGGCACTGCAAAACGCCGCAACCTCCGGCAGCGGCGGCGCGGTGTATGTGGAAATGGGCGGTACCGTGACCGTATCCGGCGGCACTGTGAACCACAACCAGTCTGACGGCGACGGCGCGGGTATCTATCTTGCCCAGGGCTCCGAGTTGAATATCTCCGGGAATCCCAACTTCGGTGGAACAGGCCTGGACGACGACGGCAACATCATCACGACAAACGGCAACTTTAAGGCCGGTGAGCTGACGGGGTTGGTTAATGGAGGAAAGGACTATACAAAAGCCCGGCAGGATATCTTCATCGCGGGTTATGAGAATACCGAGGCGTCTTCCCTGACCATTACCGGGGAGATCACCTCCGGCGACGGCTCTATCTGGGTCTGGTGCGGGTCGCAGCCCCACTATATGGCGGGCGAGCAGTTTGCAGTCGTGAAAGGCGGAGCAAATGTTTCTGAGGACAGCTACAAGGTCTTCCGCAACGCCCAAGACGATGGTAAGACACAAAACAGATCGTCCAGTTACCTGACCGGTGTTTCCGGCACACAGAACGACCGGGTCTATTGGGGCACGCTCAACCCCGGCTCCCGCCCGGTGATCCTGCGGAAGGTGGGGGAGAACGGGGGCGCGAGCTATCGTCCGCTGGCTGCGGCTGAATTTGAAATCCTTCACAACGGAGTGAGGGTGACACAAACGGATAAAGATGGAAATGTCAAAGACACCTTTACCAGCAACGAAACCGGTGTGTTCTTCGTCGGCGAGCTGCCTTACGGCGTCTATTATGTCCATGAGATCACGGTACCTGGTGGGTATCGGAGCTTGAGCACCGAAGGCAACTGGTTTATCCTCACGGTGGAGGAGTCCGGCGTTGGCTACAGAGCGGCGGATGGTCCACTGGATTTCGTCCTTCCGCCACAAGCTTCCCATCCGTGATACGAACCCACCCAACCCACAAAAAAAGGGCTGCAGCAAACCTGCTGCAGCCCTTTCCGCTTACCCTCCCGCCCCCAGTTGACGGATCAGGGATACGTGTTATAATACAGACGATACACACCCGGCGCCCCCCAAAAAAACCGCCGGACCAAGGAGACGAGCCCATGAAAATCTCAACCGGAAACCTGCTGCACGCCTACGGCCCCCGTCCCGGGGACAATATGCACTACCCCTACAGCGTCCGCCTGGTGGTCCGCATGGCGGACCCGGTGGACGGCGGCTGTCTCCGCCGGGCCATGGAGCCCACGGCCAGGCGCTACCCCTACTACTGCCAAAAGCTCCGGCGGCAGGGGGAGGAGATCGTCCTGGAGCCCAACGACGCCCCGGTGCCGGTGACCGAGGGGGACGCGCCCCTCTGCCTGGGCAGCCCCGAGGCCAATGGGCACCTCTTCGCCGCGGCCTTCTCCGGGGACCGCATCTATTTTGACATGTGGCACGGCTACGCCGACGGCGCCGGGATGTACAACGTCCTGCGCACCCTGCTCTACTACTACTGCAGGGAACGCTACGAGCCCGAGCTGGAGCCCGGGCCCATCCGGGTGCTGGGGGAGGAGATCGACCCGGCGGAGGCCGTGGACCCCATGGACGCCCTGCCCGACGTGGACCTGAGCAAGCTGCCCAAGGCGGAGCGGCCCCGGTCCTTCTCTCCCTATGACGCCGACGCCCTCACTCCCTGTCCCCGGAAGGTCTATGACATCCAGATCCCCGAGGCGCCCCTGCTGCGGTTCACCTCCGCCAACGACGCAAGCCCCGGCACCCTGGTCAACCTCTTCCTGGCCCGGGCCATCGACGGCCTCCATCCCCACAGGGACGATCCCATCGTCGGCGGCTATGTGATGAACGCCCGGCCCATGCTGGGGGCGCCCAAGTCCCCTGCCAACTGCGTCAGCTCTATGCAGCTGGAGTACAAGGACCGGATGAAGGGGATGGACCTGACCACCCAGGCCACCATCTACCGGGGCATGACCTTCCTCCAGTCCGACGAGGAGCGGGTCCGGCGGACCCTTCTTATGGCCGCAGCCCGCTACCGCATGGCGGCGGCCAACCCCACCCTGGCCGGGCGGCAGGAGGCCTTCTCCCAGTTTATGACCATGGGCGCGGGGGTCTATACCTTTACGGTCAGCTACGTGGGGAAAGGCAATTACGGCGGCGCGGAGAAGTATATCCGGGAATTCTGGACCCACGTGCCCACCGCCATGCCGATACTCATCGAGGTGGCGGCCATCCACGGGAACATCTTCCTCTCTCTCCACCAGCGGTTTGAGGAGGATCTCTATGTCCGGGCCTTCCTGCGGCAGTTCGAGGAAAACGGCATCCCCGCGAAGCTGGTCCACGTGAGCGCCGGGGAGCTGCCCGGCGTGGTCGATCTGGGGACGCTTTGATACGATCCGCGGGAATACAAAGGCTCTTCCGTGCCGGAGCGCGGGAGAGCCTTTTTCTGCGGGTCGAAGGGCAGGAGGGATTGAAGCCCGGGGGGAAACGTGGTATAATACTAATTATCGATTAAAATGTTTAAAAAACATTTTAATCGCCCACGGCAGATTCTGCCGTGGGCTGCAAGCCAAAGGCTTGCAGGATTAGATA
>CACZKM010000021.1 GCA_902781745.1 Oscillospiraceae bacterium
GTGGGGTCGCCGTCCATCTCGATGTAGCTGATGTGGCCGGCGTTGGTCAGGGCGTGGTAGGGGGCCTCGATGGCGATCTTGTCATAGGCCCCGATGGGGTAGTACACCGGCACATGGAAGGAGTTGGTGTAGTAGTCCCGGTCGGTGACCCCGGGGATCTCCCCGTACTTGACCTTGTCGATCCGGACGAACCGGCCGGACAGGCCCTCGGCGGGGGTGGCCAGCAGGGTGAAGTTCAGCCCCCGCTTCTGGCTCTCCTCGTCCATCCGGGCCCGCATGTGGCCGATGATCTCCAGGCCCAGGACCCGGGCCTTCTCGCTCTGGCCGTGGTGCTCCCCGATGAGGGCCACCAGGGTCTCCGCCAGGCCGATGAAGCCCATGGACAGGGTGCCGTGCTTCAGGACCTCCCGGACCTCGTCGTCCCAGTCCAGCTTGTCGGAGTCCATCCACACCCCCTGGCCCATGAGGAAGGGGGCGTTCTTGACCTTCTTCCGGCACTGGAACTCAAACCGCTCCAGGAGCTGGTCGATGGCCAGATCCATCATATGGTCCAGGCTCTCAAAGAAGAGGCTCAAATCCCCCTTGGCCTTGATGCCCAGCCGGGGCAGGTTGATGGTGGTGAAGGACAGGTTCCCCCGGTCGTTGCACACCTCCCGGGTCCGGTCATACACGTTGCCGATGACCCGGGTGCGGCAGCCCATATAGGCGATCTCCGTCTCGGGATGGCCGGGCTTGTAGTACTGGAGGTTGAAGGGGGCGTCCAGGAAGGAGAAGTTGGGGAAGAGCCGCTTGGCGGAGCACCGCATGGCCAGCTGGAAGAGGTCATAGTTGGGCTCGCCGGGGTTGTAGTTGACCCCCTCCTTCACCCGGAAGATCTGGATGGGGAAAATGGGGGTCTCCCCGTTGCCCAGGCCCGCCTCGGTGGCCAGGAGGATGTTCTTCATGACCATCCGCCCCTCGGGGGAGGTGTCCATGCCGTAGTTGATGGAGGAGAAGGGGGTCTGGGCCCCGGCCCGGGAGTGCATGGTGTTCAGGTTGTGGATGAGGGCCTCCATGGCCTGGTAGGTGGCCCGGTCGGTCTCCTTCACCGCCCGCTTGTGGGCGAAGGCCTGACATTTCTCCGCCAGGATCTCGTCCACGCCGTACTTCTCCATGAGCCAGGGCCGCTCAGCGTCGAAAAAGGCCTGGCAGTCCTCCAGCTTGGGATACAGGCCGGTCTCCTTCTCCAGGTCGGCCAGGCGGGCCTTGATCTCGCTCTCAGGGTCGGGCTCCACCTCTCCCAGGAGCATCAGGGCCCGGGCCAGGTTCTGGCGGTAGAGCCGCCGGAAGGTCTTGGCCACGCCCTCGGCCATGCCGTAGTCGAAGTTGACGATGGACTGGCCGCCGTGCTGGTCGTTCTGGTTGGACTGGATGGCGATGCAGGCCAGGGCGGAGTAGGAGTAGATGTCGTTGGGCTCCCGCAGGGTGCCGTGGCCGGTAGAGAAGCCCCCGTGGAAGAGGCGGATCAGGTCGATCTGGGTGCAGGTGGTGGTGCCCATGGGGGCGAAGTCCATGTCGTGGATGTGGATATCCCCCTCCTGGTGGGCCCGGGCGTGCTCGGGCTTCATCACCCGCATCATGTAGAACTGCTTGGACCCCTCGCTGCCGTACTTGAGCATGGTGCCCATGGCGGTGTCGCCGTCGATGTTGGCGTTCTCCCGCTTGATGTCGCTGTCCTTGGCGGCGGAGAAGGTGATGTCCTCATAGATCTTCATCAGGCGGCTGTTGAGATCCCGGGTCTCGCTGCGCTTCTGGCGGTACAGGATGTAGGCCTTGGCGGTCTGGACATAGCCGCTGTCCATGAGCACCCGCTCCACGATATCCTGGATGTGCTCCACCTCGGGGACCTCCTGGCCCTCCACCTCCAGGATGGAGGCCACCTCGTGGGCCAGGCTGGCGGCGGTGTCCTCATAGCCCGGCTTGTAGGTGGCGGCAAAGGCCTTGTTGATGGCGTCCGCGATCTTATTCTCATGGAAGGGGACCACCCGTCCGTCCCGCTTCCGAATGCTCTGTATGACCGTCATGGTCGGCTCACCTCTCTAAAAAGTGTCAAATGATTTCAAATCTCTCTCAATTCGGTATCAACATCTAGTGGTTGATTCCGGGAGGGACCACATTATCTTGTGTCCTCCTATAAACAGCACCCACATCATAGCACCCCACCCCGGTATCCGTCAAGAGGCTTGCGCTATTTTTGACCACAAAATTTAGGGGAGTCCCCCGGTTAGGACCACCACCTCTTGTGGTCCAACGGGGGGCTCCCCTTGCAAAGCCCTTGATTTCCGGGCCTCGGCGCCTGTTCCGCCGCCGGCCCGTTACGTCCCCTGCCCGAAGCGGTACTCCACCAGCAGATGACAGGGGAGGATATCCTCCACGATCCCCCGCAGCCGGTCGAAGTCCGCCGGCTCCTCCGTCAGGTCGGGGAACCGGACCACCAGATGGAGGGGGTCCCCCGTCTCCTCCGCCACGGCGGCCACGCCGCAGCCCGCCAGGGTGTCGTTCACCGCCGCCGGGGTGAAGCTCCCGTTCCCCACCCGCAGGAGGGCGGCCAGAGCGGGCCCCAGGGTCTCGGGGTCCCCGGTGTCGGGGGGGCGGCGGAGGAGGGAGGCGATGGCCTCCAGCCCCTCGTCCCGGGCGGTGGCCAGGCTCATCTCCCGGTAGGTGTGCCGGAGCTCCGCCGCCAGCCCATCCAGGGCCGCCCCCTGGCTCTGGAGCTCCCCCCACTGGAAGGACCCCTCCCAGCGATAGACCCCCAGGGGCTCCAGCAGGTCCCGGAGCTGTGCCGCCGCGCCCCTCATCGCAGCTCCTCCACGGAGAGGGTGCCCAGCACCGGCAGCTCCTGGGCGGTGAGGGCCACGTCCCCGCCGGGGGAGACGATGAGGTAGTTCTCCACCCCGTCCACCCCGTAGATGAGCTGGCCCAGCTTTGCCAGCAGCACGTCCTGGCCCAGGCGCTGGCCGTTGAACCAGGCCCGGATGGCGGCCTTCACGGCGTTCCGCACGGCGGCGGCGTCCTTCCCCTCCTGGGCCTTCACCTGGACCAGCACCGTCACCTCATGGGTGGTGGGGGCGATGGCCCGGGCGCTGACGGCGATCTCCCGCCGGCTCTGAAGGGCCTGGCTGACCTGGTCCAGCAGGGACTGGGCGGGGACCCCCGGCGGGGAGGCCACCACCACGTCCACGGTGCCCAGGCCCCGGTTCTTGGGCAGGACCCGCACCGCCGCCACCCCGTCCACCGCCAGGGCCACCTGGGCGTAGTAGGCGGCGTTGGCCCCGTTGGGCATCACCCGGAAGGTGTCCAGCACCCGGGCCCGGAGGCTCTCGTCGTCCTCCTCCGCCCCGCCGCCGGTGAAGGGGGCGGGATTGATGACGGCGTCGATCCCCGTGGGGGCCACCGTCATGGTCCGGATGGCCAGGGCGGCCACGTTGCCCCCGGCCCCGGGCTCCACCGCCCGGGCGGGGACCTCCACCGACAGGCTCCCCGCCGGGAGGACCCCCTCCTCGGTGGTGGCAAAGGCGGTGAGCCCCGCCGTCAGGCACACCGTCCCTGCGGGGATGGGCAGGTCCGTGGACGCCGCCCGCTCCACGGAGAACCGCAGCCTTCCCTCCGCCCGGCTGGCCTGGCCCCGGGTCAGTCCCCGGAGAAAGGCGTGCTTGTCCAGGTCCTCCCCGGTAGCGGTCTGGGGGAAGCACTGCTTTTTGGTCCACGCCGCCTCCTCATACAGCCCGTAGACCTGAGCGGCCAGGGCGTACATCCGCACCGCCTGCTCCCCCGCGCCGTCCAGCTCCATGCCGGTCTCCGCCGCGAAGACCGCCAGCATCTCCTGATAGATCTCGTCAATGGTCTTCAATGCCGCAACTCCTTTCTCTCATACCTCCACGCTGGCCTCCAGGGTCTCCCCCTGCCAGTCCAGATAGACCGTCACCCGGCTTGTCTCCTCGTCCCACTCCGTGGCGGTGACGGTGAGGTCGGGCTCCTCCCCCAGGGCCTCGGCGGTATAGGCCGCCGCCAAAGCCTGCCGGGCGGAGGCCCTGGCCCGGGGCAGGAGGTACAGCCGGCTCCCCACCGTGGGCAGCAGGGGGAAGGCCCCCCGGTGGGCGGTAAGCTGGAAGAGCACCCGCTCCAGCACCTCCTGGGCTCCCGCCGCCTGCTGAAAGCCCCCTGCCCCGTCGGGGCGGTAGTCCCCGTCCCGCAGCTTGCTCACTGCCATGGTCACACCTCCCGTCCGTTGACGGTGAGGCCCCCGGTGATCTCCACCTGACCGGTGACGGCGATGCCGCCCCCCGCCTTGAGCCGGATGGCGGTCCCCTCCTCAACGGAGAGGACCACCTCCCCCGGGGCGGTATCACCGGCGCCGGCCTGCCCCGTCACGCAGGGGGCGCAGTCCGGCCCGCTCTTGATCACCAGCACCGTCTCCCCCCGCCGGGGGGTCCAGTGGTAGCCCCCAGGGAGGCAGAGGGTCACGTTCCGCCGCTCCCCCGCCAGGGCCACGGCCCCGCCGCCGGAGAGGGTCACCTGGCCCAGCTCCGCCGCCGGCTCCGTCAGCTCCTCCCGGACCTGTCTGTTCGTCATCCACATGCGTATATACCTCCTATCACAGCACCGCGTCAGCGGCCCCCAGCACCAGCGTGGTCTCCTTTCCTCTCTCTCCCAGGGTCACCCTGCTCTCCTGGACCCGGTAGACCCCGTTCCGGCTCCAGTCCGGCCGGTCCAGCTTCACCAGATCCCCCGGCCAGGCGGCAAAGCCCTTGGCCAGGGTGACCTCAATGAGCCGCGCCCCGGCCCTGGACCGGGCCAGTTGGAACCGGGCGTTGTACCGCCGGGCCTGGAAGCCGGTGTTTTTGGGCATCAGCAGCACCCGCCGGGCCCGGCCGCCCCGGGTCTCGAAGTCCCGGTCGATCTCGGTCTCCCGGGTCCAGCCGGACACGTCCTTCACCGTCACCCGGGAGAGGACCCCGTACCGCCGCTGGCGGAGGACCAGCCTGGTCACCGGGGCCGTCCTGTCCACCACCACCGGGTCCTTGTCGGTCCACCCGTGGAGGACCAGCCGCCCCAGCCGGTCGAACCGGGGGGTGACACCCCCGTGGTACCGGGCGAACTGATAGAGGACCTTCCAGCAGCTGCTTCCCGAGGCCACGGAGAAGCCCCACACCGCCGGGAGACTGGCTCCGCTGTCCAGGGTGATGCCGAAGGGGACCACATACTGCCGCAAAATCTCCTCCAGGGTGGCCACCTGGTAGTCCGCCGCCTCCGCCTGGTTGTCCAGCAGCAGGGCCTGCATCCCCCGGCCGGAGATCTCCGCCGTGCACCCGTCCTCCGTCCACTGGCACACGCACTCGTCCACCACCCCGGTGAACATGGGCTGGGTGTCCTCCACCACGGTCATCCGGTACCCCGCCGCCAGAGTGTCCTCCCCGCCGCCGGCCCAGAGGAACTTCACCCAGAAGCTGTCGCAGGGGGTCCCCAGGCCGTAGTCCAGCCGCCAGGCCAGAGGGGTGGGCAGGGTGATCTCCCGCCCGTCCCAGGTTTTCAGGATAAAGACCGCCATGTCACTTCACCCGCACTTTCTGCCCCGCCGTCACCACGTTGGGGTTGCTGATCTGGGGGTTCAGGGCCAGCAGGGAGGCCAGGGTCACCCCCCAGGCCTGGGCGATCCCCCACAGGGTCTCCCCCTGGACCACCGTGTGATAGGTGCCGCTCTCCCCGCTCCGGGCGGTGGGCCGGAGGGTCACCGTCACGGTGTTGGCGGGCTTTTGGGTGAGCCCCTGGCGGTACTGGTCGCAGTCCTCCCAGAAGGTGAAGGTGTACCGCACATAGTCCGCCCGGGGCTCCTGGGCCAGGGAGAGCGCCACGAAATAGGCCCGGGCGCTCTGCCACACCGGGTGGACCAGGGTCCCCGGCCCCCCGGAATAAAAGACCGTGGCCAGCCGCTTGAAGGTGTC
Organism: Oscillospiraceae bacterium; assembly: GCA_902781745.1. Classification (GTDB taxonomy): domain Bacteria; phylum Bacillota; class Clostridia; order Oscillospirales; family Oscillospiraceae; genus Evtepia. Next base: position 5,982 of record CACZKM010000021.1, read on the forward strand.
GTAGGCCCCCGGCCCGTAAAACTCCCCCTCCCCCTCCATGACCCGGCGGCCCAGGCCCAGGTCCTGCATGGCGTACCGCCCGAAGGGGACCTTGTGGACCGCCACCCGCCGCTCGTAGCGGATGGTATAGGTCCGGGGGTTGTGGGGCCAGACAAAGCCCTTATACTGCATCGGCGTCAATGCCATGGGCATCCTCCTCTCATACTATTATCGTTTCCTCAATACAGCTCAAAGCCGCCGTCATACCGCCGGGCGTCCCGCTGGACCGCCAGGTCCAGGGCCTCCACGTCCACCCCCCGGTTGGCAGGGCGCTCCGCCGGGGGCAGGGTCACCGTCATGACCCCCGCACTCCCCCGGATGGCCCGCACGCTCCGGGCGGTCCGGGCCAGAGCCCCCAGCAGCGCCGAGGCGGCCCCTGTCTCCCCCTCGGTCCGGGGGAGCCAGTCCCCCCAGGGCGAGCCCAGGGCGTTCTCCGGCGCTTCCACGGCGGCAATTTCTCCGGGAATCCTCTCTCCGTCCTCCGCCGGGGCCGGGGCCGCCCGCGCTTCCCCGCGGTCCTCCGCGCCCGCCCCGGCAGCGGCCGCCGATTCCGTCCCGGGCTCCCCGGCAGGCCTCCCGGACCGGGGCCGGACCGCCACCCGGCGGCTTTGGGACAAGGTCTCCTCCTGTTCCTCCTCCAGGACCTCCTCCAGGTAGTCGATCATGTCTCAGCCTCCTTCTTCTCCGGGACCTCTCCCTTCCGCAGGGCCTCGAACCGGGCCCAGTCAAAGGCGGGATTCTCCTCCCGGACCACCGCGCTCTTCTCCCGGCCGCACACCGGGCACCGGTCCCGCTGGGCCTCCGCCCGGCAGTGGGGGCAGAGAAGGGAGGCCTCCTCCTCTTCATCCAGCAGGAGGTTCACCGCGCACCACAGATAGTCCCCGTCGGTCATGTCCCTGGCCCGCTTTTCCGTGGGCAGGGCCCCGAAGCATCGGAGGACCCGCCACCGCAGCCGCTGTCTGGGCAGGCGCGCCAGGCTTTCCTTCAGGGCGGCCAGCCGGGCCTCCCCCAGGTCCAGCCCGGGCTCCTCCTCCCTGCGGAACCGGGACCAGGCCGCCGCCATGGCCTCGATCCGGGCGGGGGTCTCCCGGTCCAGAACGTCGCCGCCGTCCCGGTACACCGGCCGCCCCAAGGGGTCCGTGATCCCCCGGGCGATCAGGCAGGCGTTGGAGCACAGGGCCAGCTCCTTCCCGTCCGCCGCCAGGGCCACGGCCTCCCGCCGGGCCTCCAGGAGCTCCCGGGCGGAGAGGAGCCGGAGCCGGAGGTCCCCCTCCAGCCCCCGGCTCCTCCGGCCCCCCAGGAGCTTCAGCCAGTCCGGCGCTCTCATACTCTGGTCTCCAGCCGCCGGGCGGCCACCACGGTGATCTTCTCCACCACCGAGGCCCCCAGGGCGCCGCTCTCCCCGATCTTGCTCCACTGGCAGCCGCCGTAGATTACCCGCCGGTCTGGCTTGCAGATGACCAGGTCGAAGTCCTCCAGGGAATAGAAGTCGATGCCGTCGGCCAGGGCCTCGTCGGTGGCATAGATCCGGGTGAGCTCCAGCACGTGGCGGTTGGGCCCCGGGATGGTGGCCACCGGCTGGCTCTCCCCGAAGGCCTCCACCGCCGTGGAGCTCTTGGTGGACTGGGCCGAATAGCTCTGGACCACCGCTACCTTCTTTCCGTTGACCTCCAGATAGATGTCGCTGCTGGTGGGTATCGCATTGATTGCCATAGTCTCCCCTCCTTTACACTGTTACACTGTGATCTGGGCGCTCAGCCAGATCTGGTTGAGGCCGTGGGCCGCCGTGAAGGAGAAGGTGACCAGACAGACCGTGGGGTTGTCCGCCAGCTCCTCCACGGTGACCTCGCCGTAGTCGGTGATGATCTCCGCCGCCTTCCGCTGCTCCAGCTCCAGGATGACCTGGGACCGGATGGCCCCCCGGACCTGGGGGGTGTTCTTGGCCCGGGTGAACCGGGCCTGGAGGGCGGACCGGATGCCGGGCACCACGTTGTCCACCACCCGGATGGTGGTCAGCTCCCGCCAGGTGGCGTCCGCCGCGCCGCCGGTGGTGGTCCGGGTGGTCACCCCCCGGATCACCGAGCACCGGCCCCCCACCAGCTCCACCGGGGTCACGCCGCCCCGGATGAGGGTGTCGATGTCGTTCTCCCCGAAGGAATCGCTCAGGGTGCCGATGCCCCGGAGCACCGCCCCTCCCAGGGGCACCGCCGGGTCGCTGTCGGCGCAGATGGCCCCGGCCACCGCCGCCGCCACCTGGCCCCCGGGGCCCTCTGCCGTGGCCGGAGCCGCCAGCACCACCCGCTCGCTGTTAAGGCCCGCCGCCCGGGTCACAAGCTGGGCCGCCGTCTCGCCGGAGGCGCTCCCCACCACGGCGATGCGCTCCCGGCGGATCTGGGAGGCCTCCTCCACGCTGGCCCGGAGGGCCTGCTGGACGGCCATGTCGGTGCTGTCGCACACCACCACCTCCACGTCCTCCTGCTCCGCCAGCAGGGCGAAGGCGGCGGCGTAGGCCGTGCCGCTCACCGGCACGGCCAGCACCTTTCCCGCGCCGTTGGCCAGCATCAGCTTCACCAGGGTCGTCAGGCCGTCGCTGTCCCCGAAGGCCTCCGCCGCCTGGGCGTAGCTGGTGATGGAATAGACCGTCCCGGCGGTCCCGCCGCCGCTCTGGGCGGCGATGGCGGCAGTCCCCCGTCGGGCCCCGCCGCTCACCGCCGCCGAGGCGGTATAGACCGAGTACACCCCCGGTCTCTCATGTGTCGTCACTGCGTTCATCCTTGCAAACCACCTTTCAAAACAAATCCCAGGAAGGCCCCCGTCTCGTCGGAGAGGGCCTCCAGGGCCCCCCGGCACACCGCCGTGAGCCGCCCCCGGAACATCCCGCTGGCCGGATCGAAGCCGGGCTCCTCCATGGACCAGGTCTCCACCGCCAGGCCCCCGGGTCTCCCCGCCTGGAAGGCCGCGGCCCCCTGGTCCAGCAGCAGCCGGCAGCCCTCCTCCCCGGCCGTCCGGGGGCTGTAGAGGTCCAGGGCGAAGGTGACGGTGATCTCCTGTCCGTAGCGCTCCCGCCAGGTCCCCCGGACCTCGTCATAGACCTGACCCAGGTAATTCTGGAAGCCCAGGGGCCTGGCCTCCACCCGGGCGATCTGCACCACCGCCAGGGGGGCGCCCTCCTCCAAGGCCGCCGCCCCGGGCCAGGCGGACAGGGCCCGGAGGCCCTGTCCCGTCAAATACTCCGTCATGGCCTCCCGCAGGGCCGTCAGCGTCGCCGTCATGTGCCGGCCTCCTCTCTCTGCCGCCGCCGGAGGGCCGCCTCCCAGAAGAGGTGCTCCGCCCCCAGCTTCTCCGGCCGGACGTTGACCACGTCATAGGCCTCGTCCCCCAGCCGGAGGACCACCCGGTCCGGGGGCTCGGGGAAGCCCAGGCCGGCCTCCGCCACACAGCGGAAGTTCTCCACCCGGCGGACCCCCAGACGGGTGGGGAGGAACTGTTCCTCCCCGTCCAGCAGGGGCCGCAGGATGGCCCATCCCCGGTCCAGGGTCTCGCCCTCCCGGGTCAGGGAGACCCGCTCCCCCGCCTTGCGGATAAACTCGGTGCACACCCGCTGCAGCCTCATCCCGTCACCTCCAGAAAGGCGAAGGCCCGGTCCCGGACAAAGGGCTCCATCAGGGCCTGGGCCTGGGCCTCCAGGCTTTTGGCCGCCGCGTCGCTCCCGCCCCGCCGCTGGAGACGGAGGTCTCCGGCGGCGAAGGCGGCCACGGGGAAGGAGCTCCCCGCCTCCAGGCCCCCTTGCATGGCCCCCAGGGCGGACCAGGCGCAGGCCGCCACGAAGGGCCCCCGGCAGTCCTCGGGGGTCAGCTCCTCCCGGAGGCTGGCCTCCCACCGGGCCCGGGCGGCCTCGCAGAGGGTGGTCATGACGGTCTCCTCGGCCTCGGTCCATTCCCGGTCGGAAAAGCACTTGGCCACGGTGAGGATCTCATCGGTCATGGACATACGCCCCCCTCCTCTCTCTGTCAGCCGGCGGAGCCGATCTGCAGGACCTTGGAGGCGTCCTGGAAGATCTTGGCGAAGCCCGAGATGGAGGTGATGGCGGCCCGCTCCAGCTGGCGGTCGATGAGCTTGTCATACTCCACCAGCACGTCGCTGCCCTTCACCATCTCCAGGGCGTAGTGCTTGTCCAGGCCGATGATGGTGTTGGAGGGCACCGCGCTGCTGCGGAGCATGGTGGCCCCCATGGGGGTGATCATCTTGCCGGTGCCCTGGAAGGTCAGTCCCGCCATGGCGTCCTGCATCTCGTCCAGCTTCAGAAGCTTGGCCGCGGCGTCCCCCACCAGAATGGTGTTCATGGTGTAGGGGTCGAACTGGCTCCAGAAGTCCACCAGGGCGTCATAGCTCAGGGTGCCGGCGGCGCCGGAGATGGGGGCAGTGCCCACGGTGTAGACCTGGGCGGCGTTGTTGTTGCCGTCGCCGTTGACCAGCACGTCGATGGCGTCGGCGGCGTGCATCCGGTTGATGTAGGCGCCGATCTGGCGCAGGGTCACGGAGAAGAGGTCCAGTCTCTGGTGCTGGATGGCCTCGTAGGAGGCCACCAGCATCCGGCCCCGCTTGTGGAGCTTCACCAGGTTCTCCTGGGCCCGGATGGAGGTCTCGGGAATCACGGCCCCCTCGGCCACCATCTTCAGGCCCTTGTCCTCCGCCCCGGGGACCGAGGCGATGGAGCGGTAGTCCATGCCGTCCACCCTGGTCTCGGCGGCGGTCATCAGGGGGAGGATGTTGCTCTCCTCCATGCCCTGGCGCACCGCCCGGGCCACATACTCGGGGAAGAGGACGGCGGACTCCCAGGTGGCGAAGAACTTGGACACCACGTCGGAATCCATGCCCTTGACCTTGATGTCAAAGCGCTTGAGCTGGCGCTGGAAGGCGTCCAGATGCTCCAGGGGGGTGCCCTTGTACTGCTCCGAGGGGTCGCACTTCTCCAGGACCTTGGTAAAGCTCCGGCCGGACTCGCTGTACATCCCCTTGTCCAGCTTCACGGTCTCAAAATGATATGCCATATTGTTCTCCCTTCCTTTCCGCCTGTCACCAAAGGAGCAGGCAAGCGATTTTGGCGGTGGCGTCCGTGCTGAGGACCAGGCACTTCCGGGGGATGTCGTTGGCCCCTGCGGCCCGGACCTTCCCGCCCTGGCCGGTGAGGTCGGCCCAGCCGGGCGCCAGGGTGCCGGCGTACTCGGCCTCCACATACCCTCTCACCTGGACGGCGGCGCAGCCGCCCCGCACATCCAGCACCTTCCCCACGAGGCCGTCGCCGTAGCTGGCGGCGGCCACCGTGCCGTTGGCGCCCAGCTTGACGAAATCGCCCCGGCTGACGCCCTCCCCGGCCTGGAAGGTGACCACCAGGTCGTTCACGCCCTGAAAAGATACGTTCATACTCGTTCCTCCTTCATAATGATAAAGATGTATTTGGGACGAAGGCCGTGGCCTTCGGACTCCCCTGATTAAATTGTGAAGGAGAGGTCGTCCTCTCCCCCGGGCTTCTCCTCCCCGCCGTAGCCAAGCTGCACCGGCAGGGCCATGGCCTTCTCCATCCGCTTGGCAAAGCAGCGGCGCAGGGCCTCCAGCTCCTCCCCGTCCAGCTTGTCGGTGATGGCCCGGAGCACGTCGCCGGAGAGCTCGGTCTCCGCCAGCAGGCCCAGGCGCACGGTCTCCTGCCGCAGGCCCTCCAGATACCGCCGGCCGGTCTCGGCCTGCTTCTCCAGGGCCCGCAGCTCCTCCCGCCAGGGGCCGTCCTGGCCCAGCCCCGCCAGCATCTGCCGCAGGGTGCCGCCGCCGTAGGCCTTCACCACCCCGGCGGCGGGCTGGGCGGGCACCGCCACGAAGGACCACTCATAGGCGTCGGTGGGGTCGGCCAGGCGGACGATGCACCGTCTGCCCTCATAGACCCGGCCCTTCACATGGCTGCACAGCCCACGGTCGTGGATGTCGTTGCCGCACACCGAGCACAGGCTCCGGGCCACGGCGCAGCTAACGCTGACCTCCTTGAGGATGCCCCCCTCGATCTGGGCGATGATCCCCTCGGTCTCCGGGGCCCGGAGCATATAGGCCCAGCCCTTCAGCCAGCAGCCGGGCTCCCCGGCTTCGGTGACCGTCCCCGGCTCCTCCACCAGCTCCGTGCGGTAGATCCGGGCGGTCTGCTCCCGGGCGCTCCAGTTGTGGTCGAAGACCCCCGTCTTCCCCACGAAGAGGGCGGCCAGCTTCTCCAGGGCCCGGCGGTCGAAGTACTCGTCGTCCCGGTCGGTGTGGTTGTCGCACAGCCGCACGGCGAAGGCATAGACCTCCTCCGCCTTCAGCTCCCGGCGGCTGAGCCTGTTGATGGCCGCCAGGTCCTCCGGGGCCAGGGGGGCGGCCGCCGAGGTGGTCTCGGCTTCCTTGGTGATGGTTCTCATGGCGTCTCCTCCTTTTCTTTGTTTCCTTCCGTGGCCAGCCCCTCCGCCTGGCGGCGGTAGAGCATGGCCTTGGCCTCCTCCACCTGGTCCTGGAGATTGATGTCCTCCCACACCACGGTGAAGGGGCAGTCCCTTCCGTGCATCCGCAGCCACAGCCGGCAGAGCTTCTCCACCACCGGGGTCACGGTCCGCCGCAGGGCGGTGATCTCGCTGGTCATGATGTCCGCCTGCTGGCTGCTCATCCGCTCGGTAGAGGACCAGTTGAGCCCCAGCAGAAAGGGCGGGATGCCCGTCTGGGCGATGAGCTGCTCGATGAGCAGCCGCACCGGGGCCTGGCAGTCGGGGATGGGCTGGTCCGCCCCGATGGCCTTGATCTCCACGTCCCCCACGGTGACGAAGTCCCGCACCGTGCCCGCCCGGGAGCTCTGCATGGCCTCGGACCACCGCTGGGCGATGAGCTGGCTGCGCTCCTGGACCCGCCGGCTGTCCAGATTCTCCTCCCCGGGCTTATAGACCACGGCGAAGCGGAGGTTCCCTGCCCGCTCCCAGTTGGTCCCCAGGGTCTGGTAGATCTTCAGCAGGACGTTGGCCAGGAAGGGCATACTGTGGAGGAGGGACACCCCGTAGGGCTCCTCCGGGCTGGGGCAGTAGGGGGTGAAGAACAGCAGGTCCTGCCGGGGCAGCACCCGGGCGCTGCCGTCCTTCTCCCGCCGGGCCAGCACCATGTCCAGGGGGGAGTCCCCCTCCCGGACCTCCACGTCGGCCACGCTGCCGCAGAGCACCGCGGCGATCTCCCGGCCGTCCGCCGTGGGGACGATCTCCCCCACCGCCCGGCCGCAGGTGAGCAGGCAGTCCAGGTAGCTGTCCAGAAAGCTCTGGAGCCCCCGCTGCTGCCGCCCCGCCGGCACCGTCCGCAGGAATTCGTTGAGGGCGGCCTCGGTCTCCTTGTCCCCGCAGGCCGCCGACACCCCGCCGGCCAGCCGCACCAGCTTCAGCACGGCGGCGTCCACCACCGGGATGGCCTCCCGGATGGAGCGGTACAGGGAAAACTCCGGCCGGTGGAGGGGCACATACCCGTCCATCCCCCGGAAGGGGTGGGCCTGGGCCGGCCGCACCTGAATGGCTGCCGGAGCCTGTTCTGTCGCTGTCTCCTCTCTCTTTTTCTCCCGTCTCCAGGGGACCGTCATCCTGCCCGCCCCCTTTTCATCCATGTCCTCATGACACTCTCCTTTCCACAAATCCGGCGAAAAAGCCGTCCGCCCGCTCCTCCGGGGCCGCCACCGTGGCCACGAAGTACCGGATCTCGTCCATGGCGTGGTCGAACTGCTTCTTCACCTGGTCCCGCTCCCCGGCGGTCAGATCCCAGCAGTAGGAGCCGAACTCCCGGATGGCGTCAGCGCAGGGGTCGCAGATGACGATCCTGCCCGCCTTCAGGGCGTCGGCTGTCAGCCGGATACCGGAGAGCACGTCGTTTTTGGCCTTCCGCACCGTCCAGCCCTCCCGCCGGAGGACCTCCAGGAAGGAGGCCGCCGAGGGGTCGGCCACCACGGCCTCGATCTCCCGCCCCCCGGCCAGCTCCCGGAGCCGGTCGGCGTACTCCTGGTCGGTCTGCTGGCGCTTTTCCAGCCGGGCGTCGTAGTAATACTCCTTCACCCGGTACCACACCCCGCCGAACCGGCCCCAGAGGCCCAGGGAGGTGGGGTTCACCGTGCCGTAGTCGCAGGAGATGACCCACCGGTCCGCCTCCCCCGCCGGCACGGGCTGCACGAAGGTCTCGGCGTCGAAGAAGTCGTACACCAGCCCCTCCGCCGCCGTCCACTCCCCCAGGACGAACCGCCGGTAGAAGGCCCCCTGAAAGGCCCTCTCGTACCGGGCCCGGGTGGCCGGGGTGAGGACGGGGTTGTCCTCCATGAAGAACCGCAGGTGGAGGGCGTTTCGCTCCGCCGCCTTGCAGATCCACTCCCGGTAGAACCAGTGGGCCGGCCCCTCGGGGTTGCAGGAAAACCAGAATCTGGCCCCCTCCACCGAGCACCGGGCGCAGGCCTGCTCCACAAAGGACCGGGGCATCAGAGCCGCCTCGTCCAGCAGGACCCCCGCCAGGGTCACCCCCTGGATGAGCCCCGCGGAGCTCTCGTCCTTCCCGCCGAAGAGATAGAAGGTGTTCTCCCGCCCCCCCAGCCGCAGGAGGAGCTTGTTCCGGGAGACCTTTTCCTCCCAGGTGAAGCCCAGCTCCTCCAGCACCGGCAGCACGCTGGTCAGCAGGTTCCGCCGCACCGACTCCGTGGTCTTGCCGCACAGGGCGAACTGCTGCCCCCGGAACCGGGCGGTGGCCCACAGCACGAAGGACAGCCCCAGGCACAGGGTCTTCCCCGACCGCACCGCCCCGTCGCAGATGATGGCGTCCTTCCCCCGGTCCGGGGAAGCCGCCCCCCACCACCGCAGCACCCGCTGCTGCTTGGGGGAAAACCGGGGGATCATCGGTCCGACGCCGGCCCCGGCCCTCGGTCCAGGGCCTGGAGGAAGGCCGCCGCCCCGGCGTCGTCGCCCCCCAACTGCTCCAGGAGCTTTTCCAGCACCGCCGCCCGGTCCACCAGCTTGATCTCCACCGTGCCGTTGGCGTTGCGCTTGAACTCCGTGAGGCAGGCCAGGGAGAGCGCGTCGATGCCGTCCTGGCCGTCCTCGGGGAGATAGGCCAGCTTCACGGCGTCGTTGGCGGCCCCCGCGGCCAGGTCCAGCATCTGCCGGAGCACGGTCTCCCGCTTCACCGTTTTGGTCCGTTTCATTCCCGCACCTCCTTTCACCCCACCCGTGCACAGGGGGCAAAGTTGTACGCGAACGTACAACTTTCAAAATATTTTTTTCGGTTTGTCCCGCCCCGTCCCGGATTCGGGTCTGCAAGGGCCCCCGGAGGACAAAAAAAGCGGAGGCCCCGCGTCTTCCGCAGAGTCTCCGCTTTGTTTCGGGCAGGCCGGCCCCGCCCAAAGTCACGAGCCTTCGCCGCTCACTTCCCGTAAGCCTCGCCGCCCTTTTTCTCAGTCCCCCGGGTGGACTGCTCCTGCTTCTCCTGACCGTCCTGGCCGTTCCGTTCCCGGCCCTTGGTCTCCTTGCTCTTGCGCATGCCTGGCCCTCCTTTCCGAAGAATTCCTCTCCAGTATGCCCCCTTTCCCCCGCCTTATCCCTCCTTGACGAAAAAAACCATTCGTGGCATAATGAATTCGTATTTTAACTTTATGAAGAGGGTGATCTCATGGCGCGCAAGGTGCTCATCGTCGAGGACGAGACCAACATCGCCGACCTCATCAACCTGTACCTGAAAAAAGAGGGCTACGAGACTATGGTGGCAAACGACGGCGGCAAGGCCCTGGAGCTCTACCGCCTCTTCCGCCCGGACCTGGTCCTGCTGGATATCATGCTCCCGGTGATGGACGGCTGGGCCGTCTGCTCCAAGATCCGGGAGACCGACTCCACCCCCATCATCATGCTCACCGCCAAGGGGGAGACCATCGACAAGGTCTCCGGCCTGGAGATGGGGGCCGACGACTACATCGTCAAGCCCTTTGAGATGAAGGAGCTCCTGGCCCGGGTCCACGCCGTCCTCCGCCGCCTGGGGGGGGACGAGGCCAAGGCCAGGCGCCTGACCTTCGACGGCCTGGTCATCAACCTGGACTCCTACGAGCTGGAGGTCCGGGGCCAGCGGGTGGACACGCCCCCCAAGGAGCTGGAGCTCCTCTTCCACCTGGCCTCCTCCCCCAACCGGGTCTTCACCCGGAACCAGCTTCTGGACGAGGTCTGGGGCTTCGACTACTTCGGGGACTCCCGGACGGTGGACGTGCACATCAAGCGTCTCCGGGAGAAGCTGGAGGGGGTCAGCGACCAGTGGTCCCTGAAGACCGTCTGGGGCGTGGGCTATAAGTTCGAGCTGCGCACGCCGTAACGAGGGCTCTGTATGAACAGTATGTACCGGCGGATGATGACCGTCATGATCTGCCTCATCGCCCTGTGTATGCTGCTGCTGGGCACGGGCTTCGCCGCCCTGTCCTACCGCTATCACCAGGGGGAGGTCCGCCAGACCATCCAGCGGGACATCACCTATATCTCCAACTACGCCAACGCGGCGGTGAGCGAGGGGGCCACCCTGAACTCGGAGTCCTTCCGCTCCTACCTCTCCTCGGTGGCCCTCATTTCCGACACCACCATCCTCCTCTGCCAGACCGACGGCACCATCGTCCACGCCACCGGCAAGGACCTGGCCGGCCGGTCCATCACCGGGCTCCAGATCCCCACCTGGGCCGCGGCCTCCCTGCTGAACAACATGGACTTTGAGGCCACCACCTCCTTCAACAACCTCTTCAACACCGAGTGCTTCGTCACCGGGGTCCCCATCGTCACCTATATCATGGACCCCCTCACCGGCGACACCGCCACCAGCTCCCCCACGGGGCTGCTGTTCATCGCCGCCGACGCCACCTCGGCCATCTCCTTCCTGACCAACACCATCCAGCTCTTCCTGGTCACCGCCGCGGTGGTCCTTCTCATCTCCCTGGTCATCTGCTCGGTGACCGTCCAGCGGATGACCGACCCCCTGAAGGTCATGAAGGACGCCGCCCACAAGTTCGCCCGGGGGGAGGTGGGCACCCGGGTCACCCAGTTCGCCGCCCGGAAGGACGAGATCGGCGAGCTGGCGGTGGCCTTCAACGCCATGGCCGACTCCCTGGCCCAGGCGGAGCAGAAGCGCAGCGAGTTCGTGGCCAACGTCTCCCACGAGCTCAAGACCCCCATGACCACCATCGCCGGCTTTGCCGACGGCATCTTGGACGGCACCATCCCCCCGGACAAGGAGCGGGAGTCCCTCCAGGTGATCTCCTCGGAGACGAGAAGGCTCTCCCGGCTGGTCCGGCGGATGCTGGAGCTCTCCCGGCTCCAGTCCTCGGAGCGGGTGGCCGCCCAGGAGCAGTTCGACGCGGAGGAGGTCCTCCTCCGGGTGCTGGTGAGCCTGGAGGCCAAGATCACGGAAAAGGACCTGGACGTGGAGACCGACCTCCCCCCGGGCCCCGTCATGGTGTGGGGGGATCCCGACGCCGTCACCCAGGTGTGCTACAACCTCCTGGACAACGCGGTGAAGTTCTCCTCCCCCGGCGGCAGGCTCACCCTGAAGATCACCACCCGGGGGGGCAAGGCCTACATCGCCATCGGCAACCAGGGGGAGACCATCCCCGCCGACCAGCTCACCCACATCTTCGACCGGTTCCACAAGGCCGACAGCTCCCGCTCCGCCCACAAGGAGGGGGTGGGCCTGGGCCTGTACATCGTCAAGACCATCCTCAACACCTACAAGGAGGACATCACCGTCACCAGCCAGGACGGCTACACCGAGTTCACCTTCACCCTGTCCGAGGTGTAATACCGCCCCCCATCCGGCCATATACTCACAGCGCGGCGCGTTTCTGCCCGCGCTGTTTTCTTTTTCGTAATGTAATAAGGAAAGGACGATGACCATGGACGAACAGATCCCCCACCGCCTCACCCTGGACCGGCGGAGCCGCCTGACGGTCTCCGGCGTGGACGAGGTGGCCAGCTTTGACGAGTCCTCCATCCGCATGACCACCCGGGCCGGGGACCTCCTCATCCGGGGCAGCTCCCTCCACATTGAAAAGCTCAGCCTGGACGGCGGCGACCTGCTGGTGGACGGCACCGTGGACGCCCTCATCTACCAGGAGCCAGAGGAGCCGGTCTCCTTCCTGGCCCGCCTCTTCCGGGGATGACCCTCTCCCCCGCCGCCCAGGCCCACGCCCTGGCCCTCTCCCTGGCCGCCGGGGCCGGGCTGGGCCTGTTTTACGACCTGCTCCGCCCCCTCCGGCTCTCCCCCCTGTCCCGGTGGCTGGCGGCCCTCACCGACCTGCTCTTCTGGCTGGCCGCCGCCGGCCTCCTCTTTGCCTGCGCCCTGGCCCTGGGGGACGGCCGGGTCCGGCTGTACATGGCCGCCGGGCTGGCTGTGGGGGCCGTCCTCTATTTCCGCCTGGTCAGCCCCGCCCTTCGCCGCCTGCTGGACCGCCTTCTCCGGCTGGCCGCCGCGCCGGTGGTCTTCCTGGTCCGCCGGGGAAAACTTTTTTCCGGGTTTCTGCAAAAAAGTCGGAAAAAGCACTTCCCTTTTTTCCCTGGATGGGGTAAAATAAACCGATTATATCCTGTGCGGCGGTTTTCCCCTGGCTCCCGCCGCGGCCCAAAGGAGGCGCACCACCGTGCTGCAATCGAGAACGGCCGGCATCCTGCTGCGGATCGCCCTGGTCGCCATTCTGATCTACATGATCTTTCTTCTGGTCCACGTCCGCCAGCAGATCACCGCCACCCAGGCGGAAATCCGGACCCTCACCGAAGAAGTGGCCGACCAGACCCAGACCAACACAGAGCTGACCAACGCCATCGAAAACCGGGATGACCCCGCCTTTCTCAAGGACGTGGCCCGGGAGCGCCTGGACCTGGTGACCCCCAACGACCGGGTCTTCTACATCACAGACTGACCGCAGAAACAGACCAACCCCAAACACAGAGAGCTTTTCTTGACACAACACAGAGGAGGACTATCAGGAACTTATGGAAATCACTGTCGGCGCCATCCTGGAAGGAACCATCAAGAGCATCACGAAATTCGGCGCGTTTGTCGCCCTGCCCGGCGGCCGGTCCGGCCTATGCCACATCTCGGAGATCGCCCACTCCTATGTCTCGGACGTCCGGGACTTTCTCACCGAAGGCCAGGCGGTCAAGGTCAAGGTCGTGGGGATCGACGACGCGGGCCGGATCAATCTGTCCATCAAAAAGGCCACGCCTCCTCCTCCCCGGCCCCAGGGCGGGAACCGGGACCGGCAGCCCCGTTCCGGCGGCTTCAACAACCGCGGCGGCGACCGGGCCGGCGCCTCCGCCCCCCGGGCTTCCGCCGGCCCCCGGAGCAACGCCGGCGGCTACAGCAGCTTCAACCGGGAGCCCCGGGCCGCCCTGGCGGCGGATCAGGCCCCCGGCCCCGCGGACTTCGAGGCCCGTCTGAAGCAGTTCATGCAGGCCTCCGACAGCAAGCTCTCCGATTTGAAGCTGGAGAAAAAGAGCTCCCGCCGGGGGAGAAAATAATCTGCCATACGCAAAGACGGCAAGCGCAGTTCTTGCCGTCTTTTTCTGTCCCCTTGCGAGAAAAAAAGCCCGCCCGGCAGACCGGACGGGCGAGCAGGAGAATGGAATGAACGATGCTGGCGGCGAGCTCCGCCGGGACTATCGTACCCCCCTTTCCCCCCGCCGTCAAGGGGTGGCTTTTGTCGAATCCCCCCTCTCGACGGCAAGTTCCGAAAAAAGGCAAAAACAGCGTGACTTTCCCCGGGTACTGTGGTATACTAAAGCCGTAGAGAGAAGGACGAGCCTTCGTCCCTCTCCCTGACGAAAGGAGCTGACATATATGAAATTCACCTTTACAGACAAGAAAGTGAACATCCCCAACCGGGTCCACGCCTATGCGGAGAAGAAGATCGGCAAGCTGGAACGCTACTTCCGCACAGAGCCCGAGGCCAACGTGGTCTTCAGCGTGGAAAAGGGCCGCAACATCCTGGAAGTGACCCTTCGCTCCGGGTCCACCATCATCCGGGTCGCTGAGAGCACCTCTGATATGTTTGTCTCCATCGACGCCGCCGTGGCCTCCATCGAGCGCCAACTGCGGAAGAACAAGTCCCGCCTGGAGAAGCGCCTGCGCAAGGAGGCCTTCGACACCCCCGCCGAGGAATACTTTGTCCCCGAGGTGGACGAAGAGGAAGAGGCCGGCTACCAGGTGGTCCGCTCCAAGAAATTCTTCTTCCGCCCCATGACCGTGGACGAGGCCATTCTCCAGATGAACCTGGTGGACCACACCTTCTTCGCCTTCCGCAACGAAGACGAGGGCGGCGCGTTCTCCGTGGTGTACAAGCGCAACGACGGCGGCTACGGCATCATCGTGGACCACGACTAAAGACTTTTTTGATGGGCCCGATCGGTGATCACGGCCTTCTATCCTTGATTCCGCGGGGGAGTGGCGCTGCTGGCAACGCACATTGCCCATCAAAAAAGTGGGGCTTGCACTCCACTCGCGCGCTCGCCCTTCGGGCGCGCACACTCCTTCCGTGAGATGTATTTTTTCACCGGCACAGCCGGCAAAAAAATGATTGCACTTTCTTCCGATTTCTCCGGAAATCGGAACTCTGCGAGGCGAAGACAAACCGCCCGGCAGCGAATGCTGCCGGGCGGTTTTTGCGTGGTTCTGTTGGGGTCAATCCTCCAGCTTCAGGTCCCCCTCCTTGATCCAGCCGGCCTTGCGGCAGGGCAGGCTGATCAGCCAGGTCAGCACCCCGGGGAGGATAAAGCAGATGAGCACCAGGCCGATCCAGTCCATGCCGGTGATGGCGGCCTTGGCCCCCTCGGCCACGTCGTTGACCCAGCCGGTGTACACCCCGATGGGGCCCACCACGCCGCAGGTGCCCATGCCCGAGGAGACGGGGGTGCCGTTCATCTTCATCTTGAAGATGCAGGTGGCGATGGGGCCGGTGATGGCCGAGGCCACCGTGGGGGGGATCCAGATCCGGGGGTTCCGGACGATGTTGCCCATCTGGAGCATGGAGGTGCCCAGGCCCTGGGACACCAGGCCCCCCCACTTGTTCTCCCGGAAGGACATGATGGCAAAGCCCACCATCTGGGCGCAGCAGCCCGCCACGGCGGCGCCGCCGGCCAGGCCGGTGAGGCCCAGCGCGGCGCAGATGGCCGCGGAGGAGATGGGCAGGGTCAGGGCCACGCCCACGATGACGGACACCAGGATGCCCATGAAGAAGGGCTGGAGCTCCGTGGCCCACATGATGAGCTTGCCCACGGCGGAGGCCGCCTTCCCGATGGGGGGCGCGATGAGGTAGGCCACGCCGATGCCCACCAGCACGGTGACGATGGGGGTCACCAGGATATCCACCTTGGTCTCCTTGCTCACGGCCTTGCCGCACTCGGCGGCGATGATGGCGATGACCAGCACCGCCAGGGGGCCTCCGGCCCCGCCCAGGATGTTGGTGGCGTAGCCCACCGGGGCCAGGGAGAAGAGGACCAGGGGGGGCGCCTGGAGGGCGTAGCCGATGGCGATGGCCATGGCCGGACCCACCATGGCCGAGGCCAGGCCGCCGATGGTGTAGCCCGTCTCCCCCACCGTCACCACAGAGGCGGTGAGGAAGCCCACATGGAACTGGGTCCCGATGGTATTGAGGATGGTCCCCACCAGCAGGGTGCAGAACAGGCCCTGGGCCATGGCCCCCAGGGCGTCCACCCCGTACCGCTTGGCGGAAAACTCGATGTTCTTGCGCTTGAGGAACGCTTTGAAGCGGCGCATGCTCATCCCTTCCTTTCCGGACGGCCTCTCGCCGTCCCACGGATGTGTATAATGCCCTTGATAGGTGTCTTGTCACCTGTCAAGGGCATTATACGGTTTCATTCCTTCCTTGTCAATGACTTTTTTCACCGATCCGGGTGATCGGGAAGAAAATCATCATTACTCCAGTGGCAAGGGGGAACCCACCCCGAAAAATCGGGGAGATTGAACAATGTCGGCAGGGGCCGCCGGTCATTCCTCATGATAGAGGACCCCCAGCCTGCCCAGGGCCTTGCACACCCGCTCATAGGCCCCCTCGTCCGGGCAGCGCAGGTGGTGGAGGTGGAGCCCGTCGGTGAGGGCGGACAGGGGGGTGGCGTCCCGGGATTTCTCCACGAACTGGGCCACGTCATACCGGGAGGACAGGCTGAGCTGGCCGGTGATCTCCCCGTAGAGGGGGTGCTCCACCACCACGTCGATGACGGTGCAGCCGTTGTCCACCATGGCCAGCAGCTCGGGCTCCAGGCCGTCGGCGTCGTGGACGCAGGCCACCACCCGCTCCAGGCCGGTGTCCAGGCCCAGCTTATAGCCTCTGGGGGTGGCGTCGATCTCCATGCCCCCCGCCCGCAGCAGGGCGATGTCCCCCACGATGATCTGCCGGCTGACGGAGAACCGGTGGGCCAGGGTGGTGGCGCTGATGGGCCGGTCCGCTCGGAGGGCGGCGGCGATGGCTTCCCTTCTCTCCTCCGCTTTCATGTTGACCGGCCTCCTTTTCCGTGGGGTCGCCTGTGGTTCCGGCGCGCTGCAGAGGCCCTGCCCCGTCAGGTTATGGGCAGGTCCTCGTTCTTGTTCTGCATCAGCAGGGAGTATTTGATCTCCCACAGCTTGGGGGAGAGGTCCACGTAGTAGTTGTGGGGGTTGTCAAACCGCTTGACGGCGTCCCACATGGTGTCCATCTGCTCCTTGCAGTAGGCCTGGATCTCCTTGAGGGAGGGCTTCTCATAGACCAGCTTGCCGCCCAGGAAGACGGGGACCTGAAGCTCCCGGGCGGTGAAGTCGGTGATCTTCTTGTCCTTCCAGGTGGCGTCGGGGTCGAAGATGGTCAGGCTGCCGTCGGAATTGCGGTTGCTGTCCACGTCCTCGTCGTAGGTGCACAGCCAGTCGCCGATGGCCATGCCGTCGCTGTCATACAGCCGGAAGACCCGCTTGAACATGGGAGTGGTGATCTTGCCCACGTTTTCGCTGAGCTTGATCTTGGGGATGACCTTCCCCTCCTTGTCCTCGTAGGCCACCAGCTTGTACACGCCGCCGAAGACGGGCTCGCTCCGGGCGGTGATGAGCCGCTCGCCCACGCCGAAGGCGTCGATCCTGGCCCCCTGGAGGAGGATGTCCTGGATGATGAACTCGTCCAGGGAGTTGGACACGGTGATCTTACATTCCGTCCACCCCGCCTCGTCCAGCATCCTTCTGGCCTCCTTGGTCAGGTAGGCCATGTCGCCGGAGTCCAGGCGGATGCCGCACTTGGTGATGCCCCGGGGCTTTAAGATCTCGTTGAAGGCCTTGATGGCGTTGGGCACGCCGCTCTTGAGGGTGTTGTAGGTGTCCACCAGCAGCACGGCGTTGTCGGGGTAGATCTCGCAGTAGCTCTTGAAGGCCTCATACTCGCTGTCGAAGGTCTGGACCCAGGCGTGGGCCATGGTCCCCCCGGCGGGCACGCCGTAGAGCTGGTCGGAGATGGTGCAGGCGGTGCCGGCGCAGCCGCCGATGTAGGCCGCCCGGGCGCCGTCGATGGCGCCGCTGGACCCCTGGGCCCGGCGGGAGCCGAACTCCAGCACCGTCCGCCCCCGGGCCGCCCGGACGATGCGGTTGGCCTTGGTGGCGATGAGGCTCTGGTGGTTGATGGTCAGCAGGAGGTAGGTCTCCAGGAGCTGGGCCTGGATGGCCGGGGCCCGGACCGTCAGGATGGGCTCCTTGGGGAAGACCGGGGTGCCCTCGGGAATGGCGAAGATGTCCCCGGTGAATTTGAAGCTGCGCAGGTAGTCCAAGAAGCCCTCGTCAAACATATTCCGGCTGCGGAGATAGGCGATGTCCTCCTCGGTGAAGTGGAGGTCCTGGATGTACTCGATGACCTGCTCCAGCCCCGCGGCGATGGCGTAGCCCCCTTTGTCGGGAACGTTGCGGAAGAAGAGGTCGAAGTGGGTGATCCTGTCCTGATACCCGGCCTTGAAGTAGCCGTTGCCCATGGTGAGCTCATAGAAGTCGCACAGCATGGTCATGTTGAGGCTCTTGTTTGTATTCATAGTCGTATCCTCATTTCTCGCCCGGCCCGATCTGTCGAGCCGCGAAATCGGTGGGGACCGCGCCCCCGGCCCTGTCATTATATGCCTGTACAGGTGACAAGTCAATAGACAAGTCCGGTCCCCGGGGGAAATCCACCTTACATTTTATACTATTTCTTGATAAAAACATTTCATATATTTTTATTCCCATGGGCTATGCCCATGGCCGCCGCACGGATGTGCGGCGAAGAAAGCCGTT
>CACZKM010000022.1:0-23565 GCA_902781745.1 Oscillospiraceae bacterium
GCTTTTGTCATAATTCGGGGATGACAAAATCTCTTCAATGCGCTTTAAGGAAAAGTCAAGTTCACGGTAAAAGAGAATCTCTTGCATACGAAGAAAAGATTTTTCGTCGTAAAAGCGATAGCCTGTAGTTTTGTCAACAAAGGCTGGCATCAACAATCCTATTTCATCGTAATAATGCAGTGTGCGCACACTTACACCCGTATAATCGGCAAATTCTTTAATCTGCATTTTCAATTTTATCACCTCACAACAAGAGCATACACTATGACGGAGCGTGAGAGTCAATACCCTTTTGAAAAAATATGGATTGATGTTCGAAAAATTCCAGTTTGACGCAGCGAGAAGGGGTGAGTGATGTGCCCATGAAAAGGATTATGATACTTGATGGAATCTGTATCGTACTCTCCCTTTTTATCATGGTCTTTATCTTTGTCCTGCCTGACAGAGAACAGGAATTGCTTATGCCGGTGTTCAAGATCCTCCAACCCTATCGGATCGGAGCCTGGATCATGGGAGCAGGCCTGTTTGTCACCTGTATGTGGGGCAGGGGAAAGGCTGGCCTGATCTTAGGAATTATCATGCTGTTCTGCTATCTGGTCATCACATTTGTTACGTTGTTCGGACTCCTGGCGTTGACGAGCCAATGGGAGCTGTTGTGGTATCTGCATCCCGCTCTCATTCTCCCAGGCTGTATCATCGCCCTCAGGACCAGGAAAAAGAAAAAAGCAGAGTACACAGAGCGTTGAAAGGAAGGGTATCGTTATGGATGAAAAGGAAATCAATGCAGTATTAAGCGCAAAACTTGACCAGAGCGTCCGGGAGCAGTTCAGCGATTATGGGTCCCTGTTCTCATGGTTGGGGAGCATATCCGGCATGGCAGGGGCAAGAACGCTCAAAAAGCTCCCGTCGCAAACCGAGATCGAGGTGATAGACGCCCCATTCCAAACAGTCCTTGAGGCTTTGCAGAAAGCCGGAACGATCACGGAAGCCAAAGAAGACCGTGCGGCCGGCGTCGTCATGGCAGGAAAGGCGAATATGAACCCCGCCTATGTGGTCATTCGCGAGGAAAACGGAAAGGTCCTGCTCCTGGCCGCAGCAAAGGAGGGCCTCATCAAGCAGCACACCGCCGCCGGTGCCATCGGCAAAATCAGACAAGCACTCTGAGTCTGACGCCTTTGCCAAAATCAACAATTAACTGAAAACGCCAACCAACTGAACGTTCAGCTGGCTGGCGTTTTTATCCGAAAAGGATGTCTGCTCATCTTGTCCATCAGGTCTCCTTGGTTATCCGGCGAGCTTCCTCAGTAATTCGTCTACGCAATCCGTGTATCTGCCTTCCGCAATAAGCTTGTTCCGCAGGAAAATCATACTCTGTACCATGAGGCGATACTCGTCGGGAGTGACTGATATACAATACTTTTTCTGCCGTTTGAACATTTGCCATCCCTCCTTTGTCCCCAGCATAGCGCAGAGAAGAAGGGATCGCAAATGTGCAAACGGCTATGTAAGTGACCCGCCGCAGCAGGTCACTTTGAGAGGCGAGCTTACTTGCTCCAGGCCTCCTCGGAATCATAGGTGGCGGTGTGGGAATTGGCGCTCTCCAGAACGTCGTAGTAGGCCCAGTGCTTCTCGGTCATGTCGGTGAAGGTGTTGAGCTTACGGAGGTTCTCCGCGATATAGCTCTGGTCTGCCGTGCGGTCCAGCAGGCGGTTCACAATGGTCACGACCTCGGCGCGGGTGATCTCCTGGGTGGCCCGGAAGGTGCCGTCGCCGTAGCCCTTGATCCAGCCGTGGATGGCGGCGTCGCGGATATACTCCGCGGCCCAGTAGCCGGAGGACACGTCGGAGAAGTCGGCGTACTGCTCCATGATCTGGGCAGCACCGTCGCCGTAGGCCTCAAAGAAGCGGACGGCCATGGTGACGAACTCCGCCCGGGTGATGGGCTGGCTGGGGCTGAACTTGTCGCCGCCGATGCCGTAGGTGATGCCGAAGCCGGTCAGATACTTCACATAGCCTGCATACCAGGCGTTGGCAGGGATGTCCGCGAACTTGGTGGTCGCGTTGCCGGACTCGGAAATCGTATCGCCCTTCTTTTCAGCCAGCAGACGGGCAAAGATGGCGGTGGCCTCGCTGCGGGTCATGTTGCGGGAAGGACCGAAGGTGCCGTCGGGATAGCCGAAGATATACACGCCGTGCTTCTCCTGGCGAACGGTCTCGGGAACGGTCAGGGAGCCGTCCTCGTCGGTCTTGCCGGTCTCCTTGCCGCCGTTGTCCGTCCGAACGATGATGACCCGGTCTGTGATGGGGTTGCCGTTCTCATCGGTCACGCGGATGATGATGGGATTGTTGGGGCCCATGTCCAGGCCGTCAGGCAACACCACAGTGATGGTGCCGGTCTTGCCGATGGTCACGGTGGCGTCCTCGATGGGCCGGTTGTTCCGGCCATCCAGCACGGTCACGGTGATAGTGTAGGGATCGTTTTCTGTGTCAGTGCCGCCGACGGTGATATTGCCCTCGCCGCCGGTCTGGCCGTCCTCACCGGGGACGGTGACCTGGCCGTTCTGGTCGGTGGTGTCAGGGGCAAAGTTGCCGTTCTTGTCAGTGACATAGATGGTGATGTTCTTCACGGGAGTCTTGTCATTGGTGAGATAGACGCTGACGCTGGTCAGATCGCCGTAGTCCAGGATACGACCGTCCGGAAGGATCACGGAAATGGTCCCGTCCTCGTTCAGCACGACCTTGGCGTTGGCGATGGGGTTCTTGGTATCGGTATCGGTATCGGTGCCGATGACCAGATAACCATTCACCACAGCTTCGCCCTTGGAATCGGTGGTGGCGGAGCGGTACAGCTTCTCGATGATGGTGTTCTGGAGGATCGTGCCGCAGTCCTTGCACTCAATGTGCTTTCTGCCCTCGCTGTCCATGGTGGGAGCCAGGTCAACGATCCAGTCGCTGGGGGTGTGCCCCTTGGGGTTGGTGTAGTCGCTCTTATAGGCGGAACCGCAGTCCTTGCAGGTGTGGGTGGTGTAACCCATCTCAGTGCAGGTGGGAGCGGTCACGTCATCCTTGTAGTTGTGGCCGTGGGCCTTTTCCAGCACAGCACCGCAGTCCTCACAGAGCTGATCCTCTGTGCAGGTAGCGGCGGGGCCGGGGTTGTGCCCCTTAGCGGAGACAGCTTCCAGATAGCTGGCGTCGCACCGGGAACAGTGATGCTCCAGAACGCCCTCGCCGTTGCAGGTGGCGTCAGTGATCTTGGTGCCTGCGTCCCAGTCATGGCCCAGGGCATCGGTGTACTTGTCCACATAGGTCTCCCCGCAGCCCTCACAGGTGTGGATGGTGCGGCCGCCGGTAGTGCAGGTGGCGGGAACGACGGTCTCCTTAAAGCTGTGAGGCAGGACAGAGGTGATGTTGATGATGGTTCGGTCGCCGCAGACGGAGCACTCCTTCACGGTGTAACCGGGGGTGGTGCAGGTGGCGGGGACGGTCTTGGTCGTGTACTTGTGCTCAGTCTTGGGGGTGATGATCTCCTGGACATCCCCGCAGTTGCGGCAGATCTTCAGGGTCTTGCCCTCGTGCTCGCAGTCGGCCTCCCGAATCACCACGGTCTGGTAATCATGGCCGGTGGCCTGGACATAGTTCCGCTTGTCGATAGCTCCGCAGACGGAGCAGAGGTAGCGGTCATAGCCCAGGGCGGTGCAGGTGGGGTACAGGGTGTCCAGATAAGCGTACTGGTGCTCAGCGCTGTCCACGGGGATGGTGGAGTTGTGACTGCCGTTGGTGCCGTGGCCGGTGTCCTTGGCAGTCTCCTCCCGGAGCCAGACGTAGGCGACTCCATTTTCAGTCATGCTGACGTTCTGATAGGTGTAGGTGGTGGCGTAATACACCGTATACTGACCCTCCTCGGTGAAGCTGGGAGGTGTGACCTGGGTGCAGCTGTTGGCGCTGTCGCCGTAGCGGATCTGGGTCTTGACGCCGGGCTCGGAAATGTCGGAGACCAGCAGGGTATGGGCCTGGCCGTCCACCTTGCCGTAGTAGTCGGCCACCACGCTCTTGGCGGCTACATACTCGGTCTCGGAATACCCGCAGTCAGCGCAGGTCTTGACTACGGCGAACCGCTGGTTGTCCAGCTGGCTCAGAACCTTGGTGGAGAAGTTGTGTCTCTCCAGGGAAGAAGCGTGGGTGTGGGTGGTGCCGAAGCAGAACTCGCAATAGTGACCGCCGTCCACCGTCTTGGTGTGGTACACATCATCGGCGGGGGTGTAGGTCACTTTGTCATCCAGGTCCTCGATGAAGCTGGCGGCATCACTCACTAGATAAAACAAAGAAAAAGCCCCGAAAACATATGTTTTCAAGGCTTTTTGGCGGAGGGTGTGGGATTCGAACCCACGTGGGGTTGCCCCCAAACTGATTTCGAATCAGCCCCGTTATGACCACTTCGATAACCCTCCGTTTATCTTAACTGTTTTCCGCAGTCTGGAAAAATGCAAGAAAAACAGGCAAGAACACTATAAAATTGTAAGATTTGAATCCCGGGAAACCCTTGATATTCAAGGGGAAAAGGGTGGACGAAACAGCCAGTCTCTCAGATTCTTTCGAGTCGAGCTCGTTATGACCACTTCGATAGCCCTCCGTATTCAGTTTTGACCCTTCGAAATCGCCTTAATTTCGAGGGGTAAAAAACTCAAATGAATGAAGAAATTGCGAAAGGACCTGCTCTGAAAATCGCGGAAAGCCCTGCAAATCAAGGAAATCGCCGAATTTTACAGACGGCAAAAATGAGACCTTTCGAGTCAGTCCCGTTATGACCACTTCGATACCGCTCCATCTCAGCCGCCCGCTCCCACCGGAGCAGGCGGTTAAATTGTATTATACACAGAAATCCCCGGCGCGTCAATCTCCTTTTCCGCCCATTCCGTCACATCTCTGTAGGTGTTACAATGATGTGTGACAGAAAGCCTGAGAATTCATGAGCAGCCAGGCTGCTCACAAATTCTCAGGCGAAAAAAGAAAAGCGAATAGGACGAACCTGTGTTAAGGTTGAGTTGACGAGAACAAACCAAAGGCAGGTGAATCCTATTCGCTATGAACAAGATAACACAAACCATGCGGTATCGGCAATCCCTAATTTTGTACGCGAAAAAGCACGGAGCCACAAAAGCGGCCATCCGATATAAAACCAACCGGCAGTACATCTATCGCTGGATGAAGCGCTATGATGGCACTCTGCAGTCCCTGGCTGACCGCTCACATCGCCCCCACAGCCATCCCAACCAGCATACGCCGGAGGAGATCAAGCTCATTGAGGATATGAGGAGAAGGAATCCAAACGCTGGGCTCGTCGTCTTCTGGGTCAAACTTCGGCAGCGAGGCTACACCCGTTCGATATCCGGCCTGTATCGCTTCCTGCGAAAGCGAGGTCAGATGGCGGTAAAGCTGCCTAATCCCAAGTACATCCCCAAGCCCTACGAGAAGATGACCTACCCTGGTCAGCGGGTCCAGATCGACGTCAAATACGTCCCGGCATCTTGCCTGGTCGGTCAGGCCAAGGAGGACGCCGCTGAGAATGGAGGCTATTATTACCAATACACCTTCCTGGATGAGTACAGCCGATTCCGCTATCTGGAGGCCTTTAAGGAGCACAGTTCTTATTCCTCCGCAGCGTTCATTCAACATTGTGTGAAACGCTTTCCGTATGCTATTGAGTGTGTTCAGACGGATAACGGCCCGGAATTTACGAACCGGCTCAATCCACAGTGTTCGGACAAGAAAACTCACTTTGAGGTTGCGCTGGAGCAGCTTTGTATCCGGCACAAGCTGATCAAGCCATACACACCCAGACACAACGGCAAGGTGGAGAGAAGTCACCGGTAAGACAATGAGTATTTCTATGCTTCACATTCCTTTTACTCCTTCGAGGACTTCCGGAAGCAGCTTGCTGTCTGGAACAGGAAATACAATAACTTCCCCATGCGTCCCCTCAACTGGGCCTCCCCAAAGGACGTCCTTTCTTCTTTTCCTAATTCTGTAACACATCATTGACAAACCTACACTTTTCCGCCCATTCCGTCACATCTCCCCGGCGGTGAGCACGTCCTTGTTCCGGACGAAATACTCGATCCCCGAGTAGACCGTGGTGGCCAGGATAACGATCCAGCACACCAGACGGAGGGTGACGCTGGGGATGGCCAGCATCAGGCAGATGCACACCATGGTCGAGGCCGTCTTGACCTTCCCCGATTTCCCCGCGGCGATGACCCGCCCCTGCTCCACGGCGATGAGCCGCAGGCCGGTGACGGCGAACTCCCGGGCGATGACCACAAAGAAGGCCCAGGCGGGCATCCAGGCCATCTCCACGAACCAGGCCATGGCGGAGAAAACCAGGAGCTTGTCCGCCAAGGGGTCCATGAACTTGCCGAAATCCGTGATCATATTGTAGTGCCGGGCCACGTAGCCGTCGATAAAGTCCGTGACGCTGGCCAGGATGAACACCGCCAGGGCGGCGTAGAGATGGCCCTTGAAGTCCAGGTACAGCAGCACCAGGAACACCGGGATCATCACCACCCGGGCCATGGTCAGCTTATTGGCTGTATTCATGGCGTTTCCTCCTCATACCGGACCCCCACCAGCTCGCCGTCGTAGGCGTCCGTAATCTTGACCTGATAGAACCCGCCGGGGACCACGCCGCCCTCTTCGCCCTCGAAGTGGACCACGCCGTCGATCTCCGGGGAGTCCCACACCGCCCGGCCGTAGTAGAGCTCAGTCTCGTCGTCATAGCCCTCGCAGAGGACCTCGGTGATCTCCCCCACCTTGGACCGGCACCAGTCGTCGATGACGTTGAGCTGGAGGCCGGTGATGAGCTCCACCCGGCGGCGCTTGTCGTCCTCGTCCACCTGGTCCGGGAAGGACGCCGCGGCGCTCCCCTCCTCCGGGGAATAGGGGAAGACCCCCGCCCGCTCGATCTTATATTCCAGCAGGAACTCGCACAGCTCCTCGAAGTCCGCTTCGGTCTCCCCGGGGAAGCCCGCGATGAGGCTGGTGCGGAGGACCAAACCGGGGATCCGCGCCCGGAGCTTGGTGAACAGGGCCCGGATCTCGTCCCCGGTCCCCCGGCGGCGCATCCCCTTGAGGACCCTGTCGCTGATGTGCTGGATGGGGATATCCAGATACTTCACGATCTTGGGCTCCTTGGCGATGACGTCAATGAGCTCGTCGGTGATCTCGTCGGGATAGAGATAGTGGAGGCGGACCCAGTGGATCCCCTCGATGGCGCACAGCTTGGGCAGGAGCCTGGCCAGGGTCCGCTCCCCGTAGAGGTCCAGACCGTACCGGGTGATGTCCTGAGCCACCACGATGAGCTCCTTCATCCCCGCCTGGGCCAG
This sequence comes from Oscillospiraceae bacterium, assembly GCA_902781745.1. Classification (GTDB taxonomy): domain Bacteria; phylum Bacillota; class Clostridia; order Oscillospirales; family Oscillospiraceae; genus Evtepia. The sequence continues at coordinate 7,380 of CACZKM010000022.1, forward strand.
GTTCTCCGCCTCGGCCAGGATCGCCTCTTCGGGGCGGCTGCGGAACTTCCCCCGGATGAAGGGGATCACGCAGTAGGCGCAGCGGTTGTCACAGCCCTCGGCGATCCGCAGCCAGGCCCAGTGGTCCGAGGTGCAGACCACCCGGTCGGTCTCCGGCACCGGGGCGTCCATGTCCCCGAAGCGGGCGGGACGCTGGTCCCGGGCGGCGGCCTCGATGACCGAGGCGATGTCCTCATAGCCCCCCACGCCCACGAAGCCGTCGGCGGCGGGGCAGATCTCCTCGATGGTATCCTTCCACCATTGGGCCATGCAGCCGGTGACCACGATCTTCCCCAGCCGGCCCTGCGCCTTCAGCTCGGCCAGCTTTTCGATCTCCGCCAGGGCCTCTTCCCGGGCCTCTTTGAGAAAGCCGCAGGTGTTCACCACGGCCACGTCGCAGTCCTCGGCCCCCAGGGCCACCTCATGGCCGGCCTCGTAGGTCTGCCAGATCATCTGCTCGCAGTTGACCTGGTTCTTGGCGCAGCCAAGGGAGATAAATCCTACTTTCATGGTATCCATCCTCAAAATAACACGGCAGGCTGTTCCGGCCCGTCCAATGCAGATTACTTCTGTTCTCTCGGGCAAACGCAGGAGAACCCCTCCGCCCCGCGGGCAAACCGCGCTGCGGTTGATTCGCGGACCTTATTATAGCACATCCGCCCTGTCTTGGGAACAGCTTTTTTCTCTCCAGGGAACAGGCCGGACCCATTGGGCGGCAGCAGGACCCATATTCAGGAAAAAAGCTCTTTACAATCGGCGGGTACAGTGCTACAATCAGTGAGGTTTTTCGACTGGGGCTTCCCGGTCGAACTGCCAGCGGATGGTATTCCGAAGAGGAAACTGTACCGACATCTCCTGCGGCTCCTTCCCGGGGACCAGCAGAACATCGCGTCGCCATCGGAAAGACGAGGTGATACGATGAACATAGGATTCATTGGAGCAGGAAAGGTAGGCTTCTCACTGGGCAAGTGGTTTGCCCAAAACGGCGTTACGGTGACCGGCTATTGGAGCCGGCGTCGAGAATCAGCCGGGGAAGCGGCGTTGTTTACCCACACGACGGCTTTTGACTCAGCAGAAGCATTGGTCCAGGCAAGCGACGTGATCTTCTTGACGGTTCCAGACGGGATGATCTCCCCGGTGTATGAAACACTGCGGGAGTTTGAGCTGACGGAAAAACAACTGTGTCATTGCAGCGGCGCCCTCACCGCCCGGGAGGCATTTCCCGGGGCGGAGTCTTTGTGCGCCGGCCTCTATTCGATCCACCCGCTATTCCCCATCAGCAGCAAGGACGCTGCGTGGAGGGAATTGCCGGGTGCTTTTTTCTGTCTGGAGGGACACGGACCCCATCTTCCCCTGTGGGAGCAGACCCTGACCGCCTTGGGCGCCAGGACCTTTCGCCTGCCCTCGGCCAAAAAATCCGCCTATCACTGCGCCTGTGCCATAGCCAGCAATCTGGTCTGCGCTCTGGCAAAGGTGAGCGTGGATCTTCTGGCGGACTGCGGCCTGGCGGAAGCGGACGCCCTGGAAGCCCTTTCTCCCCTGATGAAGGCCAACCTGGAGCACATCCTTCAGGACGGGCCCGCCCTGGCCCTGACCGGGCCGGTGGAGCGGGGAGACGCCCGGACGGTGGCCCGGCATCTGGCCTGTCTCGGCACAGCGGAGAACAGGAGGCTCTATGAAGCGGCCTCTCTGGTCCTGACCGGCATGGCGGAAGAAAAGCACCCGGAAACAAACTATCAGCCCATTTCAGAGCTTTTAGGAGGATCGAACCAATGAAGAAAAACACCGTACTTACCCTGGCGGAGAAGAAGGCCAGAGGGGAGCACATCTCCCAGCTGACCTGCTACGACTACTCCACCGCCCGTCTCATGGATGAGACCGGCATCGACACCATCCTGGTGGGGGACAGCCTGGGCATGACCATGCAGGGCTATGCGGACACCCTCTCCGTCACCATGGAGGAGATGATCGTCTACGGCCGCAGCGTGTCCCGGGCCTGCAAGACCGCCTTCGTGGTGGTGGACATGCCCTTTATGAGCTATCAGGTCTCCGTGGAGCAGGCGGTGACCAACGCCGGCCGGCTGATGAAGGAGGCCGGCGCCAACGCCGTGAAGCTGGAAGGGGGCGCGGCGGTCTGCGACCGGATCCGGGCCATCACCGCCTGCGGCATCCCGGTGTGCGCCCACGTGGGGATGACCCCCCAGTCCTGCAACGCCATGGGGGGCTTCAAGGTCCAGGGCAAGGGAGAAGACGGAGCCCGGCAGGTCCTGGAGGATGCCCTGGCCGTCCAGGAAGCAGGGGCTTTTATGGTGGTGCTGGAGTGCGTGCCCCCCAAGCTGGCCGCCCTTATCACCCGGAAGCTGGACATCATCACCATCGGCATCGGCGCCGGCAGCGGCTGCGACGGCCAGGTGCTGGTCTGGCAGGATATGCTGGGAATGGGAGAGCGGGAGCCCAAGTTCGTCAAGCGCTTCGCCGAGGTGGGGGCCATGATGCGCAGCGCCTTCCGGGCCTATGACCGCCAGGTGAAGGACGGCTCCTTCCCCACCCAGGAGCAGAGCTACAGCAAGAGCGATTGTTCGGAACCGGTCCTGACCCATCTGGACCAAACCATCGGACGGCCTGTGCGGAAGCCGGTCCGCGTCATGCAGGGAGGTGCGTTATGAATCTGATCGTTGCAACCAAGATCGAAGAGGTTCGGACCCAGGTCCGGACCTGGAAGCAGCAGGGGCTGACTGTGGGCCTGGTGCCCACCATGGGCTATCTCCACGAGGGCCACGCCAGTCTGGTGGACAAGGCCGTCTCCCTGTGCGATAAAGTGGTGGTCTCCGATTTCGTCAACCCCACCCAGTTCGGCCCCACGGAGGACCTGGACGCCTACCCCAGAGACTTTGACCGGGACTGCGCCCTTCTGGAGGAGCACGGGGCCTCCCTGGTCTTCCACCCCTCCGTGGAGGAGATGTATCCCCAGGGCGCCGCCACCTTCGTGGAGATCCAGTCGGATATGCCCAAGGCCCTGTGCGGCAAGACCCGGCCCACCCACTTCAAGGGCGTGTGCACCGTGGTCTCCAAGCTGTTCAACATCGTCACCCCGGACAAGGCCTTCTTCGGCCAAAAGGACGCCCAGCAGCTGGCCATCCTCCGGCGGATGGTCCGGGACCTGTCCTACGGCATTGAGATCGTGGGCTGTCCCATCGTCCGGGAGGCAGACGGCCTGGCCAAATCCTCCCGGAACACCTACCTCTCCCCGGAAGAGCGCCAGGCGGCCCTCTGCCTGTCCAAGGCGGTCTTCCTGGGGCAGGACATGGCGGAGAAGGGCGAACGGGACGCCGACAAGATCGTCTCCGCCATGACCGAGACGATCCAGGCGGAGCCCCTGGCCCGGATCGACTATGTCACCGCCGTGGACGGGGTGACCATGGAGACGATCCACCGGATCGAAGGGCCGGTCCTGGTGGCTATGGCCGTGTACATCGGCAAGACCCGGCTGATCGACAATTTTATCGTGGAGGGCTGAGAGATGCAGATCGAAATGCTGAAGGGAAAGATCCACCGGGCCACGGTGGTCCAGGCGGAGCTGAACTATGTGGGGTCCATCACCGTGGACCAGGACCTGCTGGACACGGCGGGGATCTATGAATACGAAAAGGTCCAGATCGTGGACATCGACAACGGCAGCCGGTTCGAGACCTACACCATCGCCGGAGAGCGGGGCTCGGGGATGATCTGCCTCAACGGGGCCGCGGCCCGGTGCGTCAGCGTGGGGGACAAGGTCATCATCATGTGCTACGCCTCCCTGACCCCGGAGGAGGTCCAGGCCGGCCACCGGCCCAAGGTGGTGTTCGTGGACGAGAACAACCGCCCCGCCCGGATCACCCGGTATGAAAAGCACGGACTGCTGGAGGATATGGACTGACCCCCCTCCGCGCGATCCACGAATTTAGTCAGAAAACGGGCCGCTCAGCAAGTGAGCGGCCCCTTTTGTCATGGGCAGGATCAAATTGTGCGCTTTACTCCCACAGCGCCTCCCGCTGCCGGTCCCTGGCCCGCTGGATGCCGGCGGACACGTCACTCCAGGAAAAGCCCCGGCGCGCCAGGGCGTCGGAGGCTTTTTTGACCTGCTTCCGGTCCGAGGGGTCCGCCAGCTTCTGTTCCAGGTAGCGGTCGATGGCTTCCTCGGGCCCCTCCATCTCCGCCAGGGCCTCCTCCCAGAGATCCCGGGGCACCCGGCGGCGGTAGAGCTCGTCCTTGATCTTGTAGAGTCCCCAGCCCTTGGCCTGGCAGTGCCGGACCAGGGCGGCGGCGTAGGCCCGGTCGTTGAGCAGGCCGATGCGCTCCGCCCAGGCCGCCACCTCCTCCGCCTGGGCCTCCGTGGCCCCCTTGGCGGCGAGCCTTTCCCGGAGGGTCCCGGCGGAGAGCATCCGGCGGGACAGCAGGGCCACCGCCCGCTCCCGGAGGGTCAAGAGGAAGGCCCGCTCCCGCAGGTCGGCCAGGGTCTCTTCCGTCAGCTCCATGCCCCCGTAGAGGGCGAAGTCCGCCACCGCCCCCTCAGGCAGGCGCAGGGCGTCGCCGCCCTCCAGGACGGCGGTCCAGGGCCTCCCCGGCTGGGCGGGGGGGAGGAGCTTCTCAATCCGCATCGTCGTCGAAGTCCTCGGCGCTGATGTCGATGTCTCTCAGGTCCGCCGGCTCCTGGACGGGCTGGGCGGCGTGGGTGATGGGCTCCGCCGGGGCCTTGGGGGCGGCGGCAGAGGCCGCGGGGGCCTTGGCGGGGCCGCCCAGGAGCTTCCAGGCATTGGCCCGGATCTCCTCCTCCACCCGGTCGCTGATCTCCGGGTTGTCCCGGAAATACTGCTTCACGGCGTCCCGGCCCTGGCCGATGCGCTCCTCGCCCATGGAGAACCAGGAGCCGCTTTTCTGGACGATATCCAGCTTGACGGCCAGGTCCACCATCTCCCCGTACTTGGAGATGCCCTCGCCGTACATGATGTCGAACTCCGCCTCCCGGAAGGGGGGCGCGACTTTATTCTTGACCACCTTGGCCCGGGTGCGGTTGCCCACCACCTGGCCGGCGTCCTTGATGGCCTCCACCCGCCGCACGTCGATGCGGACGGAGGAGTAGAACTTCAGGGCCCGGCCGCCGGTGGTTACCTCGGGGTTTCCGTACATGACCCCCACCTTTTCCCGGAGCTGGTTGATGAAAATGACCACGCAGTTGGTCTTGGCGATGGAGCCCGCCAGCTTCCGCAGGGCCTGGCTCATGAGCCGGGCCAGCAGGCCCACGTGGGCGTCGCCCATGTCCCCCTCGATCTCCGCCCGGGGCACCAGGGCGGCCACGGAGTCCACCACGATGACGTCCAGGGCGCCGGAGCGCACCAGGGCCTCGCAGATCTCCAGACCCTGCTCACCGGTGTCCGGCTGGGCGATGAGGAGGTTGTCGATGTTCACCCCCAGGGCCCGGGCGTAGGTGGGGTCCAGGGCGTGCTCGGCGTCGATGAAGGCGGCCTCGCCCCCCCGCTTCTGGGCCTCGGCCACGATGTGAAGGGCCAAGGTGGTCTTGCCGGAGGACTCGGGGCCGTAGATCTCGATGATCCGCCCCCTTGGCACGCCGCCAATGCCCAGGGCCACGTCCAGGGCCAGGGAGCCGGTGGGGATGCCCTCCACCACCACCCGGGTGTTGTCCCCCAGGCGCATGATGGAGCCCTTGCCGTAGGCCCGCTCGATCTGGGCCATGGCGGTCTCCAGGGCTTTCTTTTTATCTGACGCGGGGGCCGCCGGGGCCACCGTCGTTTTCTTCTTGTCTGCCATTGCTCAGTCCTCCTGTTTCTGTCCGTCCGGGAAGGGGATGACCACCGCCTCGTAGGGCCGGCGGCCGGACACCACCCGCTCGATCTTGTTGGTGTCTCTGGTGATGAGGATCCGGGTGTAGCCCGCCCGGGCCATGATGGTGGCCACCTGCTTGGCCTGGTCGATGCCCACCTCAAAGAAGAGGGTGCCTCCCTGCTTCAGGGCGGGCTTCCACAGCTCCGCCACCGCCCGGTAGAACTTCAGCCCGTCGGGGCCGCCGTCCAGGGCCAGGTGGGGCTCGTACTCCTTCACCGAGGCGTCCAGATAGGGGATCTCCCCGGTGGCGATGTAGGGCGGGTTGCACACCACCACGTCAAACTGCCCCAGGGCGGGGCTGGGGGGCAGGGTCACATCCCCCTTTAACTGGACCACCCGGCCGGTGAGCTTGTGCCGCCGGATGTTCCGCTTGCACAGCTCCAGGGGGCCGTCGTCCAGCTCCACCAGCACCGACCGGCAGGTCTTCACCGCCGAGGCGATGGTGATGCCCAGGCACCCCGTGCCGGCGCACAGGTCCAGCGCCCGGGTGTTCCCCGAATACTTCCGCAGCTCGCTGATGGCCAGCTCCGCCAGGATCTCCGTGTCGATCCGGGGGATGAGGGCGGTCTTGTCTACATAAAAGTCCAGGTGATGGAAGGACCACTCCCCCAGCACATAGGCCAGGGGCTCCTCCCGGCGGCGGCGGGCCACCATGGACTGCACCGCCTTTATCACCTCGTCGGAGGTAAACAGGGTCTCGTCCCGGAGGAGCTCCTCCCGGGTCTTCCCCGCCGCTGTGGAGAGGATCTGCCAGCTCTCAAAATCCGCCGCCTCGATCCCCGCCTGCTCCAGCTCCCGGCGGGCGTCCAGTCTCAGGTCATGATAGGTCCTTGCCAAAGGGTCTCACCTCGATTTGTCTGTTTCCTGTGCTCCGATGGGCCGGTCAGGCAGCCCTCGGAGCGCAGTCTCACCATTCATCCTCTCCCTTGACCTCGGGCAGCACCAGGGTCAGGGCCTCGATGGCCACCTCCAGCATGGAGTCGTCGGGCTCGAAGGTGGTGAAGTTCTGCATCCACATCCCCGGCGCCGACAGGGCCCGGGTCACCGGGTTGTCGTGGCGGCCGATGAAGCGGTTGAGCTCATAGGTCACCGCCACCACCACCGGCAGAAGCACCAGGTGGAGAAGGATGCGGACAATGGGGTTGGTGGCCACGTCCCGGATCCCCGGCAGGGCGAAGACCACGCAGGAGGCCAGCACCGCGATGACGATGACCACGAAGAGGAAGCTGGTGCCGCACCGGGGGTGGTGCCGGGGCATGGCCCGGGCGTTGTCCACGGTGAGCTCCAACCCCCGCTCGTAGCAGAAGATGGTCTTGTGCTCCGCCCCGTGGTAGCGGAAGGTCCGCTGGATGTCCTTGAGCCGGGAGGCCAGGACCAGGTAGGCGAAGAAGATCACCAGCTTGATGACGCCCTCCAGCAGGTTGCGCAGCCACATGGGGGCCTCGGGGAAGAAGTACAGCAGGGCGGAGGTGCCCAGGGTGGGCAGAACGATGAAGAGGACCACGGCAAAGGCGATCCCGGCCAGGACCGCCAGGGCGATGATCCATTTCATCAGGGCGTCGCTGCCGAATTTCCTCTCGATCCACTGCTCCAGCTTGGAGGGCTGGGCCTCCTCCTCGTCCTCGGGGTAGAACTCCGCGGACCACATGAGGGCCTTGACCCCCTTGACCAGGGAGTCCAGAAAATTCACCACGCCGCGGAGGAAGGGGACCCCCAGGATGGGATACCGGTCCTTGATGAGCTTGAGGTCCTCTTCCTTGACCTCCAGCCCTCCCTCCTGGTTGCGGACCACGATGGCCTGCTTCTTGGGCCCCCGCATGAGGATGCCCTCGATCAGCGCCTGCCCGCCGATGGTGGTGCGAAAGGCGCAGGCTTCCCCCGCGCCCCGGGGTTTTGTTTCAGACATAGATTCTCCTTGTACAGCCGCCGGCGCCGGCGGCCTTCCGTGTTTCCTGCAAAATTGTAGCAAACCCCATGGCAAATTGCAAGGGGGTTCGGCAAATTTTTCGAACAAATGTACTATTTTCTCAGGTGCCCATGGGCAGGCGGATCTCCGCCAGGCAGCCGCCCTGGTCGTCCTCGGCGTTCTTGATGGTCAGCTCCCCGTTGTGGAGGGAGACGATCTCCTCGCAGACCGCCAGGCCGATGCCGCTGCCCCGGGCGGTGGAGCTCCCCTTGTAGAACTTGTACTTCACGTTGGGCAGCTCCTCCGGGGGGATGCCGGGGCCGAAGTCCCGGACGGTGATGACCACGTCCCCGTCCTCGGGGTAGATGGCGGTCTCGATGCGTCCCCCGGAGCCGCCGTGCTTGGCGGCGTTGTCCAGGAGGTTGCAGAAGACCTGCCGCAGCCGGTCCGGGTCCCCGGGGATGGGGGGGAGCATATCCTCACAGTCGGTGTGGTGGACCACGATGCCCTCGGCGGCCAGGAACTCGTGGTAGGTGAACACCGCGTCCTCCAGCTCCGCCTGGATGTCCATGGGCTCCACGGAGAGGGTGAACCGGCCGTTCTCCATCCGGGAGAACTCCAGCAGCTCCTCCACCATGCCCGACAGCCGCCGGGCCTCGCTGGCGATGATGCCCATGCCCTTGCGGATGTCCGAGGCGTCCCGGGCCTCGCCGTTCATGATGGTCTCCGCCCAGCCGGTGATGGCGGTGAGGGGGGTGCGGAGCTCGTGGGACACCGAGGAGATGAAGTCGGACTTCATGCTCTCGGCCTGCTTGATCTTCTGGGACATATCGTTGATGGCGTCGGTGAGCTCCCCCACCTCGTCGTCGTACCGCTTCTCCACCTGGATGCCGTAGCTGCCGGCGGCGATGCGCTGGGCCACGGCGGTGACCCGCTGGACGGGGTCCACGATGGACCGGACGAACCGGCCGTTGGACAGATAGACCAGCACCAGGATCAGCAGGCACAGCCCCGCGGCGGCCAGGGTGAGCATGAGGACCTGCCGGTCCACCAGCCGCATGGAGGTCTCATACCGCATGATGCCCATGAGCTCCCCGTTGTAGGCCAGGGGGGCCGACACGGCGGTGATCCGCTCCCCGGTCTGGGGGGCGGTCCCCCGGAAGGAGGAGACCTTCCCGGTGGTCTGGAGGCGGGTGATGTCCTCGGTGGCCGGCACGGTGCCTGACAGGGTCAGTCCGTTGGAGGAATAGAGGACCGTGCCTCCGGGGGTGAGGAACTGGAGCTCCAGCTTGCTCCCCTCGGTGAAGGAGCTGACGTAGTCCTGGGCGGCGGTAAGGTAGTCCCCCTCCTCGGAGCCGGCGCCCACGTAGGTCTCAAAGTACCCCGAGGCGGCCCGGGCCTTGCTCTCCATGTCGGAGAGGATGCCGCTGTCGTAGTAGCTCTTCATGATGAGCGAAAACGTCGCCACCACCACCGCCAGGATGAGCACAAGCACCCCGACGCTGCTGATGAGCCACCGCCGCCGTATTCCCTTGACCTTCAGAAACGAAAGCATCTGTTACGCGCTCCTTTTTCCAGGCTCCTGCGAAAAAAGCGTCGCAGACCTCCGCTTTCCGCAGAAAGCGGAACAAATTCCAATCATTGTTTCACTGGCTATGCCAGCGAAGCGGTTCCAAAACGCCTAGAATTCCCACTTATACCCGTAGCCCCAGATGGTGGTGATATAGATGGGGTTGGTGGGGTCATCCTCGATCTTCACCCGGAGCCGCCGGATGTTCACGTCCACGATCTTCAGCTCGCCCAGGTAGTTCTCCCCCCAGACGAACTTCAAAATCTCCTCCCGGGACAGGGCCTTGCCGGGGTTCTCCATGAACATCTTGATGATGGCGTACTCCACCTGGGTCAGCTTCACCCGCTGGCCGTTCTTCTCCAGGGTGCGCTTCCGGGTGTTCAGGACGAAGGGGTCCTGCTGGATCTCGCCGTCGTCCATCATCTCCCCGCCGGTGCGGCGGTAGAGGGCGTCCACCCGGGCGGTGAGCTCCGCCGGGGAGAAGGGCTTGGTGACGTAGTCGTCGGCCCCGGTCATGAAACCGGTGACCTTGTCCATCTCCTGGGTCCGGGCGGTGAGCATAATAATGCCGATCTTGGAATTGCTGGCCCGGATCCGGCGGCAGACCTCAAAGCCGTCCATATCCGGCAGCATGATGTCCAGCAGGGCCATCCGCACGTCGGGGTTCAGCCGGAGCTGCTCCAGGGCCTCCTCGCCGGTGCCCGCCTCGATGGTCTCATAGCCCGCGCGGTTGAGGTTGAGCACCACAAAGCTGCGGATGTTGGCCTCGTCCTCCAAAACCAGAATCTTTTTCATGGTCGTCTCTCCTTTTATATTGAACAGTGCTGTTTGGTATCACAAAGGATCGTCCGGGGGTCAGCCCTGGGCGTCGTCGGTCCAGGGGCCGCTGCCCACGTGGAAGCGGAGGGCAAGCTCCTGCTCATCCAGGCCGCAGTCCCAGTTGGTGTCCAGGAATTGGGCAGTGTAAACCGTGGTGTTGTCGGCGTAAAGGGTATACTGGCCGGCCTGCCGGGCGTGCTCGGCCCGGTCCCCCCCCACCAGGCAGCGGATGGTCAGGAAGGGGTCCTCCCCCGACCGGGTGACCCGGGCGAAGGTGACGCTGCGGACCCCCTCGGCGGCGCTCTCCTGGCGGTTCATGGCAAACTTCCCGGTCCACTGGTCCGGGATCTCCAGATACCAGCTCCCGTCGGTGCTCTGGTAGGTGGTCATCACCCGCTCCCCGGCGCCGTCGGCCCGGTAGCGCATCCAGTCCAGCCACCAGAACTGGTCCACGGTGCTCTCCCCGTAGGCGTCCACGGCCACTCCCGCAGGGACCTCGGTGACGCCGTCCCCGTTCCGGTCTCCGGGCCGGACCCCGGCGGAATACCGGTAGGCGGCGGGGCTGCTGCGGGTGGCGGGGTCCAGGGTGATGTTCTTCAGGCCCTCCTGGCCGACGGTGAACACGTCGGTGACCAGCAGGTCCTTCTCCAGGAAGGAGGTGACGAAGAGGGCGGGGGTGTCGCCCGCCAGCTTCCCGACGGTCCAGCTGCTGATGTCCGTGGCCCCCTCGGAGACCTGGGCGGTGTTCACCAGCTCCATGGTCCCCTGCTGGCCGTCGTAATACTCCAGCCGCAGCCGGGAGGCGCCCTCGGTCTGGGACAGGATGACCTCCTGGCGGCTGTCGCCGTCCAGGTCCCCGGTGAGGTACCGGCTGTAGCCGCTGCGGAGGATCTCCAGGGTCTGGTCCTGGACCAGGGCGTAGCCCACCAGGGTGTGGACCGAGGCGCTGGCCTGCCAGCTCACCAGCAGGTCCTTCCCCGGCTGGTCGTCCAGGTCCAGGTAGTCGATGGACTCGATCTCCGCCCCCACGCTCTCGATGCGGGTGGCCACCTGGTAGTCCCCGTGGTCGTCCTGGCGGAAGATGAGGATCTGGAGGGGCTTGTCCGCGGAGGCGTTCCGGAAGAAGGTCACCGCCTCCTGGACCCCGTCGCCGTCAAAGTCCACCAGTTGGATGGTCTGGCGGTTCTCCCCGGTGAGGGGGGCGATGAACTCCGCCGCCCCCTTTTCCGTGTTGATCTTGGTCTGGAGGTCCACATAGGCCTGGGAGGATTTGGGCAGGGCGTACATCTCCTCCACAGAGCCGAACATACAGCCTGACAATCCCACCAGGCCCACGGCCAGGGCCAGCAGCCCGGTCAGACGTCTTCCCATGGGTTTTCGCGCCCCTTTCTCCCGGTAGACATACCGCTCCAAAATACATTTCGTAGTATCATACCACAAAACGCCCCGATTGCCTATGGGTAATTTCTACTTTTTTCAAAAAGTCCCATGGAAAAACCGCCGCGAAGCCTTTGCTTCGCGGCGGTTCTGCGTATGGTCAAACAGCTTAGACCTGCCCCAGCTCCTTGAGGCAGTGGGCACAGATATTCTTTCCTTTGAAGACAGTGATGTCCTTGGCGCTGTCGCAGAAAATGCAGGCGGGCTGATATTTCTTCAGCATGATGGACGCCCCGTCCACATAGATCTCCAAGGAATCCTTCTCCGCGATGTTCAGGGTGCGGCGCAGCTCGATGGGCAGGACGATCCGTCCCAGCTCATCCACCCGACGGACGATACCGGTCGATTTCATACAGGAGCACATCCTTTCTGCCCCATCCTGGACGGAGCGTTCCCCAGGGTATGACAGAAAACCCCGGATTCATTTTAATTATAACAAAAATGCCGTCGAAGTCAATCGAAAAATGTCAAATCCCAACAAAAATGACCGTCCCCTTCCGGGCATGGTCCTCTTCCCCGGCGCATACCATGAAACCCGAAGGGAAGACAAACGGGGAAAGGAGGGACCGCCGTGGCGATGACCGCGATCTGGACGGGGATGACCACCCTCTCCCTGCTCTGCGCCCTGGTGCTGGGCCGGGGGAGCGCCCTGGCTCCGGCCGCCCTGGAGGGGGCGGCTGCGGCGGTGGAGCTGGCTTTGGGCATGGCCGGGGCCCTGTGCCTGTGGATGGGAGTCATGGAGGTGATGGCCCGGGCGGGGCTGGCGGAGAAGCTGGCCAAACTCCTCTCCCCCCTTCTCTCCCGGCTCTTCCCCGACTTCCGGCAGGACCGGGGGGTGATGGACGCCATCGCCGCCAACGTGTCGGCCAACCTCCTGGGCCTGGGCAACGCCGCCACCCCTCTGGGGCTGGAGGCCGCCCGCCGCATGAGCAAAAAAACCCCCGGCGTGGCCGGGGACAGTCTGTGTATGCTGGTGGTGTGCAACACCGCCTCCATCCAGCTCCTCCCCACCACCGTGGCGGCGGTGCGGCTGTCGGCGGGGTGCAGGACCCCCTTTGACATCCTCCCGGCGGTGTGGGTGACCTCCCTGTGCTCGGTGACGGTGGGGGTCCTGGCGGCCAAGGGCTTTGCCCGGCTGTGGAGGACCCGCCCGTGAGCGGCCTGCTGGACCTGCTCATCCCCGCCATCCTGGCCGGGGTGTCGGTCTACGGCATGGCCCGTGGAGTGGACGTGTACGATTCTCTCCTCCAGGGCGCGGCCCGGGGGCTGAAGATCCTCCTGGGCATCCTCCCCGCCCTGGTGACCCTTCTCACCGTGGTGGCCATGCTCCGGGCCTCGGGGGCCATGGAGGTCCTCTCCGCCGCCCTGGCCCCGGTGATGGACCGGCTGGGAGTCCCGCCGGAGACCGTCCCCCTGATGCTGGTGCGGCCCATCAGCGGCAGCGCCGCTCTGGGGGTGGGGTCGGACCTGATCGCGTCCTTCGGCCCGGACTCCCCGGTGGGGCGGACAGCGGCGGTGATGCTGGGGTCCACGGAGACCACCTTCTATACCATCGCCGTCTACTTCGGCGCGGCAGGGATCAAAAAGACCCGGTACGCCATCCCCGCCGCCCTCTGCGCGGACCTGGCGGGGTTCTTCTTCGCGGCCCTCACCGTCCGGCTGTTCTTCGGGTAGCTCACCCCCGGATCAGGCACCAGACCACCGGCACGATCAGGGCGGGGAGGAAGTTCAGGGCCTTGAAGTCCTTGACCTTCATGATGGCCAGGCCGGACATGGCGATGAGGAAGCCCCCCACGATGGACAGCTCGCACATCATGCTGTCGGTGATGACGTTCCCCGCCAGGAGGGTCAGACCGTAGATCCCCCCCTGCCACAGCAGGAGGACCACCGCCGCCAGGGCCATGCCCACCCCGTAGGTGGAGGCCAGGACCATGGAGGTGACAAAGTCCAGGGAGGCGTTGGTGAAGAGGAGGGTGTGGTCCCCGTAGAGGGCGCTCTGGACGGGCCCCAAAATGGACAGGGTGCCGATGCAGAAGATGAGGCAGCCGGTGACGATGCCCTGGCCAAGCTGGCTCCCCCCGGGGGACCTGGCGGACAGGGCGCTGACCCGGTCGTCGATCCGCAAAAGCAGGCCCAGGACGCAGCCCGCCGCCAGGCTGACGATGAAGAGGACGGGGTACTGGCTCTTGGGCATATTCTGGACCACGGAGTTGACGCCGATGCCGAAGGCGGCCAGGCCCATGACGTCCATGAGGTTCTGATTCATCTTCTCGCTGAGGCCCCGCTTGAGCAGGCCGCCGATGAGGCTGCCGGCCACAATGGTGCCCATGTTCACAAAGGTGCCGATCATTGGGTGCCCTCCTTGGGGGGATTGGAGTCGTTATGGCAATAAAAGTAACATAGCCTGAGCGGGCGTGTCAAGACCGGGCCGGTTCCCCTTCCTCCTTGGGCTGCCGGGCCATGATGACGTTGTAGACCATCACCGTGGTGAAGACCACCACACCCCCCAGGACAGACCAGCCGCTGAGGGTCTCCCCCACCACCAGGGCCACCAGGATGGGGTTGAGCACGGGCTCGATGCCCGCCACCAGGGAGGCCGGCACGGGGGGCGCGGACCGGAGGCCCGTGGTCAGGAAGACGTAGGCCAGGCCAAGCTGGAGGACCCCCATGACCACCGCCCAGAAGAGGGTGGGGGGCGAGAAGTCCGTCTCGGTCACCAGGGAGGGCAGGCCGATGGCGATGGAGAAGCACTGGCCCAGGATGGTGGAGAAGAGGGCGTCCCCGCCGGGCAGGCGGTTCATGAGGAAGACCCAGGCGTAGCCCATGCCGGCGAAGACCGCCAGGAGGTTCCCCAGCAGGTTCCCCTGGCCCAGGCCGTCCAGGACAAAGCAGCCGATGCCCGCGAAGACAAAGACGCAGGCCACGATGTCCGGCCGCCTGGGCGTTTCATGGAAGACAAGCCAGAGGAAGAGGATGACGAAGATGGGGGAGGTGAACTCCAGCAGGATGGCGTTGGCCGCCGTGGTGAGCTTGGTGGCGATGGTGAAGAACACCGAGTTGCAGCACACCGCCACCGCCCCGATGACCACCCCCCGGGTCAGCCGCAGGGGGTGATGGATGGCCTTGGCGAAGAGCAGCAGGACCACCACCGCCAGCAGGCTGCGGAAACAGGAGATGGACAGGCCCTTCCAGGGGATGAGCTTCACCCCCAGTCCCCCCACGCTGAAAAGCACCGCGGCGATGCTGACAAATACCAGACCCTTTCTCTCGCTCATGGATGGTTCCCCCCCTTCCCGTTTTCTGTATTGCCCTATTCTAGCATAAAAAAACGGGATGTGGCAACAGGTCCACATCCCGTTTTTTCCAGGGTCTTTACTTGGCGAAGCTGATCTCCACGCCCTCGATATTCAGGCTGATGACCCCGTCGGCCACGGTGCCTTCCAGGGTGTCCGTGCCGTCGGTGAGGGTCAGGGTCTCGCCCTCCAGGGTGTAGTCCAGGCTCTGGGCGTCGCCGTCGGCCACCATCTCGGCCTTGCCGCCGGCCTTGAGCTCCAGGGTCATGGAGTCGGCGGCCTCCTCCTCAGAGACCCCCACCATCTCGGCGTACTCAGCCAGCGAGAAGCCCATGAGGCTCTGGAGCTTGTACATCCCCAGGTTGGGGTCGTCCGCCGCTCCGCCGCTGCCGCCGCAGGCCGCCAGGGCCAGCACCAGCACGAGGGCCAGGAGCAGGGAAGCCAGTTTCATGCTCTGTTTCATATCGGTTCCTCCCATTGTTGTCTCTGTGTTCGGTTTGCCTGGCCGATGACCGGATGAGGGCATCGGCTCTCTTGTTCCTATTATACGGGGCCGTCAGGGGAAATGCAACAACGAAACAACGAAAATCGATCTCGCCACGCCGCCCTGCTCCCCGCTTTTCACTTGTGCAATGTTGCCAATATCCTTCCCAGAAAATCTGTTTGCGGCAGTAAACCTCTTATATCAACATAGTGTGTTATATTTTTCAGGTAGGATTCCATGCTTTCCAGTTCATTCCATCTTTCATGGCTTTTCGGTATGATTGTACTGTATCTATTGTCATATAACGATACAATGGTGTAACATCCAATAAGACTGTACAGAGAGGTGATCTGATGAAGGAAATGCACAAGGGACGTTATTTACAGATGGGACTGAAGATCGCGTATTACCGGAAGCTCCGAGGCTTGACCCAGGAACAACTGGCCGAGCGGGTGGGGCGGACCCCCGCCTTTATCGGCCATGTAGAGGCACCCAATATTCAGAAAGCTATCTCGATGGATACATTATTTGACATTGCCGACGCTCTGAATGTCCCCGCCTTCAAGTTCATCCAGTTCGATCTGGACGAGCTGTGAGCCGGAGAAAGCGGGCAGAAAGCAAAACAGCGGCGCGAGGATGGTGACATCCCGCGCCGCTGTTGTTATACTATTTCTTGATAAAAACATTTCATATGTTTTTATTACCATGGGCTATGCCCATGGCCGCCGCACGGATGTGCGGCGAAGAAAGCCGTTCAA
>CACZKM010000022.1:23612-28290 GCA_902781745.1 Oscillospiraceae bacterium
CACGGATGTGCGGCGAAGAAAGCCGTTCAATATCTAATCCTGCAAGCCTTTGGCTTGCAGCCCACGGCAGAATCTGCCGTGGGCGATTAAAATGTTTTTAAACATTTTAATCGATAATTAGTATTATCCCTGAATATTCAGCCGCTTGTTCTTGATGAGGTAGAGGCTCTTGCCGTCGGAGGTCAGACGGGCGTTGTCCAGGACCTCCGGGGACTCCAGCATGATCTCCCGGAGCTTGTTCATGGCGATGATCACCACGCCCCGGTCCGTGGCCTCTATGCCCTTCTCCTCCAGGTGTCGGAAGAAGGCGGCGAAGTCCTTGGAGGCGAAGAAGTTCCGCCCCTCCATGGTGATGGGCCGGTAGCGGCCGCTGAGGAGGAGGCTGGGCTCCATCTCCTCGGCGTGGACCAGGTCCCCCTGGGAGGGCCGGATGGTCAGGGCCCACTTTCCCAGGCCGGCGGGGTCCGCGAAGTGGAACTCCGCGGGCTCCCGGTAGATCTTCCCCTCGGGGGTCAGTTCCAGAAACATGACCGCGCCTCCGCCTTACAGCTCGGAATCCTTCTTCTTGTTGTCCACCACATCGCGGAGGAGGGCCTGGAAGTCCTCGAAGGACATGGCGCCCAGGTCGCCGGCGGCCCGGTGACGGGGGGAGACGGTACCGTTTTCCATGTCCCGGTCGCCTACCACCACCATGTAGGGGATCTTCTCCAACTGGGCGTCCCGGATCTTCCGGCCGATCTTCTCGTTGCGGTAGTCCACGTCCACCCGGAAGCCGGCGGCCTCCAGGGCCTTGGCCTTGTCGGCGCAGTAGTCGGCGGCCCGGTCCGTGACGGGGAGGAACCGGACCTGCTCGGGAGCCATCCAGCAGGGCAGGGCGCCGGCGTACTCCTCGATGAGGTAGGCCAGGGTCCGCTCATAGCAGCCCAGGGAGGTGCGGTGGATGATGTAGGGGGTGGTCTTGGAGCCGTCCACGTCCACATACTCCATGCCGTACTGCTTGGCCAGGAGCATGTCGATCTGGATGGTCACCAGGGTGTCCTCCTTGCCGTAGACGTTCTTGTACTGGATGTCCAGCTTGGGGCCGTAGAAGGCGGCCTCGTCGATGCCGATCTCGTACTCCACCCCCAGGTCGTCCAGGATCTGGCCCATGATCCGCTGGGCCTCGTCCCACTGCTCCTTGGTGCCCTCATACTTGTTGTTGGGGTTGGCGGGGTCCCACTGGGAGAACCGGAAGGTGCACTTGTCCAGCAGGCCCACGGTGCCCAGGCAGTATTTGGCCAGGTCCAGGCAGCCCTTGAACTCCTCCTCCAGCTGCTCGGGGCGGAGGATCAGGTGGCCCTCGGAGATGGTGAACTGCCGCACCCGGATGAGGCCGTGCATCTCGCCGGAGTCCTCATTGCGGAAGAGGGTAGAGGTCTCCCCCAGGCGCATGGGCAGCTCCCGGTAGGACCGGCCCCGGTTCAGGAAGACCTGATACTGGAAGGGGCAGGTCATGGGGCGCATGGCGAAGCAGTCCTTGGTCTCGTCATCGGGGTCGCCCATGATGAACATCCCGTCCCGGTAGTGATCCCAGTGGCCGGAGAGCTTATAGAGCTCCCGCTTGGCGAAGTAGGGGGTCTTGGTGAGCTGATAGCCCTTGGACTGCTCCAGGTCCTCCACCCAGCGCTGCAGGACCTGGATGGTCCGGGCGCCCTTGGGCAGAAGGATGGGCAGGCCCTGGCCGATGATGTCCACGGTGGTGAAGTATTCCAGCTCCCGGCCCAGCTTGTTGTGGTCCCTCTTGCGAGCCTCCTCCTGCTCCTTCAGGTAGGCGTCCAGCTCGTCCTTCTTGGGGAAGGCCACCCCGTAGATGCGCTGGAGGGTCTGGCGGTTGGAGTCCCCCCGCCAGTAGGCGGCGTTGCAGGCGGTGAGTTTGATGCCGTTGCCCTTGATGCGGCCGGTGGAGTCCAGGTGGGGGCCGGCGCACAGGTCGGTGAACTCGCCCTGCTTGTAGAAGGAGATGACGGCGTCCTCAGGCAGGTCGTTGATGAGCTCCACCTTGTAGGGCTCCTCCCGCTCCTCCATGAATTGGATGGCTTCCTCTCTAGGCAGCTCGAAGCGCTCCAGCTTCAGCTTTTCCTTGCAGATCTTCCGCATCTCGGCCTCCAGCTCGGCCAGCTGCTCGGGGGAGAAGGGGGCGGGGGTGTCGAAGTCGTAGTAGAACCCGTTCTCGATGGAGGGGCCGATGGCCAGCTTGACCTCGGGGTGGAGGCGCTTCATGGCCTGGGCCAGGACGTGGGAACAGGTGTGCCAGTAGGTGGCGCGGTACTCGGGATTTTCAAAGGTGAATTGATTCTCGGACATGGTGTCTTCCTCCTGATTCTTGGGGCGTAGGCAAAAAGAAAACCCGCCCCTGATTTGATGTCAGGGGCGGGATAGTTGCATATCTCGCGGTTCCACCCTGCTTGCGTGGCGAAACACCGTCACGCCGCTTCGTTTCCGCTGTAACGGGCGGACCCGTCCCAGCCTACCGGGTCGGTGCGACCCCTCGGTGGGCGGCTCGGGGATGGTGCTTGCTCCGTCTTCTGCCGCGGGAGGACTTACAGCCCATGGTCCTCCCTCTCTGGGCGGGGAAAGGCGGGAAGGTTCCCGTCGTTGCCGGTTTGACAGGGGGTATTATAGGCTCCGGCTCCGGGAAAGTCAAGGGGTTTTCTCCGAATAATCTCCGACGGTCCGAAAAAACGGGGGACGGGGATCGCCGAGGACGAATGCGGATGCCTCCGGGGCTCACCCCAGGCTCTGCACCGACCCGTTCCTGCAGTCCATGGACACCTCCATCCCGTCCTTCAGGGTCCGGGTGGCGCCGATGGCCCCGACGATCACGGGCTTGTTCAGGCTCAGGCCCACCACGGCGGCGTGGCTGCCCATGCCGTTCTCCTCGGTGATGACCCCCTCCGCTTCCCGGAGATAGGGCATCATGTCGTTGTTGGTCCCGGGGACCACCAGGATCATCCCCGGCTGGAACTTGGTCTTTACGTCCTCCAGGGTCCGGCAGACGCAGAGGGCGCCCCGGGCGTTCAGGTCCCCCACCCCGGCGCCGCTGATCAGGCTGTTGCCCACCAGGTGGACCTTGATCATGTTGGTGGTGCCGGCAATGCCCGCGGGGACCCCGGCGGTGACCACGGCGATCTCCCCGTCGTGGAGGAGCCCCGCCTCCTTGGCTACGGCCACGGAGCCCTCGATCATGTCGTCGGTGCTGGTAACGTAACCCATCATCAGGGGGGTCACGCCCCAGGTCAGGCTGAGCTGCCGCTGGACCTGTTCCTCCAGCACGCAGGCCACGATGGGCACGTCTGGCCGGAAGCGGCTGATGAGCCGGGGGGTGGCCCCGCTCTTGGTCACCGTAACGATGGCCGAGGCGTTGGTGTCCTTGGCGGTGGTGCAGGCGGCGTGGGCGGTGGCCCCGCCGATGCCCAGGCGCATATCCGGGTCCATGGCCCGCATCCGCTCGAAGTAGTTGATGTCCCGCTCCGTCCGCTCGGCGATAGCCGCCATGGTCTTCAGGGACTCCACGGGGTACTTTCCCGCGGCGGTCTCCCCGGAGAGCATCACGGCGGAGGTGCCGTCGTAGACGGCGTTGGCCACGTCGGTGATCTCCGCCCGGGTGGGACGGGGGTTGTTGATCATGCTGTCCAGCATCTGGGTGGCGGTGATGACGTGCTTGCCGCTGGCCAGGGTGTAGGCGATCAGGTCCTTCTGGATGACGGGGATCTCGGTAAAGTCGATCTCCACCCCCATGTCCCCCCGGGCCACCATGATGCCGTCGGCCACCGCCAGGATCTCCTTGATGTTGTTCACGCCCTCCTGGTTTTCCAGCTTGGCGATGATGCGCATATTGCTCCCGTTCTCCTCCAGCAGACGGCGGATCTCCATCACGTCGGCGGCGGAACGGCAGAAGGAGCAGGCCACGAAATCAAAGCCCTCCTCCACACCGAAGAGAAGGTCCTCCCGGTCGGCGGCGCTCATGTAGGGCATGGTGAGATGGACGCCGGGGACGTTGACCCCCTTGTGGTCCTTCACCGGGCCTCCGTTGGCCACCAGACAGACGATATCCGTGTCGGTCTTCTCCTCCACGGTCATGCGGATGAGGCCGTCGTCGATCATGATGGTGGTCCCCACCTGGACGTCCTGGGGAAGGTTCTTATACGTGATGGCGCAGATGTCCTTCGTTCCCTCCACCTCCCGGGTGGTGAGGGTGAACCGCTGGCCGGCCTCCAGGACCTCCTTGCCGTTTACAAAGTTCTTCAGCCGGATCTCCGGCCCCTTGGTGTCCAGCAGGGCGGCCACGGGGACGCCCATGCGCGCCCGCACCTCCTTGAGGCGGTCCAGCCGCTCCTTCTGCTGGGGGTGGGTGCCGTGGGAGAAGTTGAACCGGGCCACGTCCATCCCGTTTCGGATCAGGTCCTCCAGGACGCCGGGGGCGTCGGTGGCGGGACCCAGGGTGCAGATGATCTTGGTCTTTCGCATGGGATCGTTCCTCCTCGTTTCTACAATACAAAAGAGCGCAGCCGGCGGCCCCGCCCGAATCGTCCGGAACCGATTATACTATTTCTTGATAAAAACATTTCATATGTTTTTATTACCATGGGCTATGCCCATGGCCGCCGCACGGATGTGCGGCGAAGAAAGCCGTTCAATA
>CACZKM010000023.1 GCA_902781745.1 Oscillospiraceae bacterium
AGTTTTTCTCCGGTTCCTTCAACCACTCAATAATGCTGAGCCGTGTTTCATTTGATAGTGCTTTAAATATTTCAATCTTATCCATACATCTATTATATCCATTATTCGCGATATGTCAATAGTTTTGAGAAAACTAAAACGAAAACTCCAGGCAGAGTGTATAACTCCCTCTCAATATGAAAATTTATAGTTCTGCACCCTCTGCCTCTGAAATGCACCCCCGAAAATGGATTTGCACCCCCTTGATTTTCAGGCAGTAAGGCAATCGCTGAATTGTATCATACTCTGCACTTTGCTTTCACAAACGGTTACGACCTTGCCCTGGTCAAAGATGTCATCGCATCCTTCAGCCAGCAAAAGAGAGACGAGCAGCTTAATGATGTCCCGCCCAGTATAGAACTGACCAGCGTCAACGTTCTGATAGAAGCGACCGATCAAGTTCTCGAAAATGTATCCCATCTTGATAGTGAGGCTTGTAATTTGGGTCATCTTTGTTCTCAAGGGAAAACCAAGCATCATGCACCTATTATACTGTCTGAGAGAAACCGCATTCAACATCTATCCACCAGCGCGGAAAAGCGTTGGCGGACACCTATTTGCATAAGAAAATGCGCCTCCTGCCGGAAGCACACTCTTTGAATATTAAGCTTCAATCATCCTCCGGAGGCAGTCCCCGCAGATGATATTGACTTGTTTGGTTGCCCGTATGGACTGCTTGCATTTCGGACAGACATACTTCCGGCTGTTGCTGGGCTTCTTTCCTCCTTCAGGCTGTTGGCCTCCGTTCTCGTTTCCGGTAACTCCAAGTGAGGAGAAGGGAACCATCGTATTCCGTCCGATTCGGATTTCATTCCAGCCCTTTTCCATCGCGTACTCAATCAGAAAGTCGTTGGGCTTCGTGTTCCATCCGTACTTTTCAGTTCGGTAGCAGGTCATACCCCGTTTCTCCGCTTCAGCCTTGAACCGTCCATTATGGTACATTCCGTTTCGGCTGGTTTCCTTGATTCCGTTTTCCCGGCAATATACGTGGATCATCTCGTGAAGGATCGTGTCCAGCACTTCCTCGATGGGGTAGTTGAGCGTTTCAGCGGAAATATTGAGCTCATACGTGTGGTCCTCGCTTCTCTGCCAGACCTTCGCAACGGAGCAATGACCGTAGGTTCCTGGCTTGCTCTGGACGGTAATGATCGGGACCGGCAGCATCCTTCCAAAAAAGTCGGTGTTCAGGCTGTTATAAATGTGCTCCAGCTGGCTGATGGCTCGGCTCATCTTATCTGTCTTCTTCATGATCGTGACCTCCCAAAATCCATTCGTTTTGCTTCAAGCAAAGCTTTCGCTTTCGCTTGCTTTCTTCACTCGCAAAACTTCAACGGGAGGCCAGTCAAGGATGCGTCAGCACTCGTCCGAAAAATTTTGGAACAAAAATTTTCGAGTCCTTGACGGGCAGGGAGGGGAAGTTTACCGGCAAATGATATCGGGTTCGACAAATGGCACGGTAATAAACTGCACGTTATCTGTGTTACGTTTATTATAATAGATGGCTTTCAGCGGAGGTAGCTCTTTAATTGTATCTGGAGATACTTTATACTCATGCACGATCTTTTTTGTCCCCGTTCCAGCGGGATCAAGCCCGCTACCGCTGGATTTTCGGGTCGTTTCGATTGTTTCGTATGTACCAATAATATTGGCAACTCTTTCTGCGTCTTTTGAAGAATTGAGTTGGAGGATCAAATATTGATTACAATTCTCAAGAACTCTTTCTGAAAAAGTTTCTGATACTGCGTCCAGATCGGCCAGGGATTGGGTCGCAACGATAATCTGATACCCATAGCTGCGGGATTGTGAAAAGATCGGCATAAGGCTTTCTGTTGCGTATGCTCCTAGCTCGTCCATAATGATCCGCTTCGGCTGGTCCATATCTGTTTCGGTGGAAATGATATGGCGTATGTCGTGGATGAAGAGTTTACCCACAGCCTGGGTGAAATCCGAATACCTGAAGCTATCCAGATCCAGAAAGAAGACTGCATTCTTCTCTCGGGCGGTGGCGGCGCTTTCATATGATAATCCATCTCCAAACAGAGACGCACCATCACCAAATAATAAATTTCTGTATCGGCTTTCAGAAAGGGCTGCCTCTTTTGCGATTTCTCTCAGGTCCAAATACTTTGCGGCTTCTTCTTTTTTTATCTTCTTTTCCTTCTTCAGGTTAGATATAAGCATAGAGAAATTGTCGAAGGAATAGAAGTCACAGATGGACGAGAGGGAAAACGGGATTCCGGCCAGCGCCAGACACTCCGCAATCGCTTTGATCCAGGTTGTGGTACACGCTTTATAATGTGGCTCCGTATATTCACTGATGGCCACCAGGGCATCGGCCACTTCTGTCGGAGACATAGCCGCAAGGGGGTTGTAGGGTTTCCTGTTGGGATCACTTTCATTCAGGCTGACAATAAGCACTTCACGTCCCGCCTGTTCCGCCAGTCGACGTGTAGAGCTCAGGAGGCTCTTGGGATCGACAGCCCCATTCTTTCCTGAAACGATATAAAGAGGTTCTCCCTTCTCAATCGAGTCCTTCACGTAATGCAACAAAGCAGTCGTTTTTCCGGCTCCGGTTGTTCCTGCCGTAAAGATGTGTGTTCTGGCCGATTCCACTGGGATATGATCGGTTTCTGACCACCATTGCAGTTGATAAGCCCTATGTTCGTCCAGAATCATTTCATCTGCGCTCCGGGTATCGGTATACAGTAGCATAAGCAGCACCAGGGCGGGCACAATCATGCGGATGGGAGAATAGCCGAACAGCCATGCAATGAGCATCGGAACAGACGTTCCCGCAAGAACGCTTACCTCTTGAGGGATTAACATCAAAAGCAGGTTTACCACATTGACGCCTACCGCAATCTTGAACAGCAGGCTATCATCATACCTCTTACGAGCCCACCAAATCAGGAGTAAGCAGCCACAAAACCAGAACGGTTCGAAGACGAATCCGGCAAGCACAGCCGCAGGAGCCATTGACCGGAGGCTCTGCTGCAAGTCCATATTACTCATTTCAATCACCTCCCGTTTGAAGCGCTGAGCTTGTACTTATCCATCACACTCTTGATGGCCGGATCTTCTTCAGGCACCTGCTCTTCACCAGTACGCTGAACAATCCTATTATTGTGAACGTTCGCATTGGCGATAACGCTTTCCAGATCATCCAGCCAGAGAATCGTAATGTGAGCGGCAACCGCTTTTGCTGCTTTCTCGAGATTTCGGGCAACTTTCTGCTTGTTCCTGGGCACGATCCAAATCTGCTCCGCAAATCTCTCGTTAGAGCGGACATTCTGTTCCAACTTCTCCTGCCTCTTATGGTTAAGCTCGATTTCATACGCTACATCATTAAGAAGGATATCTGGCCGGTGCTCTCCACGGGCAAACCTGGGCTTCAGTTGCGGATCAAAGAACATATCAAAAATGCTCGCTCCCTGGGTAATACAAAGATAAGTAGCCACCCTCGCTACCGTCAATTCATGATTCGTGGTGTACGTCATTTCATAAGTATGAGCCCACGGCTTCCCGATTTCGGACAATCCCCTGCCGGTCAGGTAGTAGCACTTATGCCCATACATATCCCTCGCTGACGTGACGTATCCGTACTTCTCCAGTTTTCCCAAGCATTTACGACAGTAAGTATAGTCTGTATAGCCAGCCTGCCAAGTCAGCTCAACCGCACGGACAATCCTCTGCCTGTCAATAATCTCCAGCATCATATACTCTCGTTCTGTCAACCCAATAACCTTTTGAGGCACAATATTATTGTTCTCAATCTCAATTATATTATTATTTACATCATTCTCACTCACAGCATATATAGAATTCTTATTTTCCTCATCCACTGCACTCATCTCATTTTCTAATATATTTTTCACATCTTTCATAACAATCACTTCTTTTCTATATATATTTCTTTTCTCATATTCAGTACAAAATATTATTCTCCCCGCCCCGCCCTTTCATAATTTATCTATACTAATAAAATTTCAATATGTCAACAATCTGACATAAAAAATTCATTTCCTGTCACGTTGTGCGTCAGAGGTTCCGGGACTAGCGGGGCCGGAACCTCTGACGCTCATAAGTGATGGATATGAATTTTTGAATTATTAGTATCGATAAATCTATCGCAGGGCGGGGCGGGGAGATTTGGTATTATTCGCGCTACTCGCTAGATTGCTCCATAATATACCGAACACAATCTAACGCAAATGGCCCTTCAGATTGATACCCCATCTTTCTCGCAAATATTCGAATCTTCTCCAATTCTTTTTCATCCACGGTACATCTCAATAGCCCGTTTTTGGATATTCTCTCCTTCCTTTTTGGAAGTTCACGCCAGGTCGGATATAATTCATAACTTTTAAAAAGTATTCTGACATCACTAGATGAAATCATCATCTCCTCTGAGATAGATTTGAGAGTTTGGTATTTTCCATCTCGAATGCAACGCAGCAGCTTTCTATATAAACTGTCCTCAATCGGGGCACTATTAAAAATCTCACTTGTCTGAATGCCAAGCATAGCTTGAATCAGAATATATCTGTCTGGGACCAACTGTTCCCATTTCCTGATCCTATTCACCATATTGGTAGACACTGCATTCCCAAAAGCCAACTCAATCATCTTACCTCCATACCATTCGCATAAAGAATCGTACAGTTTTTCGTTATCAATAATCACTCCCGCCTGTTTACATATTTTCAGGTATCCACTGTTCAGGAGTGTTTGATATAGGTTGTTGTATCCTTCGGTCGGCCCTGTAGAACGGGGCAGTTTCCAATACTCTCTTACAATCTGACTGACCAGCAGTTCTGAATCAAGTATTTCTTCCTCTGATTGAATATCTATATCCAACTGACTGAGAGGATAGAATTTTTGATTAAGCGACACTTTTGCGTTATGAATATCAATTTGTTTTAATCTGCACCCGTGCCGCACACAGACACTCGACAGAGGTATCTGATGCTCAACATGATAGTAGGGTTCCCCGTAGGAAGCACGATCTTCTTTTACGCATTCGGGACAATACCGGAGAGAGTACCCTTCTTTTGGAATTGTTCTCCATAGATGCGTAGGTGTTTTTCCTTTTCCCACCGCCAGTTCGTTAAGCATTCGTTCTTTTTCTTCGGCTTGGTACATCCGTGTATAGTAAGCAAACGTCGTATGGTTCAGTATGATCTTCTTTGTGTCATACGTACCCTTCGGAAGTTGTGATAGCACAGTATGTATACTCGCATTCGGATAGAGTGTCGCCATCTTGATATTCTCCCTACTACCGAACAATTCTTTCTTCACGATAGATGATTCATGTATCCCTGTAGAAACATAATACCTGCACAGTACGCTATACCACAACTCGTCAGGATACGGCGTTGGAAAGTACGTCAGCATATCACCAACTCCTCGTATAAATGGTGTTGTTTCAGCATTGCGATTACCATATCGCTCTTATAGGCTTCGATCAAATCTGCTGCATCCCTCTTCTCGCTCTTTCGTCCTCTCTTATTCGCGTACTGACGAATGGCAGGTTTTCCTGCCACCTGAATATCAATTTCAAATGATTCCGTTTCTTCCGCCTGCTGCTGTGATTTGCTCCCCTTTGAAACGGAAATATCTGATATGAATGTTCCCGTCCCCAGTTCTCGCGGCGGCTCAATTGACAAGTACTCCGCTGCTTGTCGGATCAGCTTATCGTCGATCCTGATTGCATCCTGTATGAGCGCCAGCGCCTGGGCCTTCTCAAAAATGCGGGTGATGTATGCTGGTATCCCGCCGCTGTAATCATACAGGACATTTGCCAGCTTATCTGTTGGTTCAGCTTGTTCCACCGTAACCTGATAGGGCCATATCTTGGACAGGAAATCACGATAAGCATGATCTGGCTTGAACGGCAGCAATCTCGGCCCTCTTGTTCTTCTCCGCAAATACTCCTCTGACTGAAAAACTGTCTCAGCCAGGGTAGTCCCGACAAAATAGATGGATGTGCAGGTATCGTTCGTCAGTTCTGTGAGGAAACGGACCAGCGGCTTCACTTTATTTGTCCTTTGGGCAGTTGATACTACATTCTGAATCTCGTCAATTACCAGCAGCCCAACATGATATGTCATGCAAAGCACTTTTATATAGGTAGCAACCGCACTGGATGCACTTGATCTTGATCTCATCAGATAATCCAGATGGTTTCCACCCACAGCAAGGTCAAGAGCACGGACGATATTGTACGCCATTGTCTTCTGACTGGCATCGCTGGGACACTCCACAAACAGCCATAACACCTGCTTGCAGAAGAAGGGCTTCCGCAGATATTTCTCGTGAGCGATTACTTGAGGGATTAATATCAAACACCGCTTGACAGTAGATGTCTTACCCAGGCCAGGTGTTCCCAATAGTGATCCCGATTGTGCTTGCGTCCCGTATCCGCCAATACACCCGCCAGAAGCAAATAGTTTATTCATACGGATGACACTCTCTTTTGATGTCAAAGTGTGATAGCTTGTCTCCATCATTCGGACCAGGGAGTCATATACGGGATACATGTAATCGAGAGGCACAAACAGGCTTGAAAGCTGCGAAAGTGCTCTCTTTCGCCGCGTAGGAGTATTCAGGCTTTCAGGCAGAACAGGATATTCCTGGATTGCCTCAAAGAAATGAGCCTGCTCTAAACTGTCTGGCAGCGCCTCTATAAGGGGATTCCCTGATCCGCTGTTATCGTATATAGCATCTACCGTCTGTTGCCCAATCGGATATTTCATGTGAGTCTGCTCCTTTCCCATTCCCGATTTTGGGAAATGTCTGATACATCCTTGTATGCTTCCCGCTGGTCCTCTGCCTGCTGGACGATCTTTTGAATCTCGTCGTGCATCTTGACTCTAATGACAAACTCATCCTGTCTGGCATCCCGTTCCTGTTCCGCTTCCTGCCGGTGCATGACAGAAACATCCGAATAGTCATACCCCTTATATCTACTGCTGGATTGAGCCAAATAACAGGGAAGCAATTTTCTATCAGCCCGAAGCGCATATATCACGGAGGAATCTGCCACATCATACGCAAACTCAATACTCTCTCCTATCGTCAGCTCTGTCCCTCGTTCAGGCAGGTACCTCATTCCGTTGAAGATGATCCCCTTCCGCGTCACTTTCGTCTTCTCCCTTGGCAGGGACCTCAAGTAGACCTCCCGCTCATCCACTTCCAGCAGATTACTCTTCCCGTTCTCCAGCAGCCACCCCCATAATCTCGCAGGCGTGTTAGGCGCATCAACAGGCAGGTGTCCTATATCAGACAGGACACGGCCTTTATTGAGGGCTACAACGCAGTGGATCACAATGGCGGTATATTCGTCCAGCGTCAGGATTGCCTGCTTCCGGTAGTCAGTAGACCATCGTTCAGCCACATCCTCTCCGATAACGCCCCTTCCCCGTAAAACAGACTTGTAACTATCTTGGATCAGACCCATCGCCCGTTCCACCAGCGGCTTTTCTTCTGCCCGAAATGGAGGAAGCGTCTGGCAGTCGATACCGTAGCACAGACACATCTCATCCATTTGATCACCTGTAAACTCATTCCCCCTGTCACTGATGATTTCAGACGGAAGACCTCTACTGGGCCAGTCAGCAGGATCGATTTCAATTCCATATTTCTGACAATAGACAACCTTATCTGCACAGCAGTTTGCAAGACAGGATGCTACCGCCCGTTCTCCTGCTTCCAACCCGACATACAAACCGGCAATCAGTCCGGAAGCCGTATCCACTGCTAGATAGACATTCGGTCTTCCAATCACCGAACATCGGTCCCATTTGGAGACGAGATAGATATCCCCAGGAGTCTCATCTATCTGGTAGCAGCCCAGACAGTCACGATACTGCATGGCGGAACTGTAAAGAGGACGATTGTTCCTCTGGTAATCAGTAAGACCATTACGAGAAATGTCCTTCTGCTTATCCTGTCCCCAGTGACGATAGTAGTAGTGTTTGAACGCTGCCCAAGAGGGAGTATCCTTCTGTACATCACCATTGTTGGTGTAGTGCTCCAAAATGAAAAGTTCATAAGCTGTGCGAAGGGAATTCCTCTTGGCCGTGAAGTAATACTTCCTGATGGCATCATCAAAATCTTTCCTGCGCCTGCTTTCCCTCGGCTTGCTCTGGGTGAGACAGCCATGAGCGAGATAACTGTAATAGAGCCGTTCCAACCTCCGTTTTGAAGTATTATGCGCAAGAATGATTCGTCTAAAACATTCCTGCCGATAGCCAGAATCCGTAATGCAGCGGGAATCCTCCAGAACAGGTTTCAGTAAGTCGTACCGTTTCCTCTGTGCATCCGTCATTTCACGTTTTCTGTTGGCAACATACTCCTCCGGCGCTTCGATCCGTTCAGACCGTTCCAAATGCTGCTTGTCAAGATAGACGGGCATCCCGTAAAAATCATAGGATATGACCCACGCACCTAATGCCCCATGCAAAAGCACATGAAATCGTTCGCCAGATAAACTGATAAACATTCTATGGCCTCCAATCCTTATAGCTGTTTGCTTTCTTGCCGGATCACTACCACCTTCCAATCTTTCACGCCCATTAAAGACCAGTAACGCCGGGACAGTTCCAGCTTCTCAACTTCTGCTCGTTTGTTCAAATCAGATGTGCAAATGATCTCCCGAACGCCAACTGTCCCATCCTGATACCTGATGCAGAAGTCTGTCATCCACGTTTGCTTGAAGTAGTCGCCGCGAATATCTACACGAGGAACGCTTTTCAATCGACCTGTATCCAGCGGCCTGCCAGCCTCATAGTTGGAAACGTCCTCATTCTCCTCCAGATACTTGCTGTACGCTCGTGCTGCTTCGCTGTGAACTACCATTACCTGACCGTTCTTCTCGCTGCGGAAACGGATATCCCGAAGCTTCTTTCCCGGCTTTTCCATTTGCATGACCTCCCTCATATAAATCAGATTGATTCAAAAGATGAATTGTTCTGAGTTCTGGTAATTATTCGGAGCTATTGTCTTTTCTGACAAAACAGGCGGCTGTTTTCTCGGATTAATTAACGATTATGACAAGCTCTCACTCACTTTTCTCGGAATAATTCCAAGGAAATAATCCGAGTTTTTGTGAAAAAGCAGCCTATTTTCCCTCAAATTCAGAATAATTCCAGGGAATTAATCCGAGTTTTTGTAGCTGCTCCAATCGGAAATCGCGTCAATCCCTTATGCAGCAAGGGCTTTTTGCTCCATTTTAAAATTCAGAATAATTCTCCGAAAAACCGCAAAATCTCGGAATAATTGCAATTAATCTGAAACACTATGTGATCGTCCCCCGAATAATCGCCCTTCTGTCCCACATATCCTGACAACTCATTTCCTTCTCCAAAACTCTTTTTTCCTTCTTCATCTCCGATATTAAGTCGGGACAATCAATTCCCTTCCGCTCCGAGTTTTTGACTCCATCTGTTCCTCTCCGTCCCTTTCCTCAACCTTTTACTCCTGATTTCTCTTTCAGAATTTCGGAGCCGGAATCCCTTTATTTTCAAGGGTTTCAGAAAATGTTGGGGATGAGATTTCGTGAAGATCGGAAAAGAGAGTATGAGCAGAAGCGGACGGGATGGAAGGATATGAAGACAAAAGAAAAGAGCCTTGGATCATTTTCATTCCAAGACTCTTTTTTCTATGTTTCATTGTGAACCGAGGCCCCGGGGGCGTGTCAGGATTCATGGGACAATGGGGCGGTTTTTCGGTTAACTGTCACAGTCAAACCCGAAGGACTTGATCAGATTCAGATTATCCCGCCAGTTCTCCTTCACCTTCACCCAGGTCTCCAGATACACCTGGGTCCCCATGAACCGCTCCATATCCTCCCGGGCCATGGTGGAGATCTTTTTCAGCATGGCGCCCCCCTTGCCGATGATGATCCCCTTGTGGGAGGATTTCTCGCAGTAGATGGTGGCGGCCACGTCGATGATGCCGGTGTCCCGCTCGGAGAACTTGGTGAGCTCCACGGCGGTGCCGTGGGGGATCTCCTTGTCCAGGCAGTAGAGGAGCTTTTCCCGGAGGATCTCCCCGCAGATCTGCCGCTCGGGCTGGTCGGTGACAGCGTCCCGGGGGAAGAGCTGGGGCCCCTCGGGGAGGTACCCTGCCAGCAGGTCCAGCAGCTCTTCCAGCCCGTCCTTCTCCTTGGCGGAGATGGGGAGGATGGCGTCGAAGTCACAGACCTGGGCGTAGGCGTCGATGACCGCCAGCAGGTCGGCCTTCTCCACGGTGTCGATCTTGTTGATGACCAGCACCGCCGGGGCCCCCACCTTTTTGATCTGCTCGATGAGCTCCCGCTCGGGCCCGCCCACGTTGGGGATGGGCTCCACCAGCAGGAGGATGCCGTCCACGTCGGCCACGCTTTTCTTCACCACGTCCACCATGTAGTCCCCCAGGCGGCTCCGGGCCCGGTGGAGGCCCGGGGTGTCCAGGAAGACGAACTGGCTGTCTCCCCGGGTGAGGACGCCGCAGATGCGGTTCCGGGTGGTCTGGGGCTTGTTGCTGACGATGGCGATCTTTTCCCCCACCAGGGCGTTGATGAGGGTGGACTTGCCCACGTTGGGCCGGCCGCAGATGGTGAGCATCCCGCATTTGCGCACGGGGACCTCCTGAGGGCCTTCCGGCTCCAGGGGCTTGTCCAGGTCCTCGTTCCAGTGGTCCCGGGTGACCCCAAGACCCTCCAGGATGGCCTCCTCCCGGGCCCGCATCTGGGCCTTCTGGGGCCCCTCGTCCAGGTGGTCATACCCCAGCAGGTGGAGGACCGAGTGGACCGCCAGGTAGGCGATCTCCCGCTGGACGCTGTGGCCGAACTCCTCCGCCTGCTCCCTGGCCCGCTCCACGGAGATCACCATGTCCCCCAGGGGGCACAGGCCGGTCTCCGGGTCCAGCTCGTCCTCTCCTGTGCCGTCGGGGGGCGTGCCGGGGGTGAGCTCCAGGTAGGGGAAGGAGAGAACGTCGGTGACGGCGTCCACCTCTCGCTGCTCGGCGTTGATCTCCCGGATGCCCTGGTCGGTGGTCAGGAGCACGTCCACGGAGCAGGGGATGGCGACGCCCTCCTGCTCCAGCGCGGCGGAGATCACCCGGGTCAGGAGGGGCTTGTAGGGATTGGGACCGGGAAGCTCCCAGTCGATGTAGATGTCATGATTTTTCATTGCGGTGCTTGCCCTTTCTTCTGTTCTCGTCCTCTTCGTAGGCTTGGATGATCCGCTGGACGATGACGTGGCGGACCACATCGCTCTCGGTGAGGCGGCAGACGGCGATGTCCTCCACCCCCCGGAGGACCCGCATGGCCTCCTTCAGGCCGGAGACCTTGTCCCCGGGCAGGTCGATCTGGGTGATGTCCCCGGTGATGACGATCTTGGAGCCGAAGCCCAGCCGGGTGAGGAACATCTTCATCTGCTCCCGTGAGGTGTTCTGGGCCTCGTCCAGGATGATGAAGGAGTCGTCCAGGGTGCGGCCCCGCATATAGGCCAGGGGGGCCACCTCGATGTTCCCCCGCTCCACATACTTGGCGTAGCTCTCGGGGCCCAGCATATCGAAGAGGGCGTCGTAGAGGGGGCGGAGGTAGGGGTCCACCTTGCTCTGAAGGTCTCCGGGGAGGAAGCCCAGCCGCTCCCCGGCCTCCACCGCCGGGCGGGTGAGGATGATCCGGTTGATCTCCTTGGCCCGGAAGGCGGACACCGCCGCCGCCACGGCCAGGTAGGTCTTGCCGGTGCCGGCGGGGCCCACCCCCAGGGTGATGGTGTTGTTGAGGATGGCGTCCACATACTGCTTTTGGCCCACGGTCTTGGCCTTGATGGGCTTGCCCTTGGCGGTGACGCACAGCACGTCGGCGGCCAGGGTCTGGATCTTGTCCTCGTTGCCCGACTTCACCAGTTGGATCAGGTAGCGGATGTTCTGCTCATTGATGGCCTCGCCCCGGGCGGAGAGCCCGATGAGGCCCTGAATGACCTTGGCGGCGTACATCACCGGCTCGGCGTCTCCCACGATCTTGAGCTGGTCGTCCCGGCCCACCACGTGGACCCCCAGCTCCCGCTCGATGAGGCGGATGTTCTCGTCGAAGGACCCGAAAATGTCGATGGCGTCCTCCATCCGTTCAATGCTCACTGTCTGTTCGATCATTGGCGTCTGTTGCCTCGCTTTGCTCTTTGGTGTCCGGCTCCGGCAGCCGGGGGCCCGCCGCGTCGCCGGGCCGCCCCCATTCCCGGGTGCGGCCGATCTGCTCCGAGCACTGGGCCAGGAGGGTGACGGTGAGGGTGTCTCCGGCGGTCTCGGCCCGAAAGTCGCTCCGGAGGACCGCGCCCTCCTCCAGCAGGCTGTCAAGGGCCCCGGCCAGGCGGTCCTTCATCATGGCCTCGGTCTCTCCCCGGTCCAGGGGGAGGGGGATGGTCTCGTAAGCCCGGTGGGTCTCCCGCCGCCAGCAGAGGGGGAGCCCCCGGCTTCCCCAGGGGGCCCAGGATTTCGTGTCTGTTATTGTATCATACTTTGCGTATGGAATTCCACTGTTTTCATAAAAATTCACCCGCCTGCCCAGCAGCTCCAGGCTGTACCGGGTCACCTTCTCCCCGGTGTATCGCTTCCCGGCGGCGGTGAGGGGGGCTCTGGCCTCCAGGGTCCGCCAGGTCCGGGCCAGCACCCGGCCCTCCGCCCGGACGGTCATGGTCCCCAGGTCGGCCTCCACCAGGGGCGGCGGGTCCAGGGTCACGGTGCCGGAGATGAGGACCTCCCCCTTCCGTACCCCGTCCCCCGCCCGGAACTGAGCGTCCCCCGACCAGGCCTCCACATGGGTGAGGATGCCGTCGGCGGCGGCCACCACGTCGGCGGGGGTGTCATCCTCAGCCAGGTGGGGAACGGGGGCCGCCTCCCGGACGGTGACCTCCGCCCGGGTGCCGTGGAAGGTCAGGGCGCAGAAGGCCAGGGCGTCCATGGTCCGCAGCATCTCGTTTTCCACCCGCCGGACGTCCACCTTGGGGGTGTAGGTCCCCACCCCCACGCCGCACAGCCGGAGCTGGGAGAGGATGGCCCGGTCGGAAAGGGCCTCGTTTCCCGTCACGTCGATATCCAGCACCACATGGGACCCCACCCCCAGCAGCCCCAGGGCCAGCAGGAGCCCCGCCCCCAGGGCGTACCGCCGCCGGAACCCCCGGAGGAAAAAGGGGAGCCCCCGAAGCCGCGCCTGGGAAAGGGAACAGCCGCTCTCCGCCGCCGCCTGCCGGAGAAGGGGAGCGGCCCGCCCCGGGGCCCGGACCAGCAGTTCGTCCCCCTCCAGCCGCTCCATGGTCCACAGGTCCGCCCCCAGGGCGGCGCAGCGGTTGAGGAATTCCCCCTGTCCCGGCCCGGTCACCCGGGCGGTGACGGAGCCCAGGAGCCAGCCCAGCCGCACCTTCATACCAGCTCCACCCCGTCGATGGGCCCCGCCACCCGGAGCTGCCCCGGCCGCATGGCGGTGATCTCCAGCTCCCGGCCCTTCACCCGCAGGACCCACTGGCCCCCGTCCACATGGAGCTCCTCCCGGCCGTAGGCCAGGATGCCCCGGTAGCCCTCCAGGTAAAGGTCCCGGTCCCCGGTGAGGGTCAGCCGGGGCGGCCCGCCGGCGGCCTCGGCGGGGAGGTCCAGCAGCCGGGCGGTCTTTTCCCGCAGGGTGGGTCTGCGCGCCTTGTCCATGGTCCTCGCCTCCGTTTCTCGGTGTCCATCCTATGCGGCGGGGCCCGTCCTCTTGCCTTGAAGCAGCAAAATACCCGCCCCGGACGAGCCGGGACGGGTTGGGATCGGGATCATGTCTGGGTTTCTGTTTCGGTAACGGTATCTGTTTCTGCGCCTGCTTCCGTTTCTGCCTCTTCCCTTGTGGGGAAAGCATAGGTCCAGGTGAGGGGCTTGTTGGCTCCGTCGTCGTAGTTTGTATCCACGGCGGTGATCGTCAGGTCCCTGTTCCAGAGGCACAGCAGCAGGTCCCTGCTCCCCGCCCCTTCGGGGAGGGTCAGGTCCTCAGCCTTGCCGCTGTCCAGGTCCACCACCCGGAGGCTCCAGGTCTCGGCGGCCGGGGCGGCCATCCAGGGAAAGGCCAGACGGACCCCGGGAAAGGCATCCCCCTCGCCGGCGGGGTGGAAAAAGGGCTGCCAGGTGACGGTGACGCCGTCGGTGAACTGGTACACCGGGGTGACCGTCCCCTCACCGTCATACCGCACCACGGTGAAGCCGTTGAGGACGGAGCCGTCATAGGGGCCATAGAGAAGGTAGTCGCCGCAGACCTCGACCCGGGTGTTCTCCCCGAAGGTCAGGTCCTCCGGCAGGACCCAGTCCGCCGGGACGGTCCGCACTGCCGCCGGGGCGGCGTAGTCGTCCACGTGGAAGGGCTGGTCCGCAACGGCGGTCCAGGTCCCTCCGTCCAGCTTTACGTCTGGGGCGGCGGGAGCTGTTCCGGCGCAGGCGCCCAGGCCCAGGCTCAGGACCAGGGCCAGCATGAGGGCGGGAAGGATTTGTTTCATGGTGTGTCCTCCGTTTCCGGGGGCGAGGGGCAGGGGAGACCCTGCTGCCCCGCCCGGCGCGAGACCTTACATCCCCAGAGGGACCAGTTCCTTCTTCTTGAACTCGATCCGGGTCTGGCGCTCCTCCACGGGCTCGTAATGGACCCGCTTGACCACCGCCCGGTAGGCGGGACGCATGATCCGCTTGCCGGTGAGGACCTCTTCGATGCGGTGGGCGCACCAGCCGGCGATACGGGCGGTGGCGAAGAGGGGGGTGAACACGTCCTCGGGGATGCCCAGCATGGTGTAGACCAGGCCGGAGTACATATCCACGTTGGCGCACATGGGAGTGTCGTTCCGGTGCTGCTCCTGGATCATGGGGATGCCCAGCTCCTCCACCTTCTGGAGCAGCCGGAAGTCCTCGTCATAGCCCTTGAGCTCCGCCATGTGCATAGCGTACTTCTTCAGCAGCACCGCCCGGGGGTCGGAGATGGTGTAGACCGCGTGGCCCAGGCCGTAGAGCTTGCCGGACTTGTCCCCGGCCTCCTTCCGCAGGAGCTTGGCCAGGTAGTCCTTGATGGAGGCGTCGTCGTGAGGGTCCACGTTCTCCTTGATGTAGTGGAACATCTCCATGACCTTGGCGTTGGCGCCGCCGTGGAGGGGGCCCTTCAGGGAGCCCACGGCCCCGGCGATGGCGCTGTAGGTGTCGGTGCCGCTGGAGGAGAGGACACGGCAGGTGAAGGTGGAGTTGTTGCCGCCGCCGTGCTCGGCGTGGACCATGAGCATCATGTCCAGCAGATGGGCCTCTTCCTCGGTGTACATCTTGTTGGGCCGGATCATCCGCAGGAAGTTCTCCGCCGTGGAGAGGTTCTCCTCGGGGAAGTGGATGTGGAGGGAGTCCCCGTCGAAGTAGTGGCGCTTGACGGAGTAGGCGTTGGCCACGATGCTGGGGAAGGCCCCGATGAGCTTCACCGACTGGAGAAGCATATTGCCGATGGAGGTGTTGTCGGGGTCGTCGTCATAGGAGTAGAGGGAGAGGACCGAGCGGCCCAGCTTGTTCATGATGTTCTTACTGGGGCTCTTCATGATCATGTCCTCGGTGAAGCCGCTGGGCAGCCGCCGGGCGTCGTTCATGATCTGGTTGAAGTGGTCCATCTCGGACCGGGAGGGGAGATAGCCCATGAGCAGCAGATAGGCCACCTCCTCGAAGCCGAAGGTTCCGGCCTTCCGGTGGGCCTCCACGATCTCGTTGAGCTCGATGCCCCGGTAGTAGAGCTGGCCGGGCACCGGGATGCGGAAGCCGTCCTCGATCATATAGCCCTGGACGGAGCCCACCCGGGTGACGCCGATGGCCACGCCGGTGCCGTCGCTGTTTCGCAGGCCACGCTTGATGTCTCCCCGGTAGTTTTCCTCGGGGATGCGGTATTCGTTCTTGATATGCTGGCTCAGGGAGCCGGTGTAGTTTTCCAACACGCCGGTGTCGGTTCTGGGTGTGATGGTCATGTTCGTACCTCGCTGTATGTATGATGGCATCGCGTCATTTTTTGGGCGGTATGCCCCGGGGAAGGGCCGCCCCGGCGATGGGTATTATGCAAGTTGATTATAGCTGTCTTTCGTGGTTTATGCAAGGAAAACTTCTCGGCCCGGCATCCTTTTGGGAAAAGTCCACCGCGGAGGTGAATTTCTTCTGTCATTTTAGTTCATCCTGCAAGAAGATTTTTCGAGGATTCTTTTTTTATTGTTTCTCCGCCCAAATCTTGCTATACTGTACTATGCGGCAGTTCACCGCGTTTTTCCATCCAAACCTCCCAGAAAGGGTGTAGATACGATATGATCACGTTACAGTCCGGCGGCGTCCTTTGGCAGAACGGCGCCCCCGTTCCCGCCGCCGCCCCCGCCCCGGCGGACCGGCGGAAGACCATGGCCTACCAGATCTTTTTCCGCCACAGCCAGCGGGAGGAGGCCGGCCAGCTCCATCTGAAGTTCGACAGCCTCATCTCCCACGACATCACCTACGTGGGGATCATCCAGACCGCCAAGGCCAGCGGCCTGAAGCAGTTCCCGGTGCCCTACGTCATGACCAACTGCCACAACAGCCTCTGCGCCGTGGGGGGCACCATCAATGAGGACGACCACGTCTTCGGCCTCTCCGCCGCCATGAAGTACGGCGGCAACTTCGTCCCCGCCAACCAGGCGGTCATCCACCAGTACGCCCGGGAGATGATGGCGGGCTGCGGGAAGATGATCCTGGGCTCCGACAGCCACACCCGCTACGGCGCCATCGGCACCATGGGCGTGGGAGAGGGCGGCCCGGAGATCGTCAAGCAGCTCCTCTCCAATACCTACGACATCGCCGCCCCCCAGGTGGTGCTGGTCTACCTCACCGGCGAGCCCGCCCAGGGGGTGGGTCCCCACGACGTGGCCATCGCCCTGTGCGGGGCCACCTATAAAAACGGCTTCGTGAAGAACAAGGTCCTGGAGTTCTGCGGCCCCGGCATCAAAAACCTCCCCATGGACTACCGCATCGGCATCGACGTGATGACCACCGAGACCGCCTGCCTGTCCTCCATCTGGGAGACCGACGGGGCGGTGGAGGAGTACCTGGCCATCCACGGCCGGCCCGGGGAGTACGAGGAGCTCCATCCCCAGGAGGGAGCCTACTACGACAGCATGATCACCATCGACCTGTCCAAGGTGGAGCCCATGGCCGCCCTGCCCTTCCATCCCTCCGAGGCCTATCCCATCCGGGAGCTCATCGCCAACGCCGGGGACATCCTCCGGGAGGTGGAGAAGCGGTCCGCCGAGCAGTTCGGCGGCAAGGCTGCCCTGTCCCTGACGGACAAGCTGGTAAACGGCAAGCTCATCGTGGACCAGGGCGTCATCGCCGGCTGCGCCGGGGGCATGTACGACAACATCGCCGAGGCCGCCGCCATCCTGGAGGGCCACGACGTGGGCAGCGGCTATTTCTCCCTGTCCGTCTATCCCCCCTCCGTCCCCGTGAACCTGGAGCTCATCCACAACGGGGTCCAGCAGTCTCTGCTGGAGGCCGGGGCCCTCTTCAAGCCCTGCTTCTGCGGTCCCTGCTTCGGCGCGGGAGACGTGCCCGCCAACAACGGCCTGTCCATCCGCCACACCACCCGGAACTTCCCCAACCGGGAGGGCTCCAAGCCCGGGGACGGCCAACTGGCCGGGGTGGTCCTCATGGACGCCCGGTCCATCGCCGCCACCGCCCGGAACCACGGCGTGCTCACCCCCGCCACGGAGGTCAGCTACGTCCAGCCCGCCCAGGGCAAGCGGACCTTCGACCGGAAGGTCTACGACCGCCGGGTGTACTTCGGCTTCGGCAAGGCCCAGCCGGACTACGACCTGAAATTCGGCCCCAACATCGCCGAGTGGCCTGCCATCCCCGCCCTGGCGGAGGATATGCTCATGCAGGTGGCCTCGGTCCTCCGGGACCCGGTGACCACCACCGACGAGCTCATCCCCTCCGGGGAAACCTCCTCCTACCGGTCCAACCCCATGAAGCTGGCCTCCTTCGCCCTGTCCCGCCGGGACCCGGACTATGTCCCCCGTGCCCAGGCCACCCACGCCCTGGAGACCGCCCGGCAGCAGGGGGAGACCGACCCTGCGGTGGGGAAGGTCCTGGAGGCCCTGGGCCTGGAGCCCTCCGCTGTTGACAAGCTCCAGATCGGCTCCGTGATCTTCGCCAACAAGCCCGGCGACGGCTCCGCCCGGGAGCAGGCCGCCTCCTGCCAGCGTGTGCTGGGGGGCTGCGCCAACATCTGCTATGAGTTTGCCACCAAGCGCTACCGCTCCAACTGCGTCAACTGGGGGATGCTCCCCTTCACCCTGGCGGAGGGAGAGGAGTTCCCCTGCCAGCCCGGTGATTTCATCTATGTGCCCGGCGTCCGGGCCAAGGTGGAGAGCGGGGAGAGCGTCTTCCCGGCCACCATCGTCCACGAGGGAGGCTGGACCCGGCCCATCACCCTCTATCTCAACAACACCACCGCCGAGGAGCGGGAGCTCCTGCTCACCGGCTGCCTGATGAACCACTACGCCGCCCAGAACAAGTGAGGAGAGACCATGGAAAGAATCAAGATGCCCAACCCCATCGTGGAGATCGACGGGGATGAGATGACCCGGATCGTCTGGGCCATGATCAAGGACGAGCTGATCCGCCCCTTCGTGGAGCTCAACACCGAGTATTACGACCTCTGCCTGCCCAACCGGGACGCCACCGACGACCAGGTCACCGTCCAGGCCGCCGAGGCCATCAAGCGGCTCCACATCGGGGTCAAGTGCGCCACCATCACCCCCAACCTCCAGCGGATGGAGGAGTACAGCCTGAAGCAGATGTGGCGCTCCCCCAACGCCACCATCCGGGCGGCCCTGGACGGCACCGTCTTCCGTGCCCCCATCCTCATCTCCAAGGTCAAGCCCGTGGTCTCCTGCTGGGAGAAGCCCATCACCATCGCCCGCCACGCCTACGGAGACATTTACAAGGCGGTGGAGTACCGGGTCCCCGGCCCCGGCAAGGCCGAGCTGGTCTTCACCGACGAGAACGGGACCGAGACCTCCCGCCAGACCATCTTCGACTTCAAGGGCCCCGGCGTCCTCCAGGGGATGCACAACCGGGACGATTCCATCCTCTCCTTTGCCCGGTGCTGCTTCACCTACGCCCTGGACGTGGGCCAGGACGTGTGGTTCTCCTCCAAGGACACCATCAGCAAGGATTACGACCAGACCTTCAAGCTCCTCTTCCAGAAGGTCTACGACGAGGAGTATAAGGACAAGTTCGAGGCTGCCGGCCTGAACTACCGCTACGCCCTCATCGATGATGTGGCCGCCAAGGTCATCCGCTCCCACGGGGGAATGATCTGGGCCTGCAAGAACTACGACGGCGACGTGATGAGCGACCTCATCGCCGCCGCCTCGGGCTCCCTGCCCATGATGACCAGCGTGCTGGTGAGCCCCGACGGCAACTTCGAGTATGAGGCCGCCCACGGCACCGTCACCGATCACTACCGCCGCTATGTCAAGGGCGAGCCCGTCTCCACCAACCCCCTGGCCACCATGGCCGCCTGGGCGGGAGCCCTGAAAAAGCGGGGCGAGCTGGACGGCAGCCACGACCTGATCCGCTTTGCCGACTGCCTGAACCGGGCGGGGCTGGAGGTCTTTGAGGAGGGCTACCTCTCCGAGGACCTGGCCTATCTCTGCCCCCCGGCGGAGCTCAAGGAGATGCCCGAGAACACCAAGCTCATCGGCCTGATCCGGGCCCGGCTGGAAAAGCTTCTGGCGGAGCAGGACTAAAAACATAGAATGAACCGCGCCGGTCCCCCCTTCATATCGGGGACCGGCGCGCCGTCTTCTATTGAAGTCCCGGCCGGGCTATGGTATAATCACGGGGAACGAACACAGATCAGGAACCACCGCCCGGCAGGACCGCCGGGGAAAGGAGCGGCTATGGACCAGCCACCAAAATCCGGGGAAAAGACCAGGCTCTGCGTCTTTTCCGACTCCCACGGCAACCCGGACCACATGCTGGCCGCCATCCGGAGGGAGGCCCCCGACGCCATCTTCCACCTGGGGGACGGGGAGAGCGACCTGCGGGCGGTGAAGCGGGCCTTTCCCGACCTGCCCATCTATTCGGTCCGGGGCAACTGTGACCTGTTCGGGGCCGCCCCCGGCCTGCTGAAGACCGAGATCGCCGGGCAGAAGGTCTTCGCCACCCACGGCCACGCTTACAAGGTGAAGTACGACCGGGACTACCAGACCCTCCGGTACGCCGCCCTGGAGGCCGACGCCCGGCTGGTCCTCTTCGGCCACACCCACGT
The DNA here is from genome assembly GCA_902781745.1 of Oscillospiraceae bacterium. Taxonomy (GTDB): domain Bacteria; phylum Bacillota; class Clostridia; order Oscillospirales; family Oscillospiraceae; genus Evtepia. The sequence goes on from CACZKM010000023.1 coordinate 20,360, forward strand.
CCCGTACCACGACCGGGTGTGGGGCATGGAGATGATCAACCCCGGCTCCATCGGCTACGGAAGCAAGCCGAGCTACGCCGTGGTGGAGCTGGACGAGACCGGCGTCACCGCCGACCTGAAGCGGGTATAAGACCGGGAAAAACTACCGGGGATAAACGACCCTTCCCCTGTCACCCTAAAGGGACGGAAGGGGGAGGATACCATGACGTCGAGACAATGGCGGGACCTGTTTTTCCGCACCGGCCTGCCGTCGGCCTACTGCCTGTCCCGGGCCCAGGCCCGGCGGGAGGGGGCCGTCCGAAGAGAGAGGGGGGAGGGACCCCATGCTGCTGAACACCACGGGGATCGTCCTCCGGGAGACAAACTATAAAGAGGCCGACAAGATCCTCACCGTCCTCACCCGGGACTACGGCAAGCGGACGGTGAAGGCCCGGGGCTGCCGCCGGAAGACCAGCAAGCTCACGGCGGCCAGCCAGCTCCTGGTCTGGTCGGACATGACCCTCTACCAGCGGGGGGAGTATCTCACCCTCAACGAGGCCGAGGTCCTGGACCAGTTTTGGGCGGTCCGGCAGGACATTGACCTGCTGGCGGCGGCCTCCTACTTCGCGGAGGTCATCGAGGCCACCGCCCAGGAGGGAGAGGAGGCGGGGGACCTGCTGTCCCTTCTCCTCAACAGCCTTTACGCCCTGGATAAGCTGGGCAAGCCCAAGGAGCTGGTGAAGGCCGCCTTTGAGCTGCGGCTGCTGTGCCTCACCGGGTACGAGCCCCTCATCGACGCCTGCGCCGTCTGCGGCCGCCCCGATCCCGTGGAGGCCCGGCTGAACCTGACCCAGGGCGTCCTCCACTGCGCCGCCTGCGGTGCGCAGGTGGGGGAGGGGGTGTCCATGCCCCTGTCGCCCGCCGCCCTGGCGGCGGCCCGGCACATCGTCCTGGGGAACCCGAAAAAGCTCTTTTCCTTCCGGCTGGACGGGCACAGCCTGACCCAGCTCGGGGAGATGACCGAGGCCTTTCTCATGACCCAGCAGGAGCGGGGCTACCGCACCTTAGACTACTATAAAACCATTCTTCGATTATAAACATAGTTTTTATACTAGTCTCAATTAAAAAGCTTGAAAAGCTTTTTATAGCGCCGAAGGCGCGTTTGAGACTGCATGAGACGGTATGACGCGCTTGCGCGGCAT
>CACZKM010000024.1 GCA_902781745.1 Oscillospiraceae bacterium
TTCAGTTTGCCCGCGACGATAAAAATGGGGGATCATCTTCAGCGGTTTTCCAATTGACGATATCCCCCTATCTGGGGGGCATCATTGTGCGGTGTTTCCCTAACACTTTTCTGATTGCTCCATCTCTTATTCTCCTGCGATTTCTAACCAATCCGCCATTTCACAAATCGAGGTGTTAGAAAAGTGTTAGAATTCAACTCAGTTCAACAAATTCCAGACAAAGCAAAACCCCTTGAAACCGTTACGTTTCAAGGGGTTTTCTGGTTGCGGAGGGAGGACTTGAACCTCCGACCTCCGGGTTATGAGCCCGACGAGCTACCAACTGCTCTACTCCGCGATATGGTGCCGGAGACCGGGGTCGAACCGGCACGGGATCGCTCCCACGGGATTTTAAGTCCCGGGCGTCTGCCAATTCCGCCACTCCGGCATGTCCAGCCGCACCTTTATCGTGCTCGACTATACTATCATACCGGCAGGGGAATGTCAAGGGGTTTTTCCAAATTTTCTTTCGATCTCCGGGTCCTCAAATTCCTTCCGGAAATGCTCCCCCACCCGCATCAGCTCCCCCAGGGAGCAGATCTCCTTGCCGGAGGCGTTGAGGAAGCCCTGGACCGAGGGCGGGAGGGTGCGGAAATACGCCTCCAGCTTCGGGTCTTCAAAGTGCATCATACAGCATCACCGCCTCCAGTATGCCCGGTTTTCTTCCCGGACATACCGGAGGGCGTCCTTTTTTATTTCGTGGCCCAGTTTCCCGTGGCGGAGGCCGTCAGGTAGGCGTTGATAAAGCCGTCCAGGTCCCCGTCCATGACCCCGTTGACGTTGCTGGTCTCGAAGGCGGTGCGGGTGTCCTTCACCAGGGTGTAGGGCATGAAGACGTAGGACCGGATCTGGCTGCCCCACTCGATCTTCAACTGGACCCCCTTCAGGTCTGAGATCTTCTCCGCCTTCTCCTGCATCTGGAGCTCCACCAGCTTGGCCCGGAGCATCTTCATGCAGTTGTCCTTGTTCTGGAACTGGCTCCGCTCGGTCTGGCAGGAGACCACCACCCCCGTGGGGATGTGGATGAGCCGGACGGCGGAGGAGGTCTTGTTGACGTGCTGGCCGCCGGCGCCGCTGGCCCGGTAAACCTGCATCTCGATGTCCTCGGGGCGGATCTCAATGTCCGCGTCCTCGGGCAGGTCGGGCATGACCTCCACGGATGCGAAGGAGGTCTGGCGGCGGGCGTTGGCGTCGAAGGGGGACACCCGGACCAGCCGGTGGACGCCGTGCTCCCCTCTCAGATAGCCGTAGGCGTTCTCCCCGGAAATCATGATGGTGGCGGACTTGATCCCCGCCTCGTCGGCCTCCTGGTAGTCCAGGATCTTATAGGTGAAGCCGTGGCGCTCGGTCCAGCGGGTGTACATCCGGTAGAGCATCTGGGCCCAGTCCTGGGCCTCGGTGCCGCCGGCGCCGGGGTGGATGGTGAGGATGGCGGCGGAGTCGTCATACTCCCCGGTCAGCAGGGTCTGGAGCCGGGCGGACTCCATGCTCTGCTCCAGGGCGGCGAACTCGCTCTCCAGCTCGGGCAGCAGGCTCTCGTCCTCCTCCTCGTTGCCCATCTCGCACAGGACCATCAGGTCCTCCCAGCTCTGGCGGCGCTTGGCCTGGCCCTCCAGCTTGCCCTTGAGCCCCTTGAGCTTCTGCAGGACCTTCTGGGACTCCTCGGGGTCGTTCCAGAAGCCGTCGGCGGCGCTTTTGGCTTCCAGGAAGTCGGCCTCCCGGGCGGCGTTTTCCAGGTCCAGGGCCTGTTCCAGCTCGTCCAGGGCGGGCAGGAGGTTGTTGAGCTTGACCTTATATTCATCAAATTGCAGCATCGTTTTTCAGTCCTTTGTCGTGTTCAGAAATCAAAAATCAATGTATTATATCTGATTTTTACCAGTCTGTAAAGGGGGAAAAAGGGGGCCGCTGCAAAAGGTGAAAAGCGCCCTCTCAGGCATTCGCGAAGCGAATGCCTGAGAGGGCGTCCTTTTGCAACGGCCCCTTGAGCCTGTCAAAACAGCCTCGCGGCGTTCCGTTTTCCGTTATTTTGCCTTTTGCAGGAACATCACCACATAGCCTCTGGGGCAGTCGGTTTTGGGGTTCACCGGCGTGTTCACGCCGAAGGGCTTGCCGGAGCCGTAGCCCTGCTCCGCCCAGGCCCCCGCCTCCTCATACCATCCGTTGGCACCCGGGTGCTTGGCCCGGTAGAGGAAGGTGATGATGTGAGCCGTGGTCAGGGTGTCGTTGGGGGAGAAGTGGCGGGCGCTGGTGCCCTGGGTGATCCCCTTCTCCACCGCCCAGAGGATGGGCTTGTAATAATACTGGCTGGAGGGCACGTCCACGAAGGGATTGACGGTGTTGGTGGGCTCCGGGCAGCCCATGGCCCGCCACAGGAAGGCGGCGCACTGGCCCCGGGTCACCGTCTCCGTGGGGCCGAACCGGGTGTCGCTGACCCCCTTGGTCACCTGGGGGTCGGCGTAGTAGGCCCAGAGGACCGCGTCGTACCAGGGGTCGGACTTCTTGATGTCCACGAAGGGGTTGGGCTGTTCCCCAGTGTCCTCCGTCCAGGTCACGGTGAACTCGTCGCTGTAAAACTTTTCTCCGCCTTTTTCCGCCTGGATTCTATACTTGCTGGTGTTCCCATCAGTGAAAATAGACCTGTATTCGGCGGAGGCAGGCGATTTGCTCAACGGCCCCAGGTCTCTCCATCCGTTTTCCAGGGGCACCCATGCCTGTAATATCGTCAAATCTGCTGTATCGCTTAATGCCCACGAGAAAGAATACGGTTCCGTCTTCTTTGCCGTGCCGCCCTGGGGCTGCTTGGTAAAAGCCAGCGGCTCCTGATCCTTCCACATCGCCCGGATGACGATCTCATTTCTGGGCATCTCAAAGGTCGTGGTGGCGCTGTATGGATCCGCCAGGGTCACGCCTTTGCCGCCCAGATGGATCTCCCAGCAGTCGAAGACCTTGCCCTCGGGCGGTTCGCCGGCAGTGATGGTCACGGTCTGCCCGGAAGGGGCAAGATTCCTGTCCGCCGTGCCGCCCATCACTGTGATCCCATAGACGAATCTGGAGATGCCCCGGATGACCACGTCCTCGTTGGGCATGGTGAAGGTGGTGGTGGAGCTGGTGCTGTCCGCCAGGGTCACACTGCCGCTCTCCACCTTCCAGCCGGTGAACATCATGCCGGGTTTCATACCCGCCGTGCTGAAACGGATGGTCACGGTCTGCCCGGCCCAGGCATCCGAGCGGTCCGCCGTGCCGTTGGTGACGGAGACGGTGTGGGGCCTCGCCGTGTAGCCCGCCTTCAGTTCGCTGCCCAGAATCGCTGCTCCGGTGGTAGCATTGCTCTGCGTCGCTTTGTGCGTGTCGTCTTTATAGTTGATAGCGGCAACTCTGTACATGTATTTGTCATTCTCATACTGAATCACATTGGATGCGTCCAGCACAAAGCAGCCATTTTCTTCGTCATAGCTGCAAGCTCTCAATACTGGAGTCCCTAAGCGGTTTTTTGCTTCTGTAACAGTCGTCCCGTCCACGCGAACGATGGCATCCATTACTGTGACCGGATCATGTCCCGTTACGATATAGGAAATCTCGACGGTATAAAACACCGTGCCTTCCGACGGCTTCCACTCTACGCAGGTTCCATACCACCAGGCCACCGGTCTTGCCGGTGGGTCATAATCCACCGCACTGCTTGTGACAGTGAACGCGGGCACCAAACTCACCGCGAACACCAGGGCCAGCAGCAGGGACAAAGCTTTTCTGATCTTCATTTTATTACCTCCTGTCTTTTTCGAATCTCGTTTACACGCTGGGGCTGCGTGGGTCAATGGCCCTCACCTCCCCTCAGACGCAAAAACCCACCGGCAAGATAGGAGACTTCTCTCCCCTCCGGCCGGCGGGTTTGTTTCCACGGAAAGAAAAGGGTACGGTTTCCCTTACCCTGTTCTGTTCCGCGTATGCACATGTTTGGTTTTTTGTCAAGTGGTTTCATGGCGATTCTCCCCGGATCACCCCGCAGGGCACATGGGCGGACCACTGTTTTGTTGAGTATACCATAATCACGGCCCTTTTACAATCCTCTTTGGGGTTTATTCTACGCCTCTGCCGGGGCTTATACCACCCGTTCGCAGACGGTCCCCGCCGTCCCTGCTTATTTTCGCCTTGCGAAAGGGGGGCAGTTGAGGTATACTACTGTCATAGAGAGACAAGGGAGGCATTGCCCGTGCAATTCGAGTGGGACGAGGATAAGGCCGCTCTGAACCTGAAAAAGCATGGCGTGCGGTTTGAAACCGCCGCAAGGGTCTTTGAGGATGAAGACCGCATAGAATTTTACGATTCTGCGCACAGTACAGAGGAAGATCGTTACAACACCATCGGTATGGTGGACAGCGTTCTCTTCGTCGTGTACACCGAACGGAAGAACCGCGTGAGACTGATTTCCGCCAGACCCGCAAACAGCAAGGAAAGGAGATTGTATTATGATCGTTACCTATGAACTCAAACACAATCCCAAGCCTCGCAGACCCCTGACGCCAGAGGAAATCGCAGCGATCGAAGCAAAAGCGCCCCGGGACGAGGACATCGTCTACGACGAGGACTGCCCCGAGATGACCGAGGAGCAGCTCAAGCAGTTCAAGCGAGTGCATCCCCGCAAGGAGGGCGCCGGCCCGGACCGAAAGCTTGGCTGACCCCTTCTCAAGCGCCCTTCACCGGGCGCTTTTCTTTTGTCTCAAACAGCGGCAAACCCGCTGTTCTTTTGCTATTCTTTCTGTTCGATCATGGCAGACGCCGGGGGCCTTGCAAGGCGGCAAGGGCAAAAACGGCCGTCTGTTTCGTTCCTCTGCCCGAGGAACGCGGCCGGTTCTCCCCCGGTTGCTTTTTTCGCCCCGCTGTGATATATAATATAGTGAGAAAGTATCGAACCACAGCAACAGGAGGGTGACCATGTTCTCTGACAAGCGCTGGAGCGCCCACCGGGGGTACAACCCCACCCGCACCGCCGCCCTCTTCTTCGGCGGGCTCATCGTCCTGGGGACCCTCCTGCTCCTCCTGCCCCCCATGTCCCGGAGCGGACGGAGCGCGGGGCTGTTCCTGAGCCTGTATACCGCCGTCTCCGCCACCTGCGTCACCGGGTCGGTGCTGGCTGACACCATGACCCAGTGGTCCCCGGCGGGGCAGCTTGTGCTGCTGCTCCTCTTCCAGGTGGGCGCCCTGGGGGTCATGCTGGCCTATTCCCTCCTGCTCCTCCTCTTCCGGCGGGAGCTGGTCCTGTCCCAGCAGGTCACCCTGGCCTCGGCCCTGGGGCTGCGGAACATCGGCGGGGTCACCCGGCTGGTCCGCCACGGGGTGGCGGGCGCCCTCCTCTTCGAGGGGGCGGGGACCCTGCTGCTGGCCCTTCGGTTCGTCCCCCGGTTCGGCTGGGGGCAGGGACTGTGGGCCAGCCTGTTTCACAGCGTGTCCGCCTTCTGCAACGCGGGCTTCGACCTCACCGGCGGGGACCTGTCCGATTTCGTCTCGGACCCCTGGGTCCTCTTCGTCCACATGGCCCTCACCGTGGTGGGGGGGCTGGGGTTCTTCGTCTGGGAGGACGTGCTCCGGGCCAGGCGGTGGCGGGACCTCTCCCTCTACAGCCGCCTGGCCATCCAGGCCACCTGCGTCCTGCTGCTGCTGGGCTGGGTCTACTTCCTGGCCGCCGAGTGGTCCAACCCCGCCACCCTGGGGGCCATGACCGCCGGGGAAAAGGTCACCGCCGCCCTCTTCCAGTCGGTGAACCTCCGCACGGCGGGCTTCGCCCTCTTCCCCCAGGGCGGGATGTACGAGAGCTCCCAGGCGGTGTGTCTGCTGTTCATGGTCATCGGCGGGTGCGCCGGGTCCACGGCCTGCGGGGTGAAGGTGGTCACCGTTCTGGTGCTGGCCGCCGCCCTGTGGAGCGGCCTCCGGGGCCGGGTCACCGTGGTCATCCGGGGGCGGACCGTCCCCCGGCAGGTGGTCCGCAACGCCTGGACCCTGACCCTGTCCATGGTCCTGGCCATCTTCGCCGGGTCCCTGGTCATCGCCCATCTGGAGGGCGGGGCCTACCTGCCCGCCCTCTTCGAGGCCACCGCCTCCCTGGGGACGGTGGGCCTGTCGGTGGGGGCCCCTCTGGGCGCCGCCAGCCGGGGGGTCATGCTGGCCCTCATGTACCTGGGCCGGGTGGGCATCCTGTCCTTCTCCCTGGCCTTCCTCACCCGGCGGCACGGGGAGGAAAAGATCAAATATCCCGACTGTGAGCTGCTGATCGGCTGAGCTCCGGTCTTGCAGGCGGAACTTGTTCCCGCCCCCTATCGTCATACAAAGGAGGACTCCCCATGGAAACTTTCGTAGTCATCGGGCTGGGCCGGTTCGGCTCCGCCGTGGCCGAGGAGCTGTGCGCCCTGGGCCACCAGGTCCTGGCCATCGACACCGACGAGGCCGCCGTGCAGAAAATGGCCGACCGGGTCACCCAGGCGGTGGTGGGAGACTGCCGGGACATGGACGTCCTCCGGGCCCTGGGGGTGAACCACGCCCGGTGCGCCGTGGTGGCCTTCAGCGACGACATCGGTAACAGCGTCCTCATCACCCTGAACCTGAAGGAGCTGGGCATCCCCCGGATCGTGTGCAAGGCCCGGTCCGCCAGCCATGAGGAGCTCCTTCGCCGCATCGGGGCGGACCAGGTGGTCTTCCCCGAGCAGGAGAGTGGCCGGAATCTGGCCCACACCCTCAACAACACGGAGATTTTGGACTACATCGAGCTCTCCGAGCACTACAGCATCGTCAAGACCGGGGTCCCCGCTTCCTGGGTGGGGAAGTCCGTGGGGGAGCTGGCCATCCGCAAGCAGTACAAGGTAAACATCGTGTCGGTCCAGGGGGCGGACGGCTCCCTCCAGACCGTCCCCCTCCCCGATTACGTCTTCCGGCCGGGGGATCTGGTCTTCTCCCTGGGCCGGAACGAGGACAACGACAAGGTCATCGCACTGGAGTGAAACAGCCATGGAACAGATCACCAGCCGAACCAATCCCCTGATCACCCGCTTCCGCAAGCTGGGGGCGGACCGGAAGCTCCGCCGGAAGGAGGGGGTCATGGTCTGCGAGGGGCCCAAGATGCTGGCCGAGGCCCTGGCCTGGGGCTTCGTCCCCGAAACGGCCCTGGTCACCGAGGCCATGGACCTCCCCCCGGAGACCCGGGCGGTGCTGGTGCCGGAGGACCTGCTCCGGTCCGTGGCCCCCACCCAGACCCCCCAGAAGGTCCTCTTTCTGGCCCCTCTGCCCCAGGCCGCGCCCCCGGCGGTCCTGCCCGGCCGGCGGTATCTGGTGCTGGACGGCCTCCAGGACCCGGGGAACCTGGGGACCCTGTGGCGGACCGCCGACGCCTTTGCCGCCGACGGGCTCCTCCTCCTCCCCGGCTGCGCCGACCCCTGGAGCCCCAAGACCCTCCGGGCCACCATGGGGGCCTGCTTCCGCCTCCCCCTGTGGGAGACAAGCCTGCCCGACGCCCTGGCCCTGCTGGACCGCTCGGGCCTGCCCCTGTGCGCCACGGCCCTCCGGGACGACACCCTGGACCTCCGGGACCTGGAGCCGGGGCGGTGGGCGGTGGCCATCGGCAGTGAGGGACGGGGGGTGTCCCAAGGGGTGCTGGACGCCTGCGCGGTAACGGTGAAGATCCCCATGGCGGAGCGATGTGAGTCGCTGAACGCGGCGGTGGCCGGCGCGGTGGCCCTGTGGGAGCTGGCGCGGGGGGAGATGTGAGGGTTACGGCGCAGTACGCCGTCCTTGCAGAGATACCGTCGAATACGCAGCGAGCGTCGCTGGGCAGGCCTGGATCCTGACCGTTTTTCGTCCGGCCAGAACCATGGTCGTTCGGGCGGCGTGGCGACACGCAGGGCCTACAGAAATACCGGTGGGCACTCTGCGACCGTCGCGGGCGGGCGGGTGATCTCGATCCTGACCGCCTGTAGCTCGACCAGAACTATGGTCGGTTAGGGCGGCGTTGCAACAAGCAGTACCTACAGAGATACCGTCTGGCATTCATCCACCGTTGCTGGGCGGGCGGGTGACCTCGATCCTGACCGCCTGTACTCCTACAGTTATGTAGTCTGTTAGGGCGACGCCCTACGGGGTGTCCTCGCCGGACGGGCCGCCTATCCGGCGGGGAGTCCCCTTTTGGGCGCAAAAGGGGACGGAAAACGCCCAGGGGGGAACCCCCTGGACCCCCTTTTTATGGGCGCTCGCTTCGATTAGATATTCTGCTTTCGGAAGGCTCTGCATCCGTACTATTGTGGTGCGGGTTCTTTCAGTCTCCGACGCATCGAAGTTAGGTTGATGAATACTGGATTTTGTGGGGATAGTTGCTGTTTGTTGCATTGAAGAAGCGCGTAAAAAGCCTTCCCCTTGAGGGGAAGGTGGCCGAGCGAAGCGAGGTCGGATGAGGTGGAAACGTCAAGGGCAGTAGTCACGCAGCGAAAAAGCGACCTGCGCTCATTCCTCCATCGAAACCGAGCTCTGCCCTTCGGGCTCCCCCTCATCCGCCCCTTCGGGGCACCTTCCCCCCCCCAGGGGGAAGGCTCTTGCGTGGTCCTTTCCAGACACAAAGGGCCACTACCCCCATATAATCCAAACCTCAACAACCAAACACAAAAACAGGTGCAGGCGGCAGCATCCAGCGACCGCATGGCGCGTGCTGTGCGACGACCGGTGGTTACTCCACAAGTCCCCGGAGTCCAGAGGGCCGCAGCCCTCTGGTGCTTTTCCCCCGGCTTTTCCAGAAAAGCCGGGCCCTGGCCGGGCAGGCCACTCCCGGTAGGGTGGCAGCCCTACACCTGGTGCGTAACAGTAGCCGTACAGACGGTAAGGATAGTACGTCCCCACCCGCCCAGCAAGGATCGCTGAATACTTAACGGTATCTCTGTAGGTACTACTGGTCGCAGCGCCGCCCGAACCGGCCATGGATATAGTCGGACTACAGGCGGTCAGGATCGAGGACACCCGCCCCCAGCGACGTTCGCTGAATACCCAACGGTCTTTCTATAGCCCCTGCTTGTCGCAACGGTGCACGCCTGCACCATCGCATAAACTGTAAAAGACACTCACCCACCGGGCGATGTACACCCGAAAACAGTAAGGAGGCGGCCCTTATGGCAAAAAAGCTGATCTCTCTCCTCTGCGCCCTGGCGCTGGCCATCGCCCTCATGGCCCTCCCCGCCTCCGCCGACGAGGACCTCTTCTTCCTGGCCCTCAACGACACCCTCCCCGCCGCCTCCAGCCAGATCACCCCCATCCAGACCGGGGGCTGGATCTATGTCCCGGCGTCGGTGTTCAACAACCGGGTCTCCGGGGTCAATTTCGGGGTCTATTACGGCTTTACCGACAACAACGAGAGCCTGATCTTCTATAACCTCTCCGGCAAGACCCTCACCTTCGACCTGGTGAACAACACCGCCTCCACCTCCACCGGGGAGAGCGTCATGCCCGGGCGGCCGGTGTGGCGGGGGAGCACCTGCTATGTCCCGGCCTACGCCGTGTGCTCCTTCTTCGGGCTGTCCTACTCCTTCTACTCCACGGACTACGGCTCCCTCCTGCGGATCAAGGACGGCAACGCCCGGCTCAGTGACTCCGCCTTCCTCAGCTCCGCCGAGAGCCTGATGCGCTCCCGGTACAACGCAGCCCAGCCCGCCCCTGTCCAGCCGTCCACCCCCGCCCAGCCGTCTTCCCCCTCCTCGCCCAACGGCGGGCAGAGCACTGCCCCCGCTTCCACCCCCTCCAATTCCTCCGGGGGCCAGACTGCCAACCGGCCCTCGTCCTCCTCCGCCAGCCGGCCCGCCGGGAACAGCTCTTCCGGCTCCAGCGGCAATTCCACTTCCCCCATCGGGGATGGCACCCAGACTGCCCAGGCGCCGGAACCCGAGCCGGTGAAGACCTTCTCCCTCTACCTTGGCCTCCGGGCCTGGGGGGACGTGACCCCCGCCCTGGACGCCCTGGCAGCAGTGAACGCCACGGCCATCGTCTTCTTCCCCGCCAATCAGCTGGACGCCAGCGCCGACCAGATCCGGCAGGCGGCGGGTCGGGGCCATCGGGTGGGCCTGGTTCCCGTGGGCGACACCCCCGCCCAGCGGCTGGAGAGCGTTCAGGCAGGGAGCCAGACCCTGGCCCGCATCCTCCGGCAGGAGACCTGGTTCGTCCTGGCCGACGACAAGGAGCTGACCGAGGCCGGGTACCTCACCTGGTCCGCCACCGCCACCGTTCCCGGGGGAAGCGACGCCGACAAGTACCAGGCCATCTACAACATCGCCACAGCCCGTACCGGGGCCACCCGGCTGCTGGCAGGGTCCGACCAGCCCCTGTCCGGGCTCCTGCGGCACTTCGCCCAGGACGGAGACACATTTCTGGCCCCCAGAGAGACAAAATACTGATGAACTACGACCCCCTCCGGGAAGATGACCCGGAGGGGAAAAGGAGGCGTCCGCCATGAAACGCCGCAGCGGCAAATACTGGTCCCCCGGCCTGCTGAAGGACCGGGGGTGGACCCGGTCCCTCATGGACGAGCTCCTCCCCAAGCCCCATTGGCGGCGGAACAACGGCCGCTCGGTCCCCCTGTGGCACCGGGACGACGTCCAGCGGGCAGAGAACACCCCGGCCTTCCGGGAACGATCCATCGGCAAAAAGCCCACCCAAAAGGACGTCACCGCCGCCCAGAGCGCCGTGGAGCGGACCGCCGCCGCCCTGTCCGCCGCCTGGGACCGGGCGGAACGGGGGGAGGACCTCCCCTGGGTCCTGGCGGGGCGGTACCACCAGACCATCCTGGACCACCTCCCTGCCGCCGCCGGGGACCGGGTCCTCCGGGCCGGTCAGGTGTCGGGGTATCTCAGCCGCTTCCTGTCCCTGACCCGCCGGTGCGACAGCGGGGAGCTGCCCGGGGACCTGTCCCGGTTCCTCCAGGCGGGGCCCTGGATGGGGGACAATCTGGCCTCCCCCCTCGCCCTTCAGGTCGTGGAGCACTACCCCGCCGTCCTCCACGCCGCGGCGGTCCGGGCGGTGGAGGACTTCACCGCCGCCCAGCCTGAGGCGGATCTGGACGCCTTTCTCTCCCTGCCGGACTTTCCCGTCCAGCAGCTTTTGTCCCGGTCCTTGGGGACGGTGTACTCCGTGTGGTACATCCCCCAGGCCATCCGCACCAGCCTGGAAGTCCTGGTGGCTTTGAACCCCAAGGACGAGTACCCCGAGGCCCGGGCCCTCCACCGGCACTTCACCCTCCACATCGGGGGGACCAACACCGGCAAGACCTACGCCGGGTTCCAGCGGCTCAAGGCCGCCCGGACGGGAGTGTATCTGGCCCCCCTTCGGCTGCTGGCCCTGGAGGCCCAGGAGACCCTGCTGGACGCCGGGGTGGACTGCTCCCTGACCACCGGAGAGGAGGAGGACCGCCGGGAGGAGGACACCCACGTGGCCGCCACGGCGGAAAAGCTGGACCTGAAGGCGGTCTACGACGTGGCGGTCATCGACGAGTGCCAGATGATCGCCGACCCCCAGCGGGGGTACGCCTGGACGAGGGCCATTCTGGGGGTCCAGGCCGAAGAGGTCCACCTGTGCGCCGCTCCGGAGGCCAGGGACCTGCTCATCCGCCTCATCGAGAGCTGCGGAGACAGCTATGACGTGGAGGTCCACAAGCGGACCACCCCCCTGGTCTGTATGCCCCACACCATCGACTACACCCACGTCCAGCCCGGGGACGCCCTCATCACCTTCTCCAAGGTGGGGGTCCTCAGCGTGGCCGAGGACCTGCGCCAGAGCGGGAAGGAGCCCGCCATCATCTACGGGGCCCTCCCCTATTCCACCCGCCGGCGGCAGATGGAGGGCTTTCTGGACGGGAAGATGCGCTATGTGGTCTCCACCGACGCCATCGGCATGGGCCTGAACCTCCCCATCCGCCGGATCATCTTCATGGACACGGAGAAGTTCGACGGGGTGGAGCGCCGCCCCTTGAAGCCCGAGGAGATCCAGCAGATCGCCGGCCGGGCGGGGCGGTTCGGGATGTATGACAAGGGCTGGGTGGGGGCCACCCAGGGCCTGGGGGCCATCCGCCAGGGGCTGACCACCGTGGTGCCTCCCCTGACCCACGCCGTGGCGGGGTTCTCCGACCTGGTCCTCCAGGTGGACTTCGACCTGCTGGAGGTGCTCACTGAGTGGAACAAAATGCCCACGGTGGACCCCTATGTGAAGCTGGACATTTCCCGGTACCTCTCCCTGATCTCAAAAATACGGGAGCTGGGCTTCCTTCTCCCCAAGGAGCAGGAGCTCCGGGCGGCCAACATCCCCTTTGACGAGACCGAGCCCCCCCTGCGGGAGCTCTTCTTCCAGTTTTTGCGGCTCTACCAGCAGGGGGAGCCCATCGTCCAGCCCGGCCACCCCGAGGGAGACGCCTGCACCCTGCCGGAGCTGGAGCTCTACTGCCGGAAGCTGGACCTGTACTTCTCCTTCGCCAAGGCCTTCGACTGCCCGGTGGACGAGGACAGGCTCTACGACTGCCGGGAGGAGGTGGCGGAGGAAATCAACGAGATCCTGCTCCACCGGCTGAAAAACAACATCCGCTTCTGCGCCCAGTGCTCCAAGGCCCTGCCCCTCCACCACCACGGGCGGCTGTGCGACGACTGCTACCGCAGGCTGCGGAAGAACAGCGGCGGCCCGCCCCACCGGGGGAGGGCGTGAACGCTTTCCCAGTCCGATCGGATGGGAGACTATTTTTCTTTTACTGGGAGGTCCCTCTGCATGAAAACCTTTTTTCTCGGACTTGTCATCCTGCTGGCGGGCGGCCTGCTCTACGGCGGCCTCTGCCAGCGGGTCTTCGGGCCGGACGACCGGGCCACCCCCGCCGTCCGGAACAACGACGGGGTGGACTTCGTCCCCCTGACAGGGTGGAAGAACAGCCTGGTCAACCTGCTGAACATCGCCGGGACCGGGCCCATCCTGGGGCCCATCCAGGGCATCCTCTTCGGCCCCATCGCCTTTCTGGCCATCCCCATCGGGTGCGTCATCGGCGGAGCCATGCACGACTACTTCAACGGCATGATCTGCCTCCGGGGCGGGGGGCTCCAGATGCCCCAGGTGGTCCGGCGGTTCACCAACCGAGGGCTTTACGGGCTGTATACCGTTTTCGTGGGGCTCCTGCTCCTCCTGCTGGGCGTGGTGTTCACCTACACCCCCGGGGACATCGCCGCCACCCAGCTCTTCGGCCTGTCCGGGGCGGCGACGGCCCCCTCCACCTGGGTGATCTACGGGGTGATCTTCGCCTACTTCACCTTGGCCGCCCTGCTGCCCATCGACAAGATCATCGGGCGGATCTATCCCTTCTTCGGGGCACTGCTCATCCTGTCCTCCGTGGGCATCTTCCTGGCCCTTTGCTGCAAGGGCTACGCCATGACGGAGGTGTGGAGCGCCTGGACCCTGAACGGCTTTGACTTCCGGGCCTACTTCACCCAGGGGCACTTCCTCCCCACCTTCTTCATCACCGTGGCCTGCGGCATCCTCTCGGGCTTCCACTCCACCCAGACCTCTCTGGTGGCCCGGACGGTGACCCGCGAGGGCCAGGGCCGGATGGTCTTCTACAACATGATGATCGCCGAGGGCTTCATCGCCATGGTCTGGGCCGCGGGAACCATGGCCATGATCGGCCTGGGGGCGGAGCGCGCCGGCGTCACCATGGGCTTTGCCGACGGCGGCTGGCAGTACTTCGCCCAGCTTGACGGCGCCCTGACCGCCATCAGCCCCACCAGCGTGGTGGGGATCATCTGCAAAAGCGCCCTGGGGCCCGCCGGCGGGCTCATCGCCGTCCTGGGGGTCATCCTCCTGCCCATCACCTCGGGAGACACTGCCCTCCGGTCCCTGCGGCTCATTTTCGCCGAGGTCCTCCACATCAGCCAGGAGAAGCCCCGGAACCGCCTCCTCCTGTCTCTGCCCATCTTCGCCGGGGTCATTGTCATCCTGATCTACGCCAAGGTCTCCCCCACGGGGTTCAACACCCTCTGGCGGTACTTCGGCTGGGCCAACCAGACCATCGCCGTCTTCTCCCTGGCCTGCATCCTCATCTGGATGCTCCGGTCCGGCCGGGGGCGGTTCGCCTGGATGTCCGCCTTCCCCCTGGCCTTCTATGCCTTCGTGGTGGCCTCTTACATCCTCAGCGCCCCCATCGGCTTCCGGCTGCCCTGGACCGCTGCCTACATCGGCGGCGGGGTCTTCGCCGCCGCGGTGCTGGCCTTCTGCCTGCATCAGGGGAAGCGGGGGCCAAGGGAACCGGAGTTGTAGCCACAGTCTCCCCTCCCCACATACAACACCCCCGCCACCGGATCGGTTCCGGCAGCGGGGGGTGTTTTTGTCTCCGAAAAAGCGGAAAACGCCGACCCGTTCCCCGTTTGCGCCCGGGGTCAGAATCAGCGTTTCCGAAAAGAGAAGAGAGGGGTAAACCCCAGCGGACCCAAAGTCCGCCGGGAGAGGTATCATAGTCAAAGGTCGCAGGCAATGAGGTCCTCAAAGGTCTGCCGCCGGACGGCCAGCCGGGCCTCCCCGTCCTTCACCATCACCAGGGCGGGACGGCACAGGCGGTTGTAGTTGGAGGCCATGGAGAAGTTGTAGGCCCCGGTGGTCAGCACGGCGATCAGGTCGTCCCGCTCGGGACGGGGCAGGGTGATGTTCTCCTGGATCAGGTCCCCGCTCTCGCAGCAGCGGCCCGCCACGGTGCAGACG
Source organism: Oscillospiraceae bacterium (assembly GCA_902781745.1). Classification (GTDB taxonomy): domain Bacteria; phylum Bacillota; class Clostridia; order Oscillospirales; family Oscillospiraceae; genus Evtepia. Next base: position 14,776 of record CACZKM010000024.1, read on the forward strand.
AAGTCCGCCTCGTCGCGCATCCGGCCGGCGGGGAGGACGGTGTAGGCCGATTGGTACAGGGCGTACCGGGGGTTGTCCGTCATGCCGCCGTTGACGGTGACGTAGCTGCGGTAGCCCTCGATGGTCTTCACGCCTCCGGCGCGATAGAGGGTGACGCAGGCGTCGGCCACGATGCTCCGCCCCGGCTCTAGGAGGACCTGGGGCACCGGGTAGTCCAGAGCCTTGCAGCCCGCCTTCAGATGCTCGGAGAGCTGGCGGATGTTGTCGGCGATGTCTACCACGGGGTCATTTTCCGTGTACCGCACCCCGAAGCCGCCGCCCAGGTTCAGCACCCGGACGGTAAAGCCGTAGTTCTCCCGCATCCGCTGGGCGAAGGCCAGGAGGATATCCACCGCGTCGCAGAAGGGCTCCGCCTCGAAGATCTGGGAGCCGATGTGGCTGTGGAAGCCCATGACCTCCAGGTTGGCCTTCCCCACCGCGGCCCGGACAAACCGGTCGGCCTGCCCTGTTTCGATGGGGACGCCGAACTGGCAGTCGATGCGCCCGGTGTTGATGGCCTGGAGGGTGTGGGGGTCGATGCCCGGGGTCACCCGGAGGAGGACCTTTTGCTTCCTCCCCCGCTCCCCGGCCATCTCGTCCAGCCGGTCCAGCTCGTTGTGGTTGTCCACGATGAAGGTCCCCACGCCGCACTCCAGGGCGTAGGCAATGTCCTCATCGGTCTTGTTGTTGCCGTGGAAGTAGAGCCTTCCCGCCGGGAAGCCCCCCGCCAGGGCGGTGTAGATCTCCCCGGGGGAGACCACGTCGGCCCCCATGCCCTCCTCCTCCAGCACAGGGTAGAGGCCCTTGAAGCACAGGGCCTTCCCGGCGAAGAGAGGATAGGAGCCCGCGGGCATATAGTCCGCCAGGGCCCGCACATAGGTCCGGCAGTTGGCCCGGACCTGGTCCTCGTCCAGGACGTACAGGGGAGCCCCGAAGCGGTCGGCCAGGTCCACAGCGTCCAGCCCGCCGATGGTCAGGTGACCCCGGGAGTTGACGGCTAAGTTGTCGTACAGCATTGCACTCATCCCATTTCTATTGGCGCCGCCGGGTCACCCCAGCAGATCGTCCATGTGGTAGAACCCCGGCCCCTGCTCCAGGAGGAACCGGGCGGCGGTGAGGGCCCCTTCGGCAAAGAGGGCCCGGTCGTGGGCCTGGTGCTTGAGGGTGATGGTCTGGCTGTCGGTGCCGAAGATCACCTCGTGCTCTCCCACCACGTTGCCCATGCGGATGGCGTGGATGCCGATCTCGTTGGGCTGGCGCTTGTGCTGCCCGGACCGGCCGAAGACGTACTGGGACTCCGGCCGCTGGGACTTCACCGCGTCGGCCAGCATCAGGGCGGTGCCGCTGGGGGCGTCGGCCTTCCGGTTGTGGTGGGCCTCGATGATCTCCACGTCCGCCCCGCCGAAGACGGCGGCGGCCTCCTTCACCAGCCGGGCCAGGAGGGCCACCCCCACGGACATATTGAAGGACTGAAACACGGGGACGGCCTTGCTCCCCGCCTCCAGCAGGGCCAGCTCCTCGGGGGTGTACCCCGTGGTGGCGGCCACCAGGGGGAGCTTCCGGGCCGCGCAGTAGTCCATGAGCTCCTTCGCTCCCGTGTGGTGGGAGAAGTCGATGACCGCGTCGGCGGGGCCGTCGTAGTCCGACAGGGCGGCGTACACCCCGTCGCCTCCCACCCGGTCCACCCGGATGGCGGTGTCGCCGCTCTCGGCCAGCAGGCGGCAGACCTGCTGCCCCATGCGGCCCAGAGCGCCGTTTACGATGACGTTCATGGCCGTACCTCTCAGACGTTGAGGCCCAGGTCCCGCATATTCTGGAGCATCACCTGGTAGTGGGCCTCCTCCATGGGCACCAGAGGCAGGCGCAGGTAGTTCTCACAGAAGCCCATGGCGGCCATGGCGGCCTTCACGGGGATGGGGTTGGTCTCGCAGAACAGGGAGCGGACCAGGGGCATGAACTTGCACTGGAGGGCGGCGGCGCCCGCCACGTCCCCGGCGAAGAACTTATCGGTGATGGCCACGGTCTCCGTAGGGATCACGTTGGACAGAACGGAGATGCAGCCCATGCCGCCCATGGACAGGATGGGGACGATCTGGTCGTCGTTGCCGGAGTAGATGTCCAGCTTGTCCCCCACCAGGGAGAAGGTCTCCACGATCTTGGAAATGTCGGAGTTGGCCTCCTTGATGGCGGCGATCCGGGGGTGCTCGGCCAGCTTCACATAGGTCTCGGGGTTGATATTGATGCCCGTCCGGCTGGGGACGTTGTAGAGGATCACGGGCACCGTGGAGGCGTCGGCGATGGTCTCGTACATCTTCACCAGGCCGTTCTGGGTGGTCTTATTATAATAGGGGGTCACCACCAGCACACCGTCGGCCCCGGAGGCGCAGGCGCTCTTGGTGAGCTCCACGGCGTAGTCGGTCTCGTTGGAGCCGGTGCCGGCGATAACGGGCACCCGGTGGTTCACCCGCTCGCAGGCAAACTCGATGGCCGCCCGGTGCTCCGGGTCGGAGAGGGTGGAGGCCTCGCCGCTGGTGCCGCAGATGACCAGGGCGTTGATGCCCTTCTCGATCTGCCAGTCGATGAGCTTGCCGAAGCGGTCGTAGTCGATGCCCTGGGGGGTGGTGGGGGTGACCAGGGCGGTGGCGATGCCCTTGAAAATAGGCTGATTGTTCTTCATGGTTCTTTCCTCCTGCATAGTTGTGTGCTCTGCCCGATTCGGATATAAAAAAACCAAGCAGGCTATGCGCGGGGATAGCTGCTTGATAACATCAGGACCGGTCCGGACGAAATACGCCCGGCCGCTGTATCAAGGATAGCTCTCCGCAAACTGTTCCCAGCCGCGACAGTCGGGCAGCTCTTAGTCTGCCCGCCCAGTACAGCCCTCTTTGCAGCGGGGGCTGCCTTCGGCGTCCGTCCCTTTCCCCGGGCCTGCCCTGCACGGCATCGGCGGCGGGTACTGATGGCGAAACGCGCCTCTATCTCTGGTTTGTGATAATACTATTGCATTTTCCTCCGTTTGTCAAGGTCTATTTCTCCCCATTCCCGACAAAAACACCGCGGTTTTCCCGGCGGCAGGTGGGCGGTCCGACAAATCCCGTGACAACGGCGGCAAACTGTGGTACCATGGGATCGAAAGACTACGACACAGGAGGATGCAACCATGGATGATGTATTTGAAGGCTTCGGCAGCGGCTCCACCCAGGACGACCTGGACCTGGCGTCCCTGCGGTATTTCCAGGAGCTGGACCGGCAGGCCGATGGGGACGCCCCGCCCCCCCAGCAGGCCCCTGCCGCGCCGTCCCGCCCTCCCCTGGAGGCCGATCTGGAGGCGGAGGCCCCCGACCTGTCCGACGGCGGGCTGGACAGTCTGATCCTCCAACTGATGGACGATGCGGTCCCGGCGCCCCGGAAGTCCCCCCCTCCCCGGCGGACCACCAGGCCCCTGGGCCGGCCGGTGCCCCGGAAGAAGGCGGCGGAGGCTCCGGCACCACCGGCCCCCGCCCGGAAGGAAGCGCCCGCTCCGGCAGCGCCGGCAACCGGCGCGCCCCTCTCGGACCTGGCCCTCCGGGCGGCCCGGCTCTTTGACCGGCTCCCCACCCAGGACCAGCTTCTGGCCCTGACCCTGCTGGAAAAGCTGGACAAGGCGTCGGAGCGGTAAAAGGAGACGGCCATGTTCAGATCCCTGCTGGACCGGGCCCAGACGCCGTCCAAAAAGCCCAAGGTGTGGAGCATCGCCGTGCTCTCCGTCCTCTTCGCGGCGGCCCTGGCGGTCCTTCTCACCCGGCCGGAGCCCTCCCTCCAGGCGGTGTCCGCCCTGATTGCCGTCTACCTTGCCCTGGACATCGTCCTCCTGCTCCGGGCCTTTCTGGGGCAGCTCCGGTATAATCCCTACTCCTACAACACCCTGTATTACATCGGCTTTGCCCTCTATCTCCTGGCCGCCCTCATCACCCAGTTCTACCTGATGGGGATGTTCCGGGGGCGGAGATCTCCGCCGCAGCGGGGATCGCCACCATGCTGGCCACCCTGCTGGACTCCGCCAAGCGCTTTATGCTCCTCTCCGCCCCCTTCATCCTGCTCTACTCCGTGGCCCTGTGCGTGTCCAACCTCTCCCTGATCCGCCATGAGGGGAAGCGGCTGGTGAATGTGCTGGGCATCCTGCTGTCCTTCCTGCTGGTGGGAGGGCTGGCCCTGCTCTTCTTCGGGGACGCGGCGGCCTCGGGGTCCCTGGTGGAGGTGATGATCCACGACCTGCTGTTCAACCTCTTCGCCGCCCTGTACCTTTACTTTGAGTGTATGCTCATCGGCGCCATCCTCTCCAATGTCATCGTGACCCGGTACGAGCCCACCCGGGACCAGAACTACGTCCTCATCCTGGGCTGCGGCCTGCGGAAGGACGGCGCCCCCACTCCCCTGCTGGCGGGGCGGATCGAACGGGCCCTGGCCTTCTACCGGGCCCAGATCGCGGACACCGGCAAAGCCCCCATCCTGGTGCCCTCCGGGGGCCAGGGGCCCAACGAGGTCACCTCGGAGTGCGCCGCCATGGCGGACTACCTCCTGGACCGCGGGGTGCCCGAGGAACACATCCTCCGGGAGGACCGGTCCACCAGCACCTTTGAGAACATGAAGTTCTCCAAGGGGAAGATGGAGGAGCGGGAACCGCCCCGCAAGGTGGCCTTCGCCACCACCAACTACCACGTCTTCCGCAGCGGCCTCATGGCCCGGCGGGTGAAGCTCAACGCCATGGGCATGGGGGCCAGGACCAAGTGGTACTTCTGGCCCAACGCCGCCGTCCGGGAGTTCGTGGGCCTGCTGACGGAGCACCGGCTGAAGCAGGGGCTCATCCTGGGTGGGATGATCGTGCTGTATACCGCCGGGACGCTGCTGTTTTATCTGGCGGGCTGACCTGATCAAAAAAGAGACTTGCGCGTGCAAGTCTCTTTTTTATGCCGGGTCCGTATTATTTTTTCGGTGCTCACCTCATTGCCTGAAAAATCCGTTCACGCCCCCAAGGACGATCCGATTGGTCAGGTCGATGACCTGCTCCATGGGCAGCTCCTTGCCGTCCTCCACCCATTGGCGATAGGCGGACAGGACCGCGTTGTTGACAAACTCCATCAGGAGCTTCTTTTCAAAGGCAGGTAGGCGCTGATACTGTTCCGACCGGCTCCACCCGGCGGCATTGACCTGATCCGTCATCTGATCCCGGATCTCGTGGTAGGTCCCGCCGCAGGTGATCTTTTCATAGGCGAGCCCCTGCTCCGCCGCGTAGAGGAAAAATTCCCGGTTGACCTTGTCCAATTCCTCCGGCAGCGCAAAGTCCTTCACTCTGTCGATAAACCCCGCGGACAGCTCCCCCTGCATCTCCGAGAGCAGGGCGTTCAGGTCCTCATAGTAATGGTAAAAGGTCTTTTTGTTGATCCGCGCCCGGTCGCACAGCTCCTTGACGGTGATCTTTTCGTAGTCCTTCTCACAGATCATTGCTTCAAAGGCAGACTTGATGCTTTCGATGGTTTTCACTACCCGCAAATCTTCATGTCCGGTCAGAATCATAGGGCTCCCTCTTTCGTCTCATACTATTCCCAAATTAAAAGCTTTAATTTGGGAATCCGCGTGCTGCGCACGCTCATGCCGCGCAAGCGCGTCATACCGTCTCATGCAGTCTCAAAC
>CACZKM010000025.1 GCA_902781745.1 Oscillospiraceae bacterium
TGAACGGCTTTCTTCGCCGCACATCCGTGCGGCGGCCATGGGCATAGCCCATGGGAATAAAAACATATGAAATGTTTTTATCAAGAAATAGTATAAAAGCCTCAGAGGATTTTCACAGCCGTCCCGTAAGCCATGACCTCCGCGGCCCCCTGCATGATGGCGGAGGTGGCGTAGCGGATGTTCACCACGGCGTCGGCCCCCAGACGGGCGGCCTCGTCGCACATCCGCTGGGTGGCCAGGTCCCGGGCCTGGTCCATCATCTCGGTGTAGGCCTTCAGCTCGCCCCCCACCAGGGTCTTGAAGCTGGAGCCGATGTCCTTGCCGATGTGCTTGGTCTGGATGGTGCTCCCCCGGACCAGGCCCAGGACCTGGAACTCTTTGCCGGGGATGTGTTCGGTGTTGGTCAGTAACATGATTTGCGCTCCTTTCGCTATTCGATGTCAAATTCCGGCGGCACGTCGATCTCGTCGGAGACATACTTCCCGTTCTTCTTCCGCTGGCGGACGCACTCCGTCAGCAGATATTCGATCTGGCCGTTCACCGAGCGGAAGTCGTCCTCCGCCCAGGCGGCGATGGCGGCGTAGAGCTTGGGGGAGAGCCGCAGGGGGATCTGCTTTTTTTTGTTGTCGTTTGCCATAAGCCTTCACCCGCTTCCGAAGAGACGCCCCAGGGCTGCCTCCGTGGCGATCATGGGGACCAGCAGGACCCCGCACTGGACCAGGCTGAGGACGGTGGCCCGAAAGCCCACCGTGTCCGTATCCCCGCCGAAGCAGAGAACCATGACCACGACGGTGGCCGCCAGCAGCCCCAGGCCCAGAGGACCCGACACCCGGCCGAAATACCGGTGGGCATAGACCCAGGCGGCGGGGGAGCTCCGGCTCCGGGCCGTGCGGTAGCCCACGGAGCCGCCGTACCGGGGGATGCGGCCCAGCCGGTACCACAGCAGCCAGAACAGCAGCAGGACGGCGGGGATCAGCAGGGTCATGCCCAGCAGGAACCACCAGAACCAGTTCATGGCGGTCTCAGTACAGGCTGCCGGTGTTGACCACCGGCTGGGCGTCGTGGCTGCCGCAGAGGACCACCAGGAGGTTGGACACCATGGCGGCCTTCCGCTCGTCGTCCAGGTCCACCATGCCGCTCCGGTTCAGCCGCTCCAGGGCCATTTCCACCGTGCCCACGGCCCCCTCCACGATCATCTTCCGGGCGTCCACGATGGCGCTGGCCTGCTGGCGCTGGAGCATGACGGCGGCGATCTCCGAGGCGTAGGCCAGGTAGGTGATCCTCGCCTCCACGATCTCCAGCCCCGCCTGGGCCACCTTGCCCTGGATCTCCTCCCGGATGCGGATGGCCACCACCTCGCTGGAGCCCCGGAGGGAGCCCTCGTCGGCCACCCCGTCGCCGGTGGTGTCCACCCCGGGGGCCACGTCGTAGGGGTAGAGGCGGACGATGTTCCGCAGGGCGGCGTCGCACTGGAGGGAGAGGAACTCCTTGTAGTTGTCCACGTCAAAGACCGCCTTGGCGGTGTCCACCACCCGCCAGGTCACGGCGATGCCGATCTCCACGGGGTTGCCCAGGCAGTCGTTGATCTTCTGCCGGTTGTTGTTCAGGGTCATGAGCTTTAAGGACAGCTTCTTCCCCCCGGCCTCCTTCATGGCGGCGGCGGTGCCCGAGGCGGTGAGGAGGGCGGAGAGCTTGGAGGACTTCTCCCCGTCCACGTCCCCGCTCTGGCTGAGCTTGGTCTTGGCGGCGGGGTTCACCGCCACGGAGAAGGGATTGACGAAGTAGAAGCCCGCCCCCTTCAGGGTGCCGGTGTACTTGCCGAAGAGGGTGAGGACCAGGGCCTCCTGGGGCCCCAGGACCTTCAGCCCCAGCAGCAGGAGCCAACCCAGGCAGATCCAGGCCAGGCAGAGGACGACCAGGGGCCCGCCCAGGCCCCCGCCCCAGGCAAGGCCGAAGACACAGCCCAGGCAGACGGCGACGTACAGGACGATGGTGAGGATGAGAACGGCCATGCCGTTCTTTTTGTTGGTGAGGACGATCTCGTTCACGGATAACCCCTCCTTGTTCTTTTTGATATCAAAATCATATCACTGTGAAACAACGGTGTCAAGCCCCTTTCGCCAAGACTTGCCATCTTTTGTCTCCGGTGGTAAAATACCCCCACCGAAGATAAGGAGTTGTCCCCCATGCGACTTGTGAGAACCCTTCTGGCCCTGGGCCTGTCCGCCTCCCTGGTCCTGAGCCTGCTGGCCCTGCCCGCGGCGGCGGCCGGCCCGGACCTGTCCGAACCGGCGGAGGCCGTTCAGGTTTCCGAAGCCCCCGAGGCGTCCCCGGAACCGGCGGAGACCCTCCCCGAGGGAGCCGTGGTCTCCCCGGCGGAGCCCTCCGCCCAGGCGGAGACGGAACCCCCCGTCCAAGAGGAGGGGGAAGCCCCCGCCGAAGGAGCCGGGGAGGAAGCGCCCGAGCCTCCCGCCCCGGCGGCGCCCGCCGACACGCCCCCCGCCCTCACCGCCGGCCACCCGGTGTACGTCCAGGGCTTCCCCGACGGGACCTTCCGGCCCAATGAGATGCTCACCCGGGCCCAGGCCGCCCAGATGGTGGACCGGCTCCTGGCCGACCCCGCCGGGGGGAAGGGGGCCTCCGACTTCACCGACGTGCCCGCCGGCCAGTGGTACACCCAGGCGGTGAGGGACCTGGCGGCCTGGGGGCTGGTGGACGCCGGGGGGACCTTCCGCCCCAACGGCAGGATGACCCGGGGGGACTTCACCGCCCTGCTGGTCCGCCTCCACCCCGAGGCGGCGGGGACCGCCCGGTTCTCCGATGTGCCCCCCTCCCATCCCGCCTATGACGCCATCGGGGCGGCGGCGGCTCTGGGGTGGGTGACGGGGTTCCCCGACGGCACCTTCCGGCCCGACCAGGGCCTCACCCGGGCCCAGGCCGTCACCATGCTCAACCGGGCTGCGGGACGGACGGGGGACGCCGACCAGGCCGGGAAGCTCCTGACCCTGGGCCTCTTCCCCGACGTGGGGCCCGGGCACTGGGCGGGGACCGCCATCCTGGAGGCCGCCGTGGCCCACACCCCCATGGGCAGCGAGACCTGGGTGGGGCTGGACTACCAGTCCATGACCTTCACCCCTGGGTTCCACCAGTGGAAGAAGGGGCTGTTCTACGCCGACCGGAACGGCAGGCTGGCGGTGAGCCGCACCCTGGGGGCCTACACCGCCCGGGCGGACGGGTCCCTGACCTGGGAGACCCTCTCCTACGCCACCCCCTACGTGCCCTATATGAGCCAGATCGACAACATCTACGCCTGGGTGGGCTGCGAGGCCGTGGCCGCCCTGCCGGGGCTCCAGACCAAGGGCTTTGCCAAGAATGTCACCCTGCGGTACTTCCTGGACAACCTCCCCCGGTCCCGGTCCGACCCGGAGAAGGGCTTCGTGGGCTCCCCCTACGTCCCCGACAGGACCAAGCGCACCCGGACCACCATCTACCCCGCCAAGCTGGCGGAGTACTGCAACGGCTTCTGCGGGGGCCAGACCCCCTGCGCCGACTTCCGGGGGGCCTCGGTCACCGACCTCCAGCGGGAGCTGCTGGCGGGGAACCTGGTGGTGGGCTACCTCACCCTGTGGTGGAACGCCCCCCAGTACCGGGCCTATAACATCGAGGGCCGGACCCAGTGGCTGGTGAGCAACAACCACGCCGTGCTGATCTACGGCTACGACCCGGTGAAGGGGTATCTCATCTCCGACCCCTACAACTACTACAACCGGGGCCAGGTCTACCAGTACTGGGAGAACAAGGCCACCTTCGAGAAGATCTGGAACGAGCGGAAGGTGGGCATGGTCATCCGCTGAGCCTCCAAAAGAATACAACAACGCACAGCGCCGGCTGGGATCGTCCCAGCCGGCGCTGTGTCTCAGAGAAGAGAAATGAGAGGGGTAAAAAAGATGGATGCAAAGAGAAGAGAGAAAAGAGAGAGAAGAGAGAGGGGATATCAAAGAGAGGTTATACAGCCGAGCTGCTGCGGATGATGCCGCTGACGATCTCGGCCACCCGGGCCATGGGGATGGCGTAGCCCATGCCCTCCACCTCGGTGGAGGCCAGCTTGGCGGTGTTGATGCCCACCACCTGGCCGTCCATGTTCACCAGGGCCCCGCCGCTGTTGCCGGGGTTGATGGCGGCGTCGGTCTGGATGTAGGTGCCGGTCTGGCCGGCGTCGTTGGTGAGGCTCCGCTCCAGGGCGCTGACCACGCCGGTGGTCACCGACTGGCCGTAGCCCAGGGCGTTGCCGATGGCCACCACCTGCTGGCCCACCTTCAGGTCCCCGGAGTCTCCCACGGCGGCCACCTGGATGGCGGAGAGGGTGGAGGCGGACACCGAGGACAGGGGCACCCGGATGACGGCGATGTCGTTGGCCTCGTCCCCGCCCACGAGCTGGGCCTCATAGGTCTGGTCGTCGGCGAAGGTGGCGGAGAGGGTGGTGGCCCCGCTGACCACGTGGTAGTTGGTGACGATGTACAGGGCGTCCCCGGTCTGCTGGATGAGGACCCCGGAGCCCACGCTGACGCTCTCCTGGGTGCGGCCCGCGCCGCCGTAGAAGAAGGAGAACCAGTCGTTGACCTGGGTGACGGACTTGTTGGTGATGGACACCACCGAGGGCAGGGTCCCCGCCGCGATGTCGGACACGTCCAGGCTCCCTGCGGTGGCGGCGGAGAGCTGGGTGGCGGCGATGGCGCTCTCCTCCGAGGCGCCCGCGGCCAGGAGGGAGGTGGTGCCGTGGAAGGTCAGCCCCGCCACGCCGCCGAAGAGGAGGCCGCAGAGGACCAGACCTGCGATCCGCCGGCCCCAGGGGTTTGTTTTCTTCCGGGGAGCGGCCTGGGCCTGGGCCGGGCGGCGGAAGCCGGAAGGGGCCTGCTGCCGGCGGGCCCTGCCCCAGTCCCCGGCGGGGCGGTACTGGCTGGAGGGGTCCGTGGTCCGGGAGGAACGGGCCTCCTGGCCGGGGACGGTCTGGCCGTTGAGGTTCATCCGGGGGGAGCCGCCGGGTTGGCTTGCCTGCCCGCCCTGGGCAGAGGCCGGAGACGCCCCTGCGGGACCGTCCTGGGTGGGGTCGTCGTCCACGCTGGGCCCGCGGTGGAAGCGGTAATCGTCGAAATACATGGGGCTCACATCCTTTCTTCCGAAGAGGTGAGGGTTCTTTGCTTTGGATGCTGCTATTATGGGGGGAAAATCTTAAAGAAATCTTGAAAAAAAGTGAAATATTTTTTGTCGGGAGTGTGAATTTTCTGCGAACAGCCCGGCATACGTCCCGTCCGGCGGTACAATGGAGGCATCAATCCTGAAAGGGGGACTCTCTATGGAGACCAGATGTATCAGCAGCGACCGGGAGACCATCCTGCGTATCCTGGAGCGGGAGACCGGAGAGACAGCGCGGGAGGGAGGGCCGCCGGGCTTTCCCGTCACCGTGGGGGGCTTCGCCCTCCTGCGGGACGGCCGCCTCACCGCCGGGGAGGAGGGGGCGCGGGTCTTTCCCCTCCTGGCGGGCCTGGGGCTGTGCGACTGGCCCTGGGCCCCGGACCCTCTGCCTCCGGAGACCATCCTCTGCCCCATGGCGGGGTGGGACGGAGGGAGCCTGCGGAACCTGCTGGCCATCCTGTCGGCCCGGCAGGTCCTGCTGAACAAGGCCCTGGCCGCCAAGGGGGCCTTTTTCGTGGCCCCCTCCCTGATGCGGAGCCTGGCCGCCCACCCCCCGGAGACCGCCGTGGAGCTTCTCCGGGCCCTCTGGGGGCGGGAGGAGGAGCTCCGGGGGGTGGCGCTGGACCGGGAGCGGGTGGCCCTGACGGGGTTCCTGGAGTGCCGCCGGGAGGAGGACGCCGTCCACCGGCAGCTGGCGGCCTGCATCTGGGACACCGCCCGGAACCAGAAGTGGGTCAAGCCCTTCACCCCCCGGGTGCGGAACCAGAAATACGCCTTCAAGGCCTGGCTGTACACCGTGGGCATGGACGGGCCGGCCCACGAGGAGGCCCGGCGCATCCTCCTGGGCCGGCTCCCCGGCACCACCGCCCGCCGGAGCATGGCCCCCCGGAGGGAGGAGGCCCGCCGTGGATAAGAAGGAGAAGAAGGTGATCACCATCCCCGCCGAGGAGGTCCGGGCCAAGACCGGGGCGGAGAAGAAGCGGCTGCGGGTGGCGGCCTACTGCCGGGTCTCCACCGACGAGGAGCGGCAGTTGGGGAGCTTTGAGAACCAGATCGAGTACTTCACCAACCTCATCCGGGAGAACGGGCGGTATGAGCTGGCGGCCATCTACAGCGACGAGGGGATCTCCGGCACCAGCGTCCGCCGCCGCCCGGGCTTTCAGGCCATGATCGCCGCCTGCGAGGCCGGGGAGATCGACCTGATCGTCACCAAGTCCATCTCCCGGTTCGCCCGGAACACCCAGGACTCCCTGAGCTTCACCCGGCGGCTGAAGGAGATCGGCGTGGGGGTCTGCTTTGAGAAAGAGGGGATCAACACCCTGGAGAGCTCCGGGGAGCTCCTGCTCACCCTCTTTAGCTGCTTTGCCCAGGAGGAGTCCCGGAGCATCAGCGAGAACACCGCCTGGGGCATCCGGTCCCGGTTCCGCCAGGGCATCCCCCATCTCAACACCACCGTCCTCCTGGGCTATGACAAGGGGCCCGACGGGGAGCTGGTCATCAACGAGGACCAGGCGGCGGTGGTCCGGCGGGTCTACCGGCGGTATCTGGAGGGGGCCTCCCTGTCGGGCATCGCCGGGGAGCTCAACCGGGACGGGATCCCCGGGGTGAAGGGGGAGGTGAAGTGGTGCGCCACCACCCTGAGCCGGCTGCTGCAGAACGAAAAGTACAAGGGGGCCCTGCTCATGCAGAAGACCTTCACCGCCAACTACCTCACCCGGCAGCACCTCCGCAACACCGGCCAGCTCACCCAGTACTACATCGCGGAGAACCACCCGGCCATCATTCCCCCGGAGCTCTGGGAGGCCGTCCAGGAGGAGACCGCCCGGCGGCGGGCCTTCCGGGCGGCCCACGGCTTTCGGGGGATGGGGGGCGGGAGCACCTCCCCCTTTTACTCCCGGTTCTTCTGCGCCCGCTGCGGCCGGCGGCTCCAGCGGTGCTGCCCCGCCGGGGCGTCCCGGCCCCGCTGGCAGTGCCTGGACTGCGGGCGGAAGCTGGGGGACCGGGAGCTCCGGGCGGGGTTCTGCGCGGCCTTCAACGCCGTGGTGGCGGCCCGGGCGGCCCGGACAAGCCCTCCGCCCCCGGGGGACACCCCCCTGGCCCGGTTCCGGGAGGCCCAGATGGCGGAGCTCACGGCGCCGGGGCCCATCCCCTTCGAGGTCCCCGGCCTCACCCGGGCGGTCCTCCGGGAGGCCTGGCTGGAGGAGGAGGACAGGGTGCGCTACCTCTTCCACACCGGGGAGGGGGGAAGGGTCTGCTGCCGCGCCGCCGAGGCCCCCCTGTGACGCCGGGTCGCCGGTCCCCCGAACCCCGGGATCCTGTGTGTGGGACACTTGATTTTATTCCGACAAAATGATAAGATACCTTTGTATTAGTATCTGCTGCCCAGACCGAAGAACGGGGGAGACCCATGGACCACAGCCGGACCCACAAGTGGATGCGTTCCCGGGGCGTCAGCCGGATCACCGCGATCCTGCTGGTGCTGGTCATCGTCATGTCCGTGGTGGTCTCCATCCCCACGGTGAAGTATTACCGGGACCGGTCCGCCCGGCTGGCCTGCGCCGCGGGGCTGGACACCGCCCGGCGGCGGCTGGCCCAGGACTACCTCTCCGGGGACTTTACCCAGACCAACGTCAGCGCCGTGGAGGCGGTGGCCGCGGCCATGAACGGCTGGGAGGACCTGTGCCCCTCCGGGGGGAAGGTCTACCTGGTGGAAAACAAGGGAGAGGGCCTGCTGGACGGCCAGATGCCCTACGACCTGGTCTGCGGGATGCACGGCTCGGACAAAAAGCAGTGCACCCGGCTCAACGCCGGCTACGTCCTGGACCAGCTCCGGGAGGGCCTGCGGACCGCCGCCAAGAACGGCGACCCCGCCCCCGCCGTCCTGACCTTCACCCTCAACGGCAAGACCCGGAAGGCCCAGCGCACCGACGAGGAAGTCCCCTTCAAGCGGGGGACGGCCACCACCAAGGGCTATGAGGGCAAGGGCATCGTGGCCTTTTACGGCGTGGCCGGACAGGACGGGGCCTGGGCCGACGCGGGGGGCAAGGCGGGGGAGATCTGCTACTTCTCCTTCGCCGATGAGGACCACTGCGCCGCCTGGCGGGCCGACGACGGCTGGACGGGGGACAGCTACGGAATGAACTGACCGGGCTTCCCCCAGAAGGAGGGAAGGATCCATGACCATATTCGCGTCCCGGGGCATCCTGCTCTACTGCTGCTGCGTGGCGGCGGTGCTGGGGGCGGTGCTGGGCTCCTTCCTCAACTGCGCCGCCTGGCGCATCGCCCATGAGGAGCCCTTCTGGAAGGGCCGGAGCCGGTGCCCCGCCTGCGGCCACACCCTGGGGGTCCCGGACCTGGTGCCGGTGCTGAGCTGGCTCCTCCTCCGGGGGAAGTGCCGCCACTGCGGAGAGAGGATCTCCCCCCGGTATCCCATCACCGAGGTCTTTTTCGCGGCGGTCACCGTGGCCTGTCTGCTGCGGTTCGATCTGACGGTCCTGGGCCTGCGGAACTGGCTGTTTCTCTGCTGCCTGTTCTGCCTGTCTCTGGTGGACCTGGAATCCTACATCATCCCCGACGGCTGCCTCCTGATCTCCGCCGGGGTCTGGCTGGCCGCCCTGCCCTTCGCGGGGCTGTCCGGCCGGGAGATCGTGATCCACCTGCTGTCGGCGGTGGGCTTCGGCGGGGGCATCCTGCTGGTCTCCCTGGCCATGGACGCCCTCCTGGGCCGGGAGAGCCTGGGAGGCGGGGACATCAAGCTCTTCGCCGTCGTGGGCCTCTACCTGGGGCCGGCGGCCTCCCTCTTCGCCCTGGTGCTGGCCTGCGTGCTGGGGCTGCTGTTCCAGGGGCTGCGGAAGGCCCTGGGCACCGACAACAAGCTCATCCCCTTCGGCCCCGCCATCGCCGCGGCCACCGCCCTCATGCTCCTGTGGGGGGATGGCCTGGTCGGATGGTACCTGGGCCTGTTGGGGTTATAACGATACCCATTCCCCGCGGGGACTGCACGAATCGAGGTTGATCTTATGGCGAAAACGATATTGGGCGTGGACATCGGCTCCGAGAGCCTGAAGCTGGCCCTGGTGTCCGGGGGCGAGGTGAAGAGGACCGTCGCCGTCCCCATCCCCGGCAACCTGGTGCGGGAGTACCGGGTGGTCTCCACGGAGACCATGGGGGAGCTCATCCGGAACACCCTCAAGGCGGAGGGCATCCGGGCCCGGGACGCGGCGGTGGTGCTGCCCAACGAGATGGTGTACGTCCGCAGCGTGACCATGCCCCGGATGACCACAGACCAGCTGGTCTACAACCTGCCCTTCGAGTTCCGGGACTACATCACCGAGGAGCTCAAGGACTACGTCTATGATTACGCTATGATCTCCACCCCCGAGGAGCTGAAAAGCGCCCCCGTCGCGGGGGAGGAGGACGAGGAGGCCGAGGAGGACCCGGACCTGCCCGCCGGGGGCATGGAGCTCCTGGCGGTGGCCGCCCCCATCGCCATGATGACCGAGTACCGGGAGATGCTCCGGAAGGCGGGGCTGAAAATGGTCCGGGCGGCCCCCACGGTGAGCTGCTACATTTCCCTGATCCGCCGGCTGGAGAGCCAGGGCCGGGGGACCGGGGGGTACTGCGTCCTGGACCTGGGCTACCAGGCCATCCGGATGTATATGTTCCGGGGAGAGCAGCACATGGTCACCCGGAACCTGGAGATCGGCCTGTCCGGCCTGGACGAGGTCATCGCCGACGCCTACAGCGTGGACGTCCACCTGGCCCACACCTATCTGCTCACCGATTACAACGGCTGCCAGGAGAGCGAGGCCTGCCGGAGCGCCTACGGCAACATCGCCGTGGAGCTTATGCGGGCCATGAACTTCTACCGGTTCAGCAACCCGGACAGTCAGCTTGGCGATATCTGGCTCTGCGGCGGCGGCGCGGCCATCGCCCCCCTCCGGGAGGCCATCGCCGAGACCCTGGACCTGCGGATCCACCAGGCCGAGGAGCTGGTGCCCCGGGGGGAGACCCTGGAGAACTGCTACGCCCTGGTCCAGGCCGTGGGCATTACCCTGGAGTGACGGAGGTGGAGGAATCGTGACCCTGAAAGAACGACTGACCAGCCCCATCGGGGCCAAGGGAGGGGGCGGAGGCCCGTCTGCGGCCAAGGTCCGAAAGGGCAAGGGCAGGCAGGTCAGCGCCCGGAGCCTTCCCACCAAGCGGTCTATCAACCTGGCCGCCGCCGGCAGCGAGAAGCCCATCAAGGTGAAGATCGCCCTGCCCGCCATCATCCTCATCGTGGTGGCGGCCATCCTCCTGAGCAAGTTCCTGGTGGTGGACCGGCTCATCGCCGTCTCCCGGGCCCAGGGGGAGGTGGCTGCGGTCCAGAGCCAGTTGGACGCCGACTACGCCAAGCTGGCCTCCTTCGGCGAGATGACCGACGAGTACGCCCACTACACCTATTCCGGCATGACCGACGAGGAGATGGCCCGGACCGACCGGGTGGAGGTCCTGGACCTCATCCAGCGGGTGGTCCTGCCCCAGGCGGCCCTGAGCAGTTGGTCCGTTACCGGCAACGTCCTCACCCTGGACATCTCCCGGGCCAACCTCCAGGAGATCAACCTCCTGGCCCAGCAGCTCAATGAGGACCCCCTGGTGGACTTCTGCACCGTGACCACCGCCGCCACCAACGATCCCCGGCAGGATCAGAGCCAGATCCCCTGGGGGCAGGTCACCGGCCAGATCGTGGTCTATCTCAAGAGCACAGCAGCGGAGGAGGGGGTTACGCCATGAAGATATTAAGCCGGGATTTCAGCCGCGCCGAGCGGATCCTCCTGGTCTTTCTGGCCGTGGCGCTCATCTGCCTGGTCTACTACCGGTTCGTGGACCAGCCCGTGCGCACGGCCCTGACCACCGCCCATTCGGAGCGGGATTCCCTCCAGACCGAGGTGGACGCGGTGGAGCTCCAGATCGCCCGGATGACCAAGATGCAGGATGAGCTCCAGCGGCTGAAAAACGGGGAGACCGTCAGCATGATGGCCAGCTACAACAACAGCAAGGCCGAGCTGGCCCTTCTCAACGACGCCCTGGGCGCCGCCACCAAGTACGCCGTCACCTTCGCCGACGTGACCCGGGAGGGGGATCAGATCCGCCGGGACTTCACCCTCCAGTTCACCGCCCCGGACTACGGCACCATGAAGGCCATCCTGTCGGAGCTGGCCATCAGCCCCTACCGGTGCCTCATCGGGGATATTTCCTGCAGCACGGGAAACCGGGAGGGGAGCACGGAGATCAACGTCAGCGCCACCGCCACCTTCTACGAGACCATGGTGGGGGGCACCCCCGACGCCGGCCTGCCGGCGGACACCAGCGCCGAGCCCGAGCAGGCCGCCAGCAGCTTTGACAGCGCGGTGGTGGGCCAGGCGGGGGCGGATGCTGAGCTGATGTACTGACAGACAGACAGACAAAACGGGGCCGTTGCAAAAGGACGCCCTCTCAGTCATTCGCTTCGCGAATGCCAGCTCTCCCAGAGGGAGAGCCAAGAGTTTAGTGCAACTTCGCAGACAAGGTACTAAATCTTGCCTCTCCCTCCGGGAGTCAAACTGTCCGGGGGACAGTTTGATAAGAGAAAGCGAAGCAACCACAGAAACTGTGGCACGGCGAAGCCGTGACGGAGAGGGCGATTCTCCCCTTTTGCAACAGCCCCATGTATATTTGGAAAGGAGACGAAACAACGATGAAGACAGCCATCGTCTTTCTGGCCGACGGCTTTGAGGAGTGCGAGGGCCTGCTGGCGGTGGACCTTCTCCGCCGGGCCAAGGTCAATGTGGTCACCGCTTCCATCACCGGGAAGAAAACCGTCACCTCCTCCCACGGGGTAACGCTGGAGGCCGACGCCCTGGCGGAGGAGGCGGACTTCGCCGCCGGGGACATGGTGATCCTCCCCGGGGGGATGCCCGGCACCACCCGGCTGGGGGAGAGCGCCGTGGTCCGGGACCAGTGCCTGGCCTACGCCCGGGACCGGTATGTGGCGGCGGTGTGCGCCGCCCCCAGCGTCCTGGCGGGGCTGGGGCTCCTGGAGGGCAAGCCCGCCACCTGCCACCCGAATTTTGAGGACAAGATGGCCGGGGCGGTGGTGACGGGGGAGCCTGTGGCCGTGGCCGGGAGGATCATCACCGGCCAGGGTCTGGGCGCGGCCATTCCCTTTGCCCTGGAGCTGGTGAAGGTCCTGGCGGGGGCGGAAGAGGCCCAGCGGATCGCCAAAGCCATCTGCTGGCGAGGCTGACGGAACGACAACAGCCATACCATGGGGGAATGCCCTGTGGTATGGCTGTTTTTTCATCCCCAGATGGGGTCCGGGCGGCTTGCCAAAAAGGCCTCCACCTGCCCCCGGTCCTTCACCGCCCCGGTGGCCCCCAGGGCCGTGGTGCAGATGGCCCCGCAGGCGGTGGCGAAGCGGAGGGCGGCGGGGTGGTCCGCCCCCGTCAGGAGGGACGCGGCGAAGCCCGCCAGGAAGCTGTCCCCCGCCCCGGTGGCGTCCACGGTGGGAACGGAAAAGGCGTCCAGCCGGTAGGTCTCCCGGGAATTCTTGAAGAAGCAGCCCTTCGCCCCCAGCTTGACGATGACGTTTTTGATCCCGTAAGACAAAAACACGTCCGCCGCCCCCTCGGGGTCGGTCCGGCCGGTGCAGTAGAGGGCCTCGTCCTCGTTGGGGAAGATGTAGTCGAGATAGGGCAGGCTCTCCCTCAGGTCCGCCAGGGTGAGGGCCTGGAAGTTGGGCAGCTTGGTGTCCGCCAGGAGGAGGGCGTCCCCCACGGCGGGGGAGGTCACCACCCCCCGGACCACCTCGGGGTCGTTGAAGGGGGCCCGGAAGAGGGAGCCCAGCACCAGGGCCCGGCTGCCGGAGAACCGGTCCGGGTACCGCTCCGGGTGGAAGTTGTACCGGTGGGCCCCGGTGGTCACGGAGCGGCGGGTGCCGTCTTCCCGGACCAGGAGGGTGGAGACCGGGGTGGGCCGGTCCTCCCGGAGGACGGCGGAGGTATCCACCCCCTCCCGGTCCAGGGCGGCGGCGATGAGGTCCCCGGCCAGGTCCCGGCCCAGGGAGCAGAAGATCTTGGCCCGCAGCCCCAGCCGGGCGGCGGTGATGGACCCGTTCACCGCCTCGCCCCCCACGGCGAGGGTCCCGCTCTCGGCCCGGTAGCCGGTGGCGGAGACGGGGGTGGGGTCCAGGCCCCGGAGAATGGAGTCCACCAGGGCGGCGCCCAGGAAGGTGAGGTCGTGGGACATGGGGATTCTCCTCTCGTTGGTGGTTTGTTTCACCATACCCCGGCGGAAGGAAAACGTCAAGGGGATTTTCGCCCCCGCCGATTCCATAACCGGGCCGGGAGGACGGGGCGGTTTTTTGTGCGTCCTCCACCAATTCCAACGCAATGACTTGAAAATTCGGTCAAACTGTGGTACGTTATCAGGTAAAGTTTATTCTACCACCACTGTCTACAGTGGGAAAGGCGCGAGGATCATGTCCGATACGGTACTGGAGGTCAGAGACCTCTGCGTGGAATTCAATACGGCGGAGGGAAGGGTCCAGGCCATCAACCGCCTGGGCTATACCCTCCATGCCGGGGAAAAGCTGGGCATCGTGGGGGAGAGCGGCTCGGGAAAGAGCGTCTCCTCCCTGGCCGTTATGGGCCTCATCCCCAATCCCCCCGGGAAGATCACCGGGGGCGAGATCCTCTACCGGGGGAAGGACCTGCTGAAGGAGCCCGAGCGGGCCCTGGAGAAGATCCGGGGCAACGAGATCTCCATGATCTTTCAGGAGCCCATGACCTCCCTGAACCCCATCCACAGGTGCGGCCACCAGATCGCCGAATCCCTCCGGCTCCACCGGGGCATGGGGAAGCGGGAGGCCCTGGCCGAGGCCGTGGAGATGATGAAGGCCGTGGGCATCGCCAATCCCCAGGCCCGGGCCCAGGAGTATCCCCACCAGATGTCCGGCGGCATGCGCCAGCGGGTGATGATCGCCATGGCCCTGGCCTGCCGGCCCAACATCCTCATCGCCGACGAGCCCACCACCGCCCTGGACGTGACCATCCAGGCCCAGATCCTGGACCTCATCCGGGACCTGAACCGGGAGATGAACACCGCGGTCCTCTTCATCACCCACGACCTGGGGGTGGTCAGCGAGCTGTGCGACACGGTCATCGTCATGTACACCGGGCGGATCGTGGAGCAGGCCCCGGTGGCGGAGCTCTTCCGGGACCCCAAGCACCCCTACACCGTGGGGCTGCTGGAGGCCATCCCCCGGATCACCCGGGAGCGGGAGCCCCTGGCCACCATCCAGGGCATGGTGCCCAACCCCACGGAGCGGATCCAGGGCTGCACCTTCTGGCCCCGGTGCCCCCACGCCACCGAGAAGTGCAGGACCCAGGCCCCGGCCATGACCGACCTCTCCGAGACCCGGAAGGTCCGCTGCTGGCTCTACGGCGACGGGAAGGAGGATGCGTGATGACCGAGAACAACGTGCTCCTGCGGGCCGACGGGGTGAAGATGCACTTCAAGGGCAAAAACCGGCGCTCCGGCACCGTGAAGGCCGTGGACGGCATCACCTTCGACATTCTCAAAGGCGAGACCTTCGGCGTGGTGGGGGAGTCCGGCTGCGGCAAGTCCACCCTGGGGCGGCTGCTCATCCGGCTGCTGGACCCCACCGAGGGGACCATCACCCTGGAGGGGGAGGACGTCTCCCGGCTCAAGGGGCGGGCCCTGAAGGAGATGCGGAAAAAGGCCCAGATCATCTTCCAGGACCCCTCCGCCTGCCTCAACCCCCGGCGGACCGTCCGCCAGATCCTCCTGGAGCCCTTCGAGATCCACGGCATGACCCAAAACGTGGACGCCCGCATCCACGAGCTCCTCACCCTGGTGGGGCTGGACGACTACCACCTCAGCCGGTACCCCCACGAGCTCTCCGGCGGCCAGAAGCAGCGCATCGGCATCGCCCGGGCCCTGGCCCTGGAGCCCAAGCTCATCATCTGCGACGAGGCGGTGTCCGCCCTGGACGTGTCCGTCCAGGCCCAGGTCCTCAACCTCCTCCAGGAGCTGAAGGAAAAGCTGGGGCTGACCTACTTCTTCATCTCCCACAACCTCAACGTGGTCTACCAGGTCAGCGACCGGGTGGGGGTCATGTATCTGGGGAAGATGGTGGAGATCGCCGCCTACGACCAGCTCTATGAAAAGCGCTGTCATCCCTACACCGAGGCCCTCCTCTCGGCCATCCCCCAGGTGGACCAGGACGCCCAGACCGCCCGCATCCATCTGGAGGGGGAGGTCCCCAGCCCCTCCAACCCCCCGGCGGGGTGCCGCTTCCACACCCGGTGCCCCAAGTGCATGGACCGGTGCCGGCAGGAGGAGCCCCCTCTCCGGGAGATCGAGGCCGGGCATTTCGTGGCCTGCCACTTATACGATGGGGAAGGCAAATCAGGAGACAACGCCGCGGAAGCGGCGTCTCAATAATCACTGTATTTCAAACAGGAGGTAAACACCAATGAAAAAGAGACTTCTGGCAGCTCTGCTGTGCGCGCTCATGGCCCTGGGCCTGACCGCCTGCGGCGGCAGCGCGGACACCGAGCCCGCCGAGGGCGCCGACGCCGCAGCCACCGAAACCACCGACGCCGACGGCGGCAACAGAACCGTCGTGGTGGCCATGGGCTCCGGCTTCAGCACCCTGGACCCCGGCCGGGTCTATGAAAAGTACCCCCCCATGATCGTCAACGCCTGCTACGAGAACCTGTTCAAGTTCAACAGCAACGACGGCGAGGCCGAGCCCTCCCTGGCCGAGAGCTATGAGTTCTCCGAGGACGGCATGACCCTGACGGTGAAGCTCCGGGAGGCCACCTTCGCCAGCGGCAACCCCGTCACCTCCGCTGACGTCATGTTCTCCATCAACCGCTGCAAGAACCTGCAGGACAACCCCTCCTTCATCTGCGACACCATCGAGAGCATGGAGGCCCCCGACGACCTCACCGTGGTCTTCCACCTGACCCAGCCCGACTCCGCCATCCTCTCCAAGCTGACCTACTCCTCCCTGGCCGTGCTGGACAGCGAGGTGGTCAAGGAGCACGGCGGCACCGACGCCGAGGACGCCGTCACCGCCGACACCGCTTCCGATTACCTGAACACCACCAGCGCCGGCTCCGGCATGTACGTCATGACCAGCTACATCCCGGACTCCGAGATCGTGCTGGAGGCCAACCCCAACTACTGGCGGCAGGCCACCAACGTGGATAAGTACATCATCAAGATCCAGCCCGACTCCAACACCCAGATGATGGGCCTGTCCACCGGCGACATCGACGTGGCCATGAACATGACCGACGACACCATGGCTGAGCTCCAGAGCGCCGAGAACGTGGAGCTCATCAACGCCCCCACCAAGACCGTGGGCTTCGTCATGATGAACATGGACGAGTCCATCGGCGGCCCCGTGGCCAACCCCGACGTCCAGCAGGCCATCCGTCTGGCCCTGGACTACGCCGGCATCCAGACCATCGTGGGCGAAGGCTGCGTGACCCCTTACTCCGTCATCCAGGACGGCTTCATGGGCAGCAAGGGCGTCCGTGAGACCAGCTATCAGGATATCGAGGCCGCCAAGCAGCTCCTGGCCGACGCCGGCTACGCCGACGGCCTGGACGTGGACCTCACCGTCTGCGACCTGGACATGGAGGGCGTGGCCCTCACCGACCTGGCCCAGAAGGTCAAGGAGGACCTGGCCCAGATCGGCATCAACGTGAACATCGTGTCCCAGGCCTGGGCCGCCGGTTACGGCGACGCCTACCGGGAGGGCACCATCCCCCTGACCGTCATGTACTGGGGCACCGACTACAACGACCCCAACGTCCAGCTTGAGTTCCTCCCCGGCGAGACCGTGGGCCTGCGCGCCGCCTGGACCGCCGAGATGAACCCCGAGCTCAACGCCAAGTACGCCGAGGCCATGAACGCCACCGACAACGACGCCCGCATCGCCGTGCTGGAGGAGATTCAGGACATGATGTATGAGGACGGCCCCTTCGTGTTCATCGCCCAGGCCCCCGCCCACATTGGCTTCAACACCCGCCTGGACGGCGTGGCCATCTCCGACCCCTACGCCCTGGACCTGACCCTGATCAACATCAAGTAACATCTTTTCAGACCCGCCTGCACGGGTCCCGGAGGACGAACCGTCCTCCGGGGCCCGACGGGCCTCTTCGTGAGCCGCCGTCCCCGGGCGGGGGCTGACGAAGCTGCCTGTCAAAGCGAAAACCCCAGAGGGAGAGAATGCGAATGGAACGATTGCGATTTATCGGCAAGAGGCTGATCTACCTGGTGATCATGCTCATCGGCGTGGCCACCCTGGTGTTCATCCTCACCAAGCTCATCCCCGGCGACCCCGTCACCGCCAACCTGAGCCAGCGGGCCCTCAGCGACCCGGAGATCGTGGCGGCCTATAAGCTGCGCTACGGCCTGGACAAGCCCCTGATCACCCAGTACCTGTACTATATGCGCAACCTCCTCCAGTTGGACCTGGGCACCTCCATCCGCACGGGCAACGGGGTGCTGGCCGAGCTGGGCCGGTGCTTCCCGGCCACCATCGAGCTGGCCCTGTGGTCCATCGTCATCGCCTCGGTGCTGGGGATCTTCTTCGGCATCATCTCCGCCATCAAGAGAAACAGCGTCATCGACCAGATCGTCCGGGCCATCTCGGTCACCGGCGTCAGCGTGCCCAGCTTCTGGCTGGCCCTGCTGGTCCTGTTCTTCTTCTACTACAAGCTCCACCTCATGCCCGGCCCCGGCCGGCTGGGCACGGGCTTTGCCCCGCCGGTCACCGTCACGGGGCTCTATGTCATCGACGCCCTGCTGGAGGGGGACCTCCCCAAGACGGTGGACGCCATCCGCCACCTGATTTTGCCCTCCTGCGTCCTGGCGGCCTTTACCATGGGCCTGATCACCCGCACCACCCGGTCCAACCTCCTGGACGTCATGTCCACGGACTACATCCGCACCGCCCGGGCCAAGGGCCTCTCCCGGAGCCGGCTCATCGTCCGCCACGCCCTGGGCAACGCCCTGATCCCTGTCCTCACCGTCATCGGCCTGGGCCTGGGGAACCTCCTGGGGGGCATGGTGCTGGTGGAGACCATCTTCAACTGGCCGGGGGTGGGGCAGTTCGCCTACCAGTCGGTGATGTCGGCGGACTTCCCCGCCATCATCGGGGTGGCCCTCCTCATCGCCCTGAACTACATGGTCATCAACACAGTCGTAGACATCCTCTATGGCGTCATTGACCCGAGAGTGAGGTACGGCTGATGAAGAAAGCGATCAAGAGACTGTTCCGGTCCAACTATCTGTTTACGGCAGGCGTCATCATCTGCCTGTTCTGGATTTTCGCCGCCATCCTGGCCCCGGTGATCGCCCCTTACGATCCCATCGTCCAGGACCTGACCATCCGCCTCCAGCCCCCCAGCGCTTCCCACATCTTCGGCACCGACAACTTCGGCCGGGATATCTTCAGCCGGGTGATCTACGGCGGGCGGTACTCCCTGCTGGCCGGGTGCCTGACGGTGGTCATCGCCGGGGCCCTGGGCACCTTCTACGGGGCCATTGCCGGCTACGTGGGGGGCAAGGCGGACAACATCATGATGCGGTTTTCCGAGATGATCCTCTCCTTCCCCTCCCTGATCCTGGCCATGATCATCAACGCGGTGCTGGGCTCCAACCTGTTCAACACCATGTTCGCCCTGGTCATCGTGGCCTGGCCCACCTACGCCCGCCTCATGCGCAGCGTGGTTTTGAGCGTGAAGGAAAACGAGTACGTCACCGCCTCGGAGGCCCTGGGGGCCTCGAAGCTGCGGATCCTCCTGAAGGAGGTCATCCCCAACTCCATCAGCTCGGTGCTCATCATGGCCACCACGGACCTGGGCAACCAGATCCTCATGTTCTCCACCCTGTCCTTCCTGGGCCTGGGCTCCGCCCCTCCCACCCCGGAGTGGGGCATGATGGTCTCCGAGGGCGTGGACTACTTCAACAAGTTCTGGGTCTCCGGCTTCCCGGGCCTGGCCATCTTCACCATGGCCATCGGCGCCAACTTCATCGGCGACGGGATGCGGGACCTGCTGGACCCCAAGCTGCGGAAGCAGTTTTGACCCCCTGACGGGAGGCGACACCTATGAAGACCTATACCATCGTCGGCGGGATTAACGGCACGGGGAAGAGCAGTCTCACCGGCGTGCTCCGGACCCAGACCACGGACCTGGGCACTGTCATCGACGTGGACCGGCTGACCGCCGACAGAGGGCTGACCCCCCTGGAAGGGGGCCGGGCCGCTCTGGGCCGCATCCGGGACTGCCTGGACAAGGGGGTCAGCTTCACCCAGGAGACTACCCTCTCCGGTCACCTGACCCGGGAAACGGCGGCGAGAGCCAGAGAGCTGGGGTATTTCATCCGCCTGTACTACATCGGCCTGGATACCCCGGAGGAGTGTATCGCCCGGATCGAGAACCGGGTCCGCCACGGGGGCCACGCCATCCCGGAGAAGGATGTGCGCCGCAGGTTCGCCGGGCGGTGGGAGGCCCTGGCCCGGGTGCTGCCCTACTGCGACGAGGCCCGGTTTTTCGACAACGACAACGGCTTTGCGGAGGTGGCGGAGTACCGCAACGGGGCCCTGAGCCTGAAGGGGGAGCTCCGTCCCCGGTGGATCACGGAGCTGGACGGGTATCTGTCCGGCCTGGAGTACTAATACTATTCCCAAATTAAAAGCATTCATTTGGGAATCCGCGTGCTACGCACGCTCATGCCGCGCAAACGCGTCATGCCGTCTCATGCAGTCTCAAACGCGCCTTCGGCGCTATATCAAGTGAGACCCGAAATCTTTGATTTCGCTGGTCGAACTTATGCACAGCAAAAAGCTTTTACTAGTATAAAACAGCATATTTAAGAAAGGCAGCCGCCCTGCACAGCGAGGCAGGGCGGCTGAACTGGTGTTTATTATGAAAGAAAACAGAGTCAAGCGGGTGCTGGACGCCCTGGAGGACATGGGCCTCACCCAGATGCTCATTACGGACCCCATGTCCATCTACTACCTGACGGGCTACTGCAACCAGCCCTTCGAGCGGTTCTTCGGGCTGCTGCTGCGGAGGGACGGGGCCCACGCCTTCTTCTTAAACCGCCTGTTCCCCGCCCCGGAGAACAGCGGGATCACCGAGGTGTGGTACGCCGACACGGACCCGGTGACGGAGCTCGTGGCAAAGTACGTGGATCACGATGCCCCCCTGGGGGTGGACAAGGAGCTCACCGCCCGGTTCCTCCTGCCCCTCATGGAGGGGAAGGCAGCGACTGGCTTCGTCAACAGCTCCCTGGCGGTGGATAAGACCCGGGGGATCAAGGATGCCGAGGAGCAGGAGAAGATGCGGGCGGCCTCCGCCATCAACGACGCCGCCATGGCGCAGTTCCGGGGCCTGGTCCACGCCGGGGTCACTGAGCGGGAGATCGGGGACCGGATGCTCCAAATTTACCTGGACCTGGGGGCCGACGGCTTCTCCTTCCCGCCCCTGGTGGCCTTCGGGGCCAACGCCGCCGACCCCCACCACGAGCCCGACGACACCGTGCTGCGGGAGGGGGACTGCGTCCTCTTCGACGTGGGGTGCGTCAAGGACGGGTACTGCTCCGACATGACCCGGACCTTCTACTACAAGACCGTCAGCGACCACTGCCGGGAGATCTACGAGACCGTCCGGGCCGCCAACGAGGCCGCCGAGGCCCTGATCCGCCCCGGAGTGCGGCTGTGCGACCTGGACGCCGCCGCCCGGGACCTCATCACCGCCAAGGGCTACGGCCCCGCCTTCAACCACCGGCTGGGCCACTTCATCGGCCTGAAGGAACACGAGTACGGCGACGTGTCCGCCGCCTTCGACTGGCCGGTGGAGCCGGGGATGATCTTCTCCATCGAGCCGGGCGTCTACCTCACCGGGGACACCGGGGTCCGGGTGGAGGACCTGGTGCTGGTCACCGAGGACGGGGTGGAGCTGCTGAACAACTACCCCCATGGATTGGATGTGATCGAATGAACCCCAGAATGACCCTGCACATGGCCAACGGTTCTGACGTGGTCCTGGAGCTTCTCCCGGAGGCCGCCCCCAATACGGTGGCCAGCCTGATTTATGTGGCCTCCCACGGCTGGATGGACAACCACGCCATCCAGCGGATCGTGCCGGGGCACTGGGTGGACCTGAGCTACACCGCCTACGGAAAGAAGGGGGCCCAATACCTCATCCCCAACGAGTTCGACCTTCACCCGGAGATCGCCCCCCTGGAGTCCCGCCCCGGCTGCGTGTGCATGGGGGGCTACGGCCGGGCGGGGCTGGCCAGCAGCGAGATCTTCTTCCCCCTGCGGGACTGCCCGGAGCACAGGGGGGTCTACCCCGTCATCGGCCGGGTGATCGAAGGAATGGACGAGATCCGGCGGCTGGAGAGGGTCCCCACCCGGCGGGTGGACTTCCCCATCCCCGAGGTGGAGGTCAACGAGCCCGTGGAGCCCCAGGTCATCGAGAAGGTGGAATTGGAGCTCTTCGGGGAGACCTACCCCGAACCGGTGCGGATGGCGGTCCAGGACCTGCCCCCCACCTGGAAGTGAGCATATCATACTAGGCCTTGTTTGAAAAATAGGCAGTATGACCAATGGCGAGGGATATTTTCGCCAGATGAAGCAAAATTTTCGCAGGAATCCTATATGGATTTCAAG
>CACZKM010000026.1 GCA_902781745.1 Oscillospiraceae bacterium
GGAAATCCCCAATTCCCCGGCGATCTCGTCGATCCCCGGCTC
Source organism: Oscillospiraceae bacterium (assembly GCA_902781745.1). GTDB lineage: Bacteria > Bacillota > Clostridia > Oscillospirales > Oscillospiraceae > Evtepia. The sequence continues at coordinate 43 of CACZKM010000026.1, forward strand.
CCGCTGATGCTGGGCAAGAAACTGCTCCTTTGCCTGCAAAACCTTATAGGCCGTGTCGCGCATGGACCGGGAAACCCGTATCGTTTTGTTATCCCGGAGATACCGTCGAAGCTCGCCGGAAATCATCGGAACCAAATATGTGCTTGGAAACACGTCTAGGTCAACATTGAAGTTGTCGATTCCCTTGATGAGCCCCACGCAACCCACCTGGAAGAGATCGTCGGGATTTTCACTGCGTCCATCGAACTTTTTGATGACGCTCAGCACCAAGCGAAGATTTCCCTTAATAAGCGTCTCCCGCGCACTTTTGTCTCCCTCCCGGACCTGAAGAAAGAGGGCCTTGGCCTCCTCCCGGGTCAGCACCGGCAGATTCGCCGTATTCACGCCGCTGATCTCCACCTTGCTCAGTCGTCCCATGTTCTGCCTCCCCGCTGTCGTACTCCCTTCCAGTATTTCCGATTGCCTGGACGGTCATACGACGGGAGAAGGGAAGTTTTCGAGCTGCCGCTTTCCCTTTCCTGCGAAATTTGCTACAATAGACAAAAACCGCCCAAAAGGGCGGAGAAGGAGTCAAATCATGCTGCAAATCGGAACCAAGGCCCCGGCCTTTGCTCTGCCCGACCAGGACGGAACCGTCCACACGCTGGACCAATATCGGGGCAAAAAGGTCATCCTTTTCTTTTATTCCAAGGACAACACCTCCGGCTGCACCAAGCAGGCCTGCGGATATGGCGAGCATTATCCGCAGATCACAGAGAAGGGGGCGGTGGTCCTTGGAATCAGCAAGGATACCGTGGAATCCCATAAGAAATTTGCGGAAAAGCATTCCCTTCCGTTTCCTGTGCTGGCCGATCCGGGCCACGCGGCTTTAGAGGCCTATGATGTTTGGAAGGAGAAACGCTCTGCCGGAAAGGTCACTATGGGGACGGTTCGCACCACCTATCTGATCGATGAAGAGGGGATCATCTGCGACGCAAGGGGCAAGGTCAAGCCAGACGAGGACCCGATCCGGGCTTTGGAGGCTTTGGGATGAGGATCCTGCTGGCGCCGGCAAAGAAAATGCGGGTGGACACAGATACCCTTGCGCCTGACGGGATCCCGGTCCTGCGGGAAAAGACGGAACGTCTTCTGACCTGGCTCCGTTCTTGTTCACATTCCGATTTGAAAATGCTCTGGAGATGCAGCGACAAAATTGCGGAGGAGAATTGCCAGCGCCTGTCTTCGATGGATCTTGACCGGTCCCTGACTCCGGCCATTCTGGCCTATGACGGGATTGCCTATCAGTATATGGCGCCCGGCGTTTTCAGTGACGACGCATTCCGGTATGTTCAGGAGCATTTGCGGATCCTTTCGGGCTTCTATGGCGTCCTTCGTCCCATGGACGGCGTGACCCCATACCGCCTGGAGATGCAGGCCAAGGTGACCGCCGATGGGTGCCGGGATCTATATGACTTCTGGGGGGATGCGCTCTATCGTCAGGCCCGGGACGAGAGCGGCATTTTCCTGGATCTGGCCTCCAAGGAGTACTCCAGAGCGGTTCGACCCTATCTGACGCTGGACGACACCTGGATCACCTGTCTGTTCGGAGAAGAGGAGAACGGAAAAGTGATCCAAAAGGGCGTCTACGCGAAAATGGCCCGGGGAGAGATGGTCCGCTTTTTGGCGGAGGGACAGGTCAAAGACCCCGAGGCGATGCGCCAATTTGACCGGCTGGGCTTCCGCTATGATCCGCAGCGGTCCACACCCACGGAATATGTCTTTTTAAGAGAAAACCAAAACACCAAAAGACGCTGACAGGAGAGCCTGCCGGCGTCTTTTCCGTGATTGACTTGCTTTTTCCCCTGCGCTATACTCAAAGAGAACAAAATAGATGGAAAAGGAGGCAGATTTTATGCTGCACGAATTTACCTTCCCTTCCTATAATCAAAGGGACCAGGTCCAGGCCTGGATCTATGTGCCCGCCGCTGAGCCCATCGGTGTGATCCAGCTGGTCCATGGCTTCGGTGAGCATTCCCGCCGGTATCTCCACATGATCTCCCATTTTCTGGACGCCGGCTTTGTGGTGGCCGCCGACGATCATGTTGGTCACGGCCGCACCGCCGCGCTATCAGATACCTGGGGCAACTGGGGGGAGAAGGGCTCCCATACCATGATGGAGGATGAGCATACCCTGACCGGCCTGGTAAAGGAGAAGTATCCCGATCTGTCCTATTTCCTCTATGGACACAGCATGGGCTCCTTTATTGCCCGGGACTATATGGCGGCCTATGGGGAGGAACTGACGGCAGTCGCCCTCTGCGGTACCTCCGGAAACTTCCCCGGTCTGGAGCAGGGGATGGCCATGCTCCGGCAGGCGGTGGACGCCGGGCTTGGGGATGCCTCTGACCCCAACGCCGCCGGCGCTCTCATGGGCTGGATGTTTGCCCGGTGCCCCGAGGGGATCAAGTATGGAAACGAATGGATCTGCTCTGATCCATACGTCCAGGCAGACCATGCGCTGGACCCGATGAACGCCTTCTCCCGTCCCACCTCTAACCGGGCGTTCCTGTATTTCTGCCAGATGATCGCACAGATCAGCAGTCCGGACTGGGCGGCCAAGGTCCCGAAGACTCTCCCTGTTTACAACATTGCAGGCAGTGAGGACCCGGTGGGACAGTACGGCGAGGGCGTCAAGCAGGTCTCCGCTTGGCTGGAGGAAAGCGGACATTCGGTCGTTACAAAGCTGTATGAGGGCTATCGCCACGAGATCCACAATTATGCCGATCTCCGGGATGAGGTAGAAGACGGCATCCTGTCCTTCTTCCGGAGCCATTTAGAACGATGAGCCGGTATATCATTGCCATGGACGCCGGGACAACCAGTTCCCGGTGCATCCTCTTCGACCGGCAGGGGAGTATTTGCAGCGTGGCCCAGAAGGAGTTCGCCCAGCACTATCCCCAGCCCGGCTGGGTGGAACACGACCCCATGGAGATCTGGTCCACGCAGATGGGCGTGACCATGGAGGCCATGCAGAAGATTGACGCCCGGCCGGAGGACATTGCTGCCATCGGCATCACCAACCAGCGGGAGACCACCATCGTTTGGGATGCCCGGACCGGCGTGCCGGTCTATCCCGCTATTGTCTGGCAGTGCCGCCGGACGGCGGGCCGGATCGACGCTCTGCGGGCCGACGGCTGGGAGGAAACGATCCGGGCAAAAACCGGTCTGATCCCCGACGCGTACTTTTCCGCCACCAAGCTGGCGTGGATCCTGGACCATATCCCTGACGCCCGGGAGCGGGCGGAGCGAGGGGAATTGAAATTCGGCACCGTTGACACCTGGCTGATTTGGAATCTCACAGACCATCAGGTCCACGCCACGGATTACACCAATGCCTCCCGGACCATGCTCTTCGATATCCACCGCCTTTGCTGGGATAAGAAGATCCTGGAATACTTTCGCATTCCCGAGAGCATGCTTCCGGAAGTCAGACCGTCCAGCGGCAGCTATGGTCAGACGGTCAAATTCGGCGGGAGCATTCCCATCACGGGGGTGGCGGGGGATCAGCAGGCTGCCCTGTTCGGGCAGTGCGGCTTTCAGCCGGGGGATGTGAAGAGCACCTACGGAACCGGTGGGTTTCTTTTGCTAAATACGGGCGAGCGGGCGGTGACGTCGACGCAGGGGCTTCTCACCACCATTGCGGCTTCCGTCGGCGAAGATGTCCAGTACGCCCTGGAAGGCAGCGTTTTCGTCGCGGGCGCGGCGATCCAATGGCTGCGGGATGAGCTCGGTCTGCTGACCAATTCTCCCCAGTCAGAGGAATTCTGCCGGCAGGTCCCGGACGCCGGCGGGATTTATGTGGTCCCCGCCTTCGTGGGGATGGGCGCGCCTTATTGGGAGCCCTATGCCCGGGGGACTATCGTGGGACTGACCCGAGGGGTAACGAAGGCCCACCTGATCCGGTCCACTGTGGAGTCCTTGGCCTATCAGACGGAGGACCTTCTGCGGGCGATGGGAAAGGAAGCGGGGCTGGAGATAACTGCCCTGAAGGTGGACGGCGGCGCCTGCGCCAATGATTTCCTCATGCAGTTCCAGGCCGACCTTTCCAATGTGACCATCCAGCGCCCCGCCTGTATCGAGACCACAGCCCTGGGCGCGGCTTATCTGGCCGGTTTGGCGGTGGGGTATTGGAAGGGCATACCGGAAGTAGAAGAAAACTGGTCCTGCCAGCGGGAATTTTATCCGTCTATCAGCAGGGAGACCAGGGAAACTTGGCGGCGCGGCTGGGATCGTGCTGTGCGCTGCGCAATTGCCTGGGCAAAGGACGAGGGATAAAAACGAAGGCGAACCATCGGATTTTGTCCGAGGGGCACAAAGTGGGAAAGACTGAATTTTGCCGCTGCGGGGCAAACCACTTCGCCAAAGAGCGGAGGAATTCATTGCCGCCGCCCATTCGGATTTCCAAGCGCAGCTTCGCGGGGAAGCTGCCCGCCATTTTATGACCGTATAGATACAAGGAGGAAATCATCACATGGAACTACAGGAATTTCTTGCCCGTATGGACGCCGGTGAGACGGTGACCGCCTGGTCGGAGACCCATCTTTGTATGCACGGGCTGTCCCAGGAGGCCATGCGGCTGACTGCGGAGATAAACGGGCCTTACCACACCCCAGAGGAACTGCACGACCTGATGGAGCAGCTGACCGGACGGACAATCCCCGCGGCCTTCGGCCTCTTTCCGCCCTTCTATACAGACTGCGGAAAGAACATCAAGCTGGGGGAGGACGTATTCATCAATTCCGGTTGTCATTTCCAGGACCAGGGAGGCATCACCATCGGAGATCACAGCCTCATCGGTCATAACTGCGTTCTGGCCACGCTGAATCATGACCAGGACCCTATGAAGCGCGCTGACCTCCATCCGGCCCCCATCGTCATTGGGAACCGGGTGTGGCTGGGAGCCAATGTCACGGTCCTTCCCGGCGTTACCATCGGAGACGGCGCCATTGTGGCGGCAGGCGCGGTGGTTTCCAAGGATGTGCCGCCCAACACCGTTGTAGGGGGAACGCCGGCCCGTGTCCTGAAGACACTGGAATACTGACTGTTTCCCAAGGTATAATTCGATGACCATATAGCAGCCCTTTCCCGATGAAATCCGTCAGGGGAAGGGCTGCTTTGGCGTCAGGTAAGACAACCTGTCGGTGGAGCGGAGGCAGAAGAGGATATTTCGGATGATATCCCATTTTTCTTTTGTTATTTTGTTGCGCCGGAGCATGAAAAGGTGTATACTTTCTAGTAGAATTCACACAAAGAATGGCTAGGGTTTTCTATACCGTCCAAACTGGAGCTCCTATCACTGTTGATCCCCGTTGACCTCATGCTCTGTCTGTTGGAAGAAGAGCGCTGTTCTATATCGGTCAGAGTCAGATCCCAGCAGCGAAAGGCAGGGGCTCCGTTATTCTTTTTTTACCAGTTTGAAAAAACATAGTTCCTGCACTTTTGAAACTTATTACAAAAGATTTTGAAGTATTATTATTTCTGTTGACTTTCATTCGTTTTTCTGTATGATAGTATTAGAAAAATAAATTTCATTTTTGGGCTGAAAGGAGGGTGAAAAATGGCATTGGATGCAATTTTAAGAATCTCTGAGGCGGAAGAACTTGCAAAACAAGGGGCTCAGGACGCTTCTGCCCAGGCAAAAGAGCTGATCCGGCAGGCGGAAGCGGCCGGCCAGGCCCTCCTGGGAGAGACCCGGGCTTCCGCGGCCGCCCAGGCCAAGACCTGGATGGCAGAAGCGGAGGAGGCTGCGGCCGTCCAGGCCAGGCAGATCGACCAGCAGGCCCAGGCGGCCTGTAAGGAGATCAGCCAGCGGGCGGATGGCCGCCTGTCCGAAGCGGCAGACTTTATTGTGCAAAGGATCGTGAGTGTTCCATGGCCATCGTAAAAATGAAGCGGATCCGGCTCATCGGTCTGGAGCAGGAACGCAAAGAACTGTTGCGGCTCCTGCAGCACCTGGGCTGTGTGGAGCTGACGCAGACGGAGGAGCGCTTGAACACGCCGGAATGGGCGGCTGTCCTCCATCGGGACAGCAACCGGGCCGGTGAGCTCAAGACCAAGCTATCCAAGACCAACGGCGCGCTTGCGGCGCTGAAAAAATACGCCCCCACCAAATTCAGCCTCTTCCAGGTCCGGCCGGTGCTCTCGGAAGAAGAGTTTCTGGACGATACGGCGTTGGAGGAGGCAATGGCGGTCACCGATGAGATCCAGGATTCTCTGGCGAAGATCGCCCAGTATCAGTCAAAGGAAAACCATCTGGCCCAGGTGAAGGCCGGTCTGGTCCCATGGGATTCTCCTGGCCTGACGCTGGAGGATGCCTCTACCCGAAGGGTACGGATCACCAAGGGCGTTATTCCGGCGGGATTTAATCTCGACGACGTCCGGGCTAAGCTGGCGGAGGCCGCGCCTCTGAGCGACTTGGTCTCCGTTCACGATGACCGGGACCAGCATTATGTCCTCCTCCTATGCCACCGGCAGGAGACCGATTTGGCGGACGCGGCCCTGAAACCCTTCTCTTTCAGCGCCGTTCAGTTCCGGGACATGACCGGGACCGCGGCAGAGAACCTGGAGCGTCTTGCCCGGGAAGGGGAGGAACTGGTCAAGGCACGCCAGGCGGAGGAGGAGAAAATTGCCTCCCTGGGTGACACCAGGCCCCAGCTCAAGCGGGCCATTGACCGGATGAATCAGGAGCTGGACAAGGAACTGGCCCGGGAGTATCTCCTGACGGACGGCACCATATTCTTTATGGAGGGCTGGGCCGTCGGGGAGAAGGAGGAGGAACTGATCCGCAGGCTGGACAACTTCACCTGCGCCTACGAGTTTGCGGCGCCGGCGGAGGGGGAGACCCCGCCGACCTTGCTCAAGAATCCCAAGTGGATGAATCCTATCAATATGGTCACGGAGATGTATTCTCTGCCGGCCTATGAGGGCATCGACCCCAACCCCTTCATCTTCTGGTTTTTCATCGCCTTCTTTGGCTTCATGTTCGCGGATATCGCCTACGGCATCATCCTCTTTGTGGTCAGCCACATCATCGTCAAGAAGTACAATCCCAAGAACACCCTGGGATATATGTTCCGTCTGGGCCGGTATCTGGGTATCAGCACCTTTATCTTCGGACTTCTCACCGGCGGCTTCTTCGGCGACGTGCTGACGGTCTTCGGAGAGAACTTCCTGGGCGGCAAGGTTCTGAAGCTGCCCTCCCTGATCAATCCGCTGGAGAACCCCATGAAGGTCCTGATTATCGCCATCATCATCGGCGCGGTGCAGATGTTCTTTGGGCAGTGCGTGCATATCTACATGGAGATCCGGGACGGACGCCCCGCCGAGGGCTTCCTGGATGTGGTCCCCTGGTGGATCCTCTTCGCCGGTATCGGCCTGATGGTGCTGGGCAAGGGCCCCATCCTGCTGCTTGTGGGCGTCATCGCCCTCATCGCCACCCAGGGCCGGCACAAGAAAGGGATCTTCGGCAAGCTGTTCGGCGGCGTGGCCAGCCTGTACGACATTACGAGCTGGCTGGGAGATTTCCTCTCCTATTCCCGTCTGATGGCCCTGATGCTGGCCACCTCGGTCATCGCCAGCGTCATGAACATCCTGGGGTCTCTGCCGGGGAACATCATCGCGTTTGTGGTGATCTTTCTCATCGGACATTTCTTCAACATCGGCATCAATCTCATTGGCACCTACGTACACGCGGCCCGTCTGCAATACCTGGAATTCTTTAGTAAGTTCTACAAAGAAGGAGGCGTCCCCTTCAAGCCCTTGGCTTACCGGACCAAGTATGTGGATGTGGATACCTCGGAGAGAGGGGGGGAAGGCGCATGACAGGGATTACCATTGCGTTTCTGGGCGCTGCCCTTGCCGTGGCGCTGCCCTGCACGGGCTCGGCCATCGGCGTGGGCACTGTGGGCAGAGCGGGGGCCGGCGCGGTCTCCGTGGACCCCGGAAAGTTTTCCCGGGCTCTGATCCTTCAGATCCTGCCGGGCACCCAAGGCCTGTACGGCCTGGTCGTCTGGTTCCTGGCCCTCATGAAGCTGGGGGTCTTTGACGGGACCATCACCGCCAATCTGGACGCCTTTACCATGCAGATGGGGGTGCGGTTCTTCGCCTCCTGCCTGCCGGTGGCCATCGGCGGTCTCCTCTTCGGGATGATCCAGGGCCGGCTGTGCGCCAGCGACCTGTCTCTGCTGGCTAAGCGGTCCGACGAGCTGTCCAAGGGCATCATCCTGGCTATCATGGTGGAGTTTTACGCCATCCTCTGCCTGCTGGCCACCTTCCTGATGCTGAATAACTTCTGATCGAAACCCAGACATAGAAAAATCTCAACAAGGAGGAAGTAAATCCATGGATATGATGAATTTAGGCACAGCCATCGGCATCATCGGCGCGTCTCTTGCCGTGGGCCTGGCCTGCTCCGGCTCGGCCAAGGGCGTGGGCGCCTGCGGCGAGGTGGGCGCCACCGTTTTGGCAGAGGACCCCGGTAAGTTCTCCCAGGTCCTGATCCTGCAGATCATCCCCGGCACCCAGGGCCTGTACGGCCTGGTGGCCTGGTTCTTTGCCCTGATGCAGCTTGGCTTCTTCTCCGGCGATATGAAGAGCCTGACGATCGCCGGCGGCCTGCTCTTCGCGGCCTCCTGCCTGCCCATCGCCATCGGTGGCCTGCTCTCCGCCATCGCCCAGGGACGCTGCGCCGCGGCCGGCCTGGCCATGTGCTCCAAGCGGCCGGAAGAAATGTCCAAGGGCATCATCATGGCCATCATGGTGGAGTTCTACGCCATCCTCTGCCTGCTGGCTACCTTCCTGATGCTCAACGGCCTTCCCTATGAAGCCCTGACTATGTAATGTGAGACCCATCGAAAGGATGGTACATCCGAATGAATGGTATTGAAAAGATCTTAGACAAGCTCCAGGCGGAGAGCCAGGCGGAAGCCGAAGCCATTCTGGCCAAGGCTAAAGCGGAGGCCGACGCCATCACCGCCCGGTTTGCCAAGCAGGCCGAGCAGGAGAAGGCGGCCGCCATGGAGAAGGGGAAAAAGTCCGCAGAAGAGCGGCAGGACCGTCTGATCCGGGCGGCTGAGATGGAGAGCAAGAAGACCATCCTGGGGGCCAAGCAGGCCGTCCTGGACCGGGCGTTTTCCCAGGCCCGGGAAAAGCTCCTCCATCTGCCCCGGGAGAACTACGTCTCCCTGCTGGCCTCTCTGGCCGCCGGCAGTGCCGGCTCCGGAGAGGAGGCCGTGGTCCTCAACGCAAAAGACCGGAAGGAGCTGGGCGAGCAAGTGGTGGCCGAAGCCAACCGGCTTCGGACCGAGGCCGGAAAGACCGGCTTCCTGACCCTCTCCGGCGAGACGGCGGACATCGACGGCGGACTCCTGCTGCGGGACACCGCGTCAGAGGTCAACTGTACCTTTGAGACCCTCCTGCGGCTGAGCCGGGAGGAACTGGCCGGCCAGGCCGCCGCCATCCTCTTTGACTGAGGGGAAAGGGGGGCGTCCAGTTGGCAAAGAAGATCAAAGACACGGATTACCTGTTTCTCTCCACCCGGGTCCGGGCCCTGGAGACCCAGATGCTCACCCGGGATCGGATGGAGCAAATGCTCGAAGCCAAGGTCCCGGAGGACGCCGCGGCGGTCCTGCTGGACTGCGGCTACGGGGATATCCGTCCGCTGACGGTCACCGGCCTGAATCAGGCCCTCTCAGCGGAGCAGGAGAAGATTTACAGCGAGCTCTCCTTTTTCGCCCCGGACCCTGTGCTCATCGATGTGTTCAAGGTCCGCTACGACTACCACAATGCCAAGGTCCTGCTGAAGAGCGAGGCCCAGGGCATCGAGGCGGACGAGCTCCTTCTGGACCTGGGGCGGGTCCCCGCCCGGGAGCTTCGGGAGAAGCTGCTGGCGTCGGATTTCCGGGGAATGCCCCCGGTGCTCCAGGAGGCCATCCAGGAGGCCCGGGACACTTTGGGGACCACCAAGGACCCGCAGATCTCCGACCTGGTCCTGGACCGGGCCTGCTACGAGGATATGTTCGCCATCGCGGAGGCCGCCGGGTCCGACTTCCTGGCCGGCTATGTCCGCATCAGCATCGATGCGGCTAATCTCCGCTCCGCCGTTCGGGCTGGCCGGATGGGGAAGGGGACCGAGTTCCTCAAGCCCGTTCTCTTTGAGGGCGGAAACATCGATGTGAACCGGGTCCTGGCCGCAGCCGGGGCGGGAGGCTCTCTGCCGGATTTGTACGCCCTTTCCATGCTGAAAGAAGCGGCGGAAGCCGGCGCCGACGCCCTGGAGGGCGGCCGCCTCACCGATTTCGAGCGCCTGTGCGACAATGCCGTCAACGACTATCTCAAGACCGCCCGGCTGGTTCCCTTTGGGGACGCTCCCGTGGTGGCCTATCTGGCGGCCAAGGAAAATGAGTTTACCGCCATCCGTATCCTCCTCACCGGCAAGCTGGCCGGCCTGGAGGCTGACACCATACGAGAAAGACTGAGGGACGCCTATGTATAAGATCGCAGTGATGGGCGACCGGGACAGCGTCATGGGCTTTAAGGTCCTGGGGTTGGATGTATTTCCGGTGACTGACCCGGAGGAGGGGAGGAAGACCCTCCACCGCCTGGCCAGAGAGCCCTATGCCATCATCTACATCACGGAGCAGCTGGCGGCCAGAATCACCGAGGAGATCTCCCGGTATAAGGACCAGCTTACTCCGGCGGTCATCCTGATCCCCGGCAAGGAGGGCTCCCTGGGCATCGGGATGTCCAAGGTCTCCGAGTCCGTGGAGCGGGCCATCGGCGCGAATATCCTGTAACTCTGACACAGAGGAGACGGCGCCGAATGGTCCAGACGGCTCGTCCGGGCAGTTCGGCCCTGCCTCCACCGGCATAATCCTATGACACGATGGCCTGTCCATCGTTCCGAAAGAAGGTATGACAACGTGAGCGGAAAAATCGTCAAAGTCTCCGGCCCGCTGGTGGTGGCCACCGGTCTGGGTGACGCCAACATGGCCGACGTGGTCCGTGTGGGCGAGCAGCGTCTGATCGGTGAGATCCTGAACATGACCGGGGACTCCGCCTCTATCCAGGTCTACGAGGAGACCTCCGGTCTGGGTCCCGGCGCCGTGGTGGAGACCACCGGCGCGCCCCTGTCCGTTGAGTTGGGCCCCGGCCTCATCGAGACCATTTACGACGGCATCCAGCGGCCTCTGGAGAAGATCATGTCTATTTCCGGCGCCACCATTCAGCGCGGCGTGGAGGTCCCGGCTCTGGACCGGGAGAGAAAGTGGACCTTCCAGCCTGTGGCCAAGCCAGGAGACGCCCTCCAGGGCGGCGATATCCTTGGCCTGGTCCAGGAGACCCCTGTGGTACTTCACAAGATCATGGTACCCCCTCGGATGAAAGGGACTTTGGTCTCTATCGAGAACGGCGAGTTTACTGTGGAAGAGACCGTGGCCGTTCTGAAAACTGACGACGGGAAGGAAGTCCCCCTGACCATGGTCCAGAAGTGGCCGGTCCGTGTGGGGCGGCCCTACAAGCATAAATACCCGCCCAAGACGCCCCTGTGCTCCGGCCAGCGTATCATTGACACCCTGTTCCCCCTGGCTAAGGGCGGCACGGCGGCGGTCCCCGGGCCCTTCGGCTCCGGCAAGACCGTGGTCCAGCATCAGCTGGCTAAATGGTCCGACGTGGATATCGTGGTTTACATCGGCTGCGGCGAGCGCGGCAACGAGATGACCGACGTGCTTCGGGAGTTCCCCGAGCTGGTGGATCCCCGTACCGGCGAGTCCCTGATGAAGCGGACCGTCCTCATCGCCAACACCTCAGATATGCCCGTGGCCGCCCGTGAGGCGTCCATTTACACCGGTATCACCATTGCGGAGTATTTCCGCGATATGGGCTATGACGTGGCAGTCATTGCCGACTCCACCTCCCGCTGGGCTGAGGCCCTTCGTGAGATGTCCGGCCGACTGGAAGAGATGCCCGGTGAGGAGGGCTATCCCGCCTATCTGTCCTCCCGTCTGGCCCAGTTCTATGAGCGGGCCGGCGTGGTGGAATGCCTGGGCTCCGACGCGGAGCGCCGGGGCACCCTCACCGCTGTCGGCGCGGTCTCGCCTCCCGGCGGCGACCTGTCTGAGCCCGTCTCCCAGGCCACCATGCGGATCGTTAAAGTTTTCTGGTCCCTGGACTCCGGCCTGGCCTATCGCCGTCATTTCCCGGCCATCAACTGGCTGCGGTCCCATTCCCTGTACCTGGACGGCCTGAAGGAGTGGTTTGACGAGAATCTGGGTGAGGAGTTCCTCCAGCAGAGAGAAAAGGCCATGGCCATCCTCCAGGAGGAGTCCAGCCTCAACGAGATCGTCCAGTTGGTGGGTAAGGACTCCCTGTCCCCCAAAGATCAACTGACCCTGGAGACCGCCCGGATCATCCGGGAGGACTTCCTCCAGCAGAACGCTTTCATGGACGAGGACAGCCACTCGCCCTTCCTGCGGCAGCGCCGACTGCTGGGCCTGGCGCTGCACTATGACAAGCTTTGCCGGGACGCCATCGAGCAGGGCGCCGATCCCGCCCAACTCTTCGCCATCCCCGCCCGGGACCGTCTGGGCCGTGCCAAGAGCGCGTCGGCAGAGCAGTATGCCGCTGTCTTTGACAACATTGGCATGGACATGGAGGACCAGATCGCAGCCATCGTGAAAGGAGGGGAGGACGAATGATCCGAGAATATAAGACCATCCACCAGGTGGACGGCCCCCTGATGATGGTGGAGCACGTCCAGGGCGTTACCTACGACGAGCTGGGTGAGATCGAGCTCCCCAACGGAGATGTCCGCCGCTGCAAGGTGCTGGAGGTCAACGGCGATACCGCCGTGGTCCAGCTCTTCGAGTCCTCCGCCGGGATCAACCTTCGGGACTCCAAGATTCGCTTCCTGGGCCATCCCCTGGAGCTGGCGGTGTCCGATGATATGCTGGGCCGTGTTTTCAACGGCATGGGCCAGCCCATCGATGGCGGACCTGAGATCCTGGCTGCCGACCACCGGGACATTAACGGCCTGGCTATGAACCCCGCCGCCCGGGACTACCCCAATGAGTTTATCCAGACGGGCATCTCCACCATTGACGGGCTGAACACCCTGGTCCGCGGCCAGAAGCTGCCCATCTTCTCCGGCTCCGGCCTGCCCCACTCCAATCTGGCGGCTCAGATCGCCAGGCAGGCCAAGGTGCTGGGCGGCGGCAACTTCGCCGTGGTCTTCGCCGCCATCGGCATCACCTTTGAGGAGTCTGAATTCTTCATCCAGGACTTCCGCCGCACCGGGGCCCTGGACCGGACGGTCCTGTTCATCAACCTGGCCAATGACCCTGCTGTCGAGCGTATCGCCACGCCCCGTATGGCCCTGACTGCCGCGGAGTATCTGGCCTTTGATAAAGGGATGCACGTGCTGGTCATTCTGACGGACATTACCAACTACGCGGAAGCCCTCCGTGAGGTCTCTGCGGCAAAGAAAGAGGTTCCCGGCCGCCGCGGCTATCCCGGCTACCTCTACACCGACCTTGCCACCATGTATGAGCGGGCCGGACGCCGGCTGGGCACCGAGGGCTCTATCACCATGATCCCCATCCTCACCATGCCTGAGGACGACAAGACCCACCCCATCCCCGACCTGACGGGATACATCACTGAGGGTCAGATCATCCTCTCCCGGGACCTCTTCCGGGCGGGCGTCAATCCCCCTGTGGACGTGCTGCCTTCTCTGTCCCGTCTGAAGGACAAGGGCATCGGCGAGGGCAAGACCCGGGAGGACCACTCCGGCACCATGAACCAGCTCTTTGCTGCCTATGCTACCGGCAAGGAGAACAAAGAGCTCATGTCCATCCTGGGTGAGGCGGCGTTGTCGCCTACGGACCTGATCTACGCCAAGTTCGCCGATGAGTTTGAAAAGCGCTATGTCTCCCAGGGGTTTGACGAGAACCGGTCCATTGAGGAGACCCTCGACCTGGGCTGGGAGCTCTTGTCCATGCTGCCCGTGGGCGAGCTCAAGCGGATCAAGGAGGAGCACATCGAGAAATACCTGCCCAAAAAGGACAAGGAAGCGTAAGGGGGTGGATCCATGCCCGCAACGACAGTAAACCCCACCCGCATGGAGCTGACGAAGCTGAAGAACCGGCTGAAAACCGCGGTCCGGGGACACAAGCTTCTGAAGGATAAGCGGGATGAGCTCATGAAGCGCTTCATGGAGGTCATCCGGGAGAACCAGAGCCTGCGGAAGTCCGTGGAGGAATCCCTTCTCCGGGCCCACAGCTCCTTTACCGTGGCCTCCGCTCTGATGTCTCCCGAAATGCTGGAGCAGGCCCTCCTGTACCCCAAGCAGAGCGTGGCGTTGGACTATACGTTCCAGAACATCATGTCGGTCAACGTGCCGCAGTATCAGTTCCACACCAAAAGCGCCAATCCCGGCGAGATCTATCCCTATGGCTTTGCGGCCACCTCCGGCGAGTTGGACGACGCGGTGAAAGCCCTGTCTGAGGCCTTTGAAGGGATGCTCAAGCTGGCGGAGATCGAAAAGACCGTACAGCTCCTGGCGGAGGAGATCGAAAAGACCCGCCGCCGGGTCAACGCCCTGGAGTATGTAAAGATCCCTGAGATGCAGGAGAACATCAAGTATATCACCATGAAGCTGGACGAGAACGAGCGCAGCGCCACCATTCGCCTGATGAAGGTGAAGGATATGCTTCTCAAGCAGACCATCGAGGAGCAAAAGAAGCGGGACGCGGCGGCCCTGGAGGCTATGAGCGCCGGCTGATCGTTCCTGTGAATGAAAACATCCCCAAACGAATCTGCTGCCTGCAGACGTTTGGGGATGTTTTATTGAGTGACTCGATTGCAATTTTCGCACGATTCAGTATAATTAAAATGCTATACCGGTTTGCTGAAATGGAGGAACTATCAATGCGAGAAAAGATCGTACAAACCTTCGGGCGGGACCAACTGGGCAGCTTTGCGCCCCAGTTTGCCCATCTTAACGACGATGTCCTGTTTGGAGAAGTATGGAATGATGAAGCGTTGGATCTCAAGACCCGCTGTATCATCACCGTGGTCTCTCTCATGGCGTCCGGGATCACCGATTCCTCTCTGAGTTATCATCTGCAAAACGCCAAGGCCCACGGCGTCACCAGAGAAGAGATCGCCGCCATCATCACCCACGCCACATTGTATGTGGGCTGGCCCAAGGGGTGGGCGGTCTTCCGTCTGGCCAAGGAGGTCTGGAAGGAGGAGGGAGAGCCGCAAACGGAGAAGGACCGCTACCAGAGCACGATCTTTTTCCCCATCGGCGCACCCAACGACGCCTTCGCCCAGTACTTCGTGGGGCAGAGCTATCTGGCGCCGCTGACTACGGAGCAGGTCCCGGTGTTCAACGTCACCTTTGAGCCCGGCTGTCGGAACAATTGGCATATCCACAAAGCGGACAATGGCGGCGGCCAGATGCTGATCTGTGTGGGAGGTCGGGGCTATTACCAGGAGTGGGGGAAGGACCCCGTGGAGCTCACCCCGGGAACTGTCATCAACATCCCCGCGGGCGTCAAGCACTGGCACGGGGCAGCGCCTGAAAGCTGGTTCTCCCATCTCGCCCTGGAGGTCCCCGGAGAGAACGGCGGCAGTCAGTGGCTGGAGCCCGTTTCCGATGAGGAGTATATGAAACTAAAATAAGGACAACTTCGAGACCCAGCCGGCTTGTCCGGCTGGGTCTATTTACCGCTTGACAGAACATGATAGGGACGCTATAATAACTAATAATATTAGCTATTTGGGAGGGACAGAGATGAAGGAACTCTACGAGCATTTGGCGGATGAATTCTTCGAAACGCAGATGAATCTGCTGCAAGTCCCTGCCCGCCGTCAGATGGCCAAACTCAACCGGGGCGAGCAGTTCGTACTGCACTATCTCATGACCCATGAGCAGGCGGCCCACCCTGGGGAGCTTAGCCGCAGCATGGTGGTCAGCACGGCCCGGGTGGCCGCCCTGCTGGGTGCTATGGAGGAGAAGGGCCTTGTCGCCCGAAGGGCCGATCCTTTGGACAATCGGCAGATTATCGTTACCCTCCTGCCTGCCGGGCTTCGCGCCATCCAGGCGATTCGCACCCAGGTGAGAGGGACTGTTGTCGGCCTCTTGGAAAAGCTTGGGCCGGAGGACGCGCGGGAGTATCTTCGTATCCAAAAGAAGATCGCCTCCCTGGTAAAATGAGCGATAGCTTATGCACCCGGAGGCGATTCTCTTTCTCTTCATACCTAATGTTGTTAGTTTTTCTTGCATTATTTGGAAAGGAGGATCATCATGATTCGAGATGTGGAAACCTACGCTGCCCTGAAACAGCCCATGTGCATCCAAAACGACACCATACCCGACGCCCTTTTTCAGGAGTACGGCGTCAACCGGGGGCTCCGCGATATCAACGGCGTGGGGGTCCTCACCGGTCTGACCCGGATCTCCAATATCGTGGCCTTCCGCACAGAGGACGGGAAGCGGATTCCCTGCGAGGGGGAGCTCTGGTACCGAGGCTACAATGTCAAGGACCTGATCCTGGCCCAGGAGCCGGACCGTTTCGGCTTTGAGCGGACGGCCTATCTGCTGCTCTTCGGGCAACTGCCCACAGAGAGCGAGCTGGTGGAATTCACGGAGATCCTGGCCGGCTGCCGGACACTGCCCACCAACTTTACCCGGGACGTTATCATGAAAGCGCCGTCCAGGGATATCATGAACTCTATGACCCGCAGTGTCCTCACCTTGGGCAACTACGACGACAAGGCGGGGCAGGGAGGCCTGGACAACAGCATCCGCCAGTGTATCCGCCTGATCGCGGAGTTTCCCATGCTGGCGGCCTATGGCTATCATGCCTACAACCATTATGAAAACGACGAGAGCATGTATATCCATCGCCCGGACCCCACTCTGTCCACAGCGGAGAATCTTCTTCAGATGCTCCGTCCGGACCGGTCTTATACCAAGCTAGAGGCCAAGGCGCTGGACATTGCCCTCATCCTGCATATGGAGCATGGCGGGGGCAATAACTCCACCTTTACCACCCGGGTGGTGACCTCCTCAGGCTCGGACACCTATTCCACCGTGGCGGCTGCCCTGTGTTCCCTAAAGGGCCCAAAGCACGGCGGCGCCAACATCAAGGTCGTGGAGATGACCCGGGACCTGAAAACAACCCTGGAGGACTGGACCGATGAGAAGCAGGTGGCTAGCTATCTCACACGGCTCCTGAATAAGGAAGCATTTGACCGGGCAGGCCTGATCTATGGCATGGGTCACGCCATCTACTCCATCTCCGACCCAAGAGAGCGTCTGCTGCGAACCTTCGTGCAATGGCTGGCCGAGGAGAAGGGGCGGGACAAGGAACTCCATCTCTATCAGACCATCGAAATGCTGGCGCCGAAGATCATCGCGGGGAACCGGCCCATCTACAAGGGGGTCAGCCCCAATGTGGACTTTTACAGCGGGTTCCTCTATGAGCTGCTGAACATTCCGTTGGAGCTCTACACCCCACTCTTTGCCATCGCCCGGATCGTTGGCTGGAGCGCCCATCGGATCGAGGAGCTGGTGGGCGCCGGAAAGATCATCCGTCCGGCCTATAAGAGCATTGTATGACAAGAGGTCTTAGCGGTGTGAGATGGATTTCTGAGATTTGAAGAAAGAGGGAGTCGAACAATGAAACGCATCGTATGCTTTGGGGACTCTAATGTCTATGGCTACGATCCCCGGTCCTGGCTGGGAGACCGCTATCCGGAAGACGTCCGTTGGACCGGACGCCTCAAAACTGCTGGTTGGACCATCCAGAACGAGGGTTTCAACGGACAGGAGATTCCCACATCTCAATGGGAGCAGGACCACTGGTGCCAGCGGCTTCTTCGCTTCGGCGCGCCGGATTGGGCGCTGGTAATGCTGGGGGGCAATGACCTGCTGTGCCATCCTCAGTTTACGGCGGAGGACGTAGCCCGGCGAATGGAAGCCCTGCTGCGCCTGTTCCTTCACGTAACAGCAGGGGAGTCCACTCGGTTTCTTCTGGTATCTCCGCCGCCGATGATTCCCGGGACCTGGACCGGAGAGCGACGGCTCCTGCGGGAATCCGTCCGTCTTGCCCCTAACTATCAGCAAGTGGCTAAAACGCTTGGGATCGAATTTGCGGACGCCGGGCAGTGGGAGGTCGATCTGGCCTTTGATGGAGTCCACTTCCTGCCCGCGGGGCATGCGTCCTTCGCCGGGAATCTGCTGGCATACCTGGAGAATCAGGATCAATCATGAGAAAAGCAGCAAACGGCCTCCGGGATCTTGATCACCGGGGGCCGTTTGCCATAGGAAGATTGAAAGAGATAGATCGTTGAAGAAGTAGATTGGTCTTCGCTCATACTAGTCTCAATGAAAAAGCTTGAAACGCTTTTTGCTGTGCATAAGTTCGACCAGCGAAATCAAAGATTTCGGGTCTCACTTGATCTAGTGCCGAAGGCGCGTTTGAGACTGCATGAGACGGCATGACGCGCTTGCGCGGCATGCGCGTGCGCAGCACGCGGATTCCCAAATGAAAGCTTTTCATTTGG
>CACZKM010000027.1 GCA_902781745.1 Oscillospiraceae bacterium
CCGCCGGCGTTCTGGCGGGGAAGGGCCTGTCCATGGTGACCTGCCCCTTCTGCGGCAGCACGGTGAACCCCGGCCGGTTCTGCGAGGCCTGCGGCGGGAGCCTGCAAGGGTAACACAACAGAAAACGACATAAGAAAAAGCGTACCGCGCCGATGCGGTACGCTTTTTTGCTGTCTGTCATTCTGCCTGCTCCACCATCTGGACGGCGGGAGCCGCCCCGGTCTCGCCCCCGGAGAATGCCGCCTTGATCTGTCCCCGGAAGGGATAGATGAGCAGAGCCGCCAGGATGAGGATGGCGATGATGATGTTTCGTTTATTCATGGCCCATCTTCTCCACGGCGGCCTTGGCGGCGGCCTGCTCGGCCTCCTTCTTGCTGTGGCCGGTTCCGGCGCCGATGGCCTGGCCGTTGAGCAGGACCTCCATGGCGAAGATCTTGGCGTGGTCCGGGCCGCTCTCTCCGGTGAGATGGTAGGTGAGGACCTGGCCGCTCTCCCGCTGGACCAGCTCCTGGAGGGCGGTCTTGTAGTCCCGGCCGGCGGCGGTCTTCTCCCGCTCATGGCCCAGGATCAGGTCGTGGATGAGCTTCCGGGCCTGGCCGATGCCCCCGTCCAGATAGACGGCGGCCAGCATGGCCTCCACGGCGTCGGCCTGGATGGAGGGGCGGTGGCGTCCGCCGCCGGATTCCTCTCCCTTGCCCAGCTTCAGGTAGGACCCCAAATCCAGCTCCTTAGCCACGTCCACCAGGCTGTTTTCGCAGACCAGGGCCGCCCGGATGCGGGTCAGGTCCCCCTCGGGCAGGTCGGGGCGGGTGCGGTAGAGATGGTCCGCCACCACGAGGCCCAGGATAGAGTCCCCCAAAAACTCCAGCCGCTCGTTGCTCAAAGCCCCCTGCTCCCGGTGCTCGTTGGCGTAGGAGCTGTGGGTCAGGGCGTTGTCCAGCAGGGTCCGGTCCCGGAAGGTGTAACCGATCTTCTGCTCCAGGGTGACCATGGAAATTCCTCCCATACTTGTGGTGTGTCCCCACCGACCGCGGCCGATGGGGGAAAAGGACAGGCCCCCGCCGGCAGGGGACGGGGGTCAGTGGTCCATTTACATATCCAGCTGCTTTTGCAGGTAGCCCACCAGATCGCCCACCGTCTTGATGGTGGCCAGATCCTCTTCGCTCATCTCGCCGATGTTGAACTCCTGTTCCAGGGCCATGGAGAGCTCCACGATGTCCAGGGAGTCCACACCCAGGTCTTCCTCGAAGTTGGACTCCATGGTGATGCCACTGGCCTCGATCCCCATCTGCTCGGAGATCAATTCTTTCAGCTTGTCAAAAATCATACCAAATGCTCCTTTTTTGGCGCGGACCAGGGGAACGCGCGGAAAAATTCACCTCTCCTACTATAGGGAGATTTTCTTCCCCTGTCAATAGGAAAATTGAAAAAACCGGGTTCCTCAGCCCTCGGCCTTCCCCGCCGGCAGGCGCATAAACTCCACGTTGGCGGCGATGTCCTCCGCCACCCCGGACCTTGCCACCTCCGCCGCCTGGCGGATGGCATTATAGAAGGCGTAGGCGTCAGAGGAGCCGTGGGCCTTGATAACTGGCTTGGTGATCCCCAGCAGGGGCGTGCCCCCCACCTCGCCGGCGTCAAAGCGCTTCTTGAAGGCGGCCAGGCCGTCCTTCAGGAAGACGGCGGCCAGCTTGGTCTTGAAGCTGGAGAGGAAGAGGTTCTTCAGAGCGTGGTTGAAGGTGAGGGCGCTGCCCTCCACGGCCTTCAGGAAGATGTTCCCGGTGAACCCATCGGTGACCAGTACGTCGGCGTCCCCCCGGCTCATGGCCTCCCGGGCCTCCAGGTTGCCCAGGAAGGAGATGCGGCCCTCCTGGTGGGCTTTGGCAAGGAGGTCATAGGCCTGGCGCTGGAGGTCCGTTCCCTTGGAGGGCTCCGCGCCGATGTTCAGCAGGGCCACTTTGGGCGCCTGAATCCCCAGGAACCGCTTGGCGTAGTAGGAGCCCATAAAGGCGTACTGCAGCAGATATTCCGGGGTGCAGTCGGCGGTGGCGCCGCAGTCGATGAGCACCATCTGCCCCTTGGCGTTGGGCACCACGGGGGCCAGAGCCGCCCGGCGGATGCCCCGGATGCGCTTGACCACCAGGGTGGCCCCGGAGAGGAGGGCTCCGGTGCTGCCGGCGGAGACCATGGCGTCGGCGGCGCCGTCCCGCACGGCCTCCAGGCTGCGGGTCATGGAGGAGTCCGGTTTGTCCCGGAAGGCCCGGGCGGGGTTGTCCTCCATCTCGATGACCTGGGTGGTGGGCAGGATCTCCACGCCGGCGGGAAGCTCGTTGTGGCCCAGCTTCCCCAGGGCGCCCCGGATCTCCGCCTCGCTGCCCGCCAGGATGATGTCCAAATCCAGGTCCTTCACGGCCCGGAGGGCGCCTTCTACGGGGGCCAGGGGGGCGTTGTCGCCTCCCATCACATCTACGATGATCTTCATAGGAAAACCTCTCTTTCTATTCCGTGTCCAGCGTCGCCAGGATCTCCAGCGCGCGCTGGGAGAGGACGGCGTTCTTGTTTCGTTTCCCCTTCACCCGGTAGCCCAGGGGGGGCATGATGCCGAAGTTTACGTTCATGGGCTGGAAGTCTCCCACGGACCCGCCGCTGACATAGAGGGCCAAGGCCCCGATGGCGGTCTCCTGGGGAAAGTCCACCGGGGCCTTGCCCAGCAGCCGCCGGGCCAGCTCGATGGCTGCCAGGGCCCCGGAGGCGGTGGACTCCACATAGCCCTCCACCCCGGTGATCTGCCCGGCGAAGATCAGGTCAGGGTCGTCCTTCACCCGGTAGTACCGGTCCAGCAGCTTGGGCCCGTTGAGATAGGTGTTCCGGTGCATGACCCCGTACCGGACGAACTCCGCGTTTCTCAGGGCGGGGATCATGGAGAACACCCGCTTCTGCTCCGGCCAGGTCAGGTGGGTCTGGAAGCCCACCAGGTTGTATACAGTGCCCTCGGCGTTGTCCCGCCGGAGCTGGACCACGGCGAAGGGGGTCAGCCCGGTCCTGGGGTCCCGGAGCCCTCTGGGCTTCAGGGGGCCGTAGCACAGGGTCTGCTCCCCCCGGCGGGCCATGACCTCCACGGGCATACAGCCTTCGAAGACGTTTTTGTCCTCAAAGCCGTGGACGGGGGCCTCCTTGGCGTGGGTGAGTTCCCGCCAGAAGGCCAGGTACTCCTCCTCGGTCATGGGGCAGTTGATGTAATCCGGCGTCCCCTTGTCGTATCGGGAGGCGAAGTAGGCGCTGTCCATATCCACGCTCTCGTAGGTGACCAGGGGGGCGGCGGCGTCGTAAAAGTGGAGATATCCCGTGTCGGGGAACCGGGCGGCGATGGCCGCCGCCAGAGCGTCGGAGGTCAGGGGCCCGGTGGCCACGATGACAGGGCCGTCAGCGGGCAGGGACGTGACCTCTCCGGGGATGATCTCGATGAGGGGGTGGTCCGTCACGGCGTCGGTGATGGCCTGGGCGAAGGCCGTGCGGTCCACCGCCAGGGCTCCGCCTGCCGCCACCCGGTGTTCGTCGGCGCACTGGAGGATCAGGGAGTCCAGCCGCCGAAGCTCTTCCTTCAGCAGGCCCACGGCGTTTTCCAACTGGTCCGACCGCAGGGAGTTGGAGCACACCAGCTCCCCGAAGAGGGGGGCGTGATGGGCGGGGGTCATCTTCTCCGGCTTCATCTCATGGAGCATCACCGGAATGCCCCGCTTGGCTAGCTGCCAGGCGGCCTCGCACCCCGCCAGCCCCGCCCCGATGACGGTGACGGGGGCGGTCATGCCTCCTCCTCCGTCTTCTTGGCGGCGGCCTTTTTCGTCGTGGAAGCCTTTTTGGCTGTGGTTTTCTTTGTTGTGGTCTTCTTGGCAGCGGCTTTCTTTGCCGTGGTCTTCTTCTCGGTGGTTTTGGTCTCGGCGGCAGTCTCTCCGGCCTCCGCCGTCTTTTTCTTTCGATAGCCGCCCCGCTTCTCTTCAGGGACGAAGTTCTCGCAGGCCTCGTTGATGCAGAAGGGCTTCTTGGCCCCCCGGCCGGACTTCTTGAACATGGTCCAGCCGCAGGCGGGGCAGTTCTCCTTCACGGGCACGTCCCAGGTCATGAAGTCGCAGGCCCGGCCCAGCTTGTCGCCGTTGCGCTCGCAGCCGTAGTAGGTATAGCCGTTCCGGGAAGTCTTTTTCAAGATGCGGCTGCCGCACTTGGGGCATTTGCCGGGCATCTCGATGACCAGGGGCTTGGTGAAGGTGCACTCGGGGAAACCGGGGCAGGCCAGGAACCGGCCAAACCGGCCGGACTTCACCACCATCTGCCGGCCGCACACGTCGCAGACCTCGTCAGAGACCTCGTCGGGGACCTTGATGCGGACCCCGTCCAGGTCCTGCTCGGCCTTTTCCAGCTCCTGGTGGAACCCCCTGTAGAAGTCGGAGAGGACGGTCTTCCAGTTCTCCTTGCCGCTCTCCACGTTGTCCAGACGGTCCTCCATGGTGGCGGTGAAGGCGTAGTCCACCACGTCGTTGAACTTATCCTTCATCAGGTCGGTGACTACCTCTCCCAGGGGGGTGGTGTGGAGGTACTTCCCGTCCTTGACCACATACTCCCGGCTGAGGATGGTAGAGATGGTGGGGGCGTAGGTGGAGGGCCGTCCGATGCCCTTTTCCTCCAGGGCCCGGATGAGGGTGGCCTCGGTGTACCGGGTGGGGGGCTGGGTGAACTTCTGCTCGGGCCGGGTCTCGGCGCAGGTAAGGGGCTCTCCCTCCTGGAGGTTTGGCAGGGGGGTCTGGATCTCGCTGCTTTCCTCGTCCTTGCCCTCCTCGTAGACCGCCAGGAAACCGGGAAACTTCACCTCGGACCGGCTGGCCTTGAAGATATACCCGGCGCTTTCCACGTCCAGGCTGACGCTGTCATACACCGCCGCGGCCATCTGGCTGGCCAAAAACCGGCTCCAGATGAGCTTATACAGGCGGAACTGCTCGGCGGTCAGGTCCTTCTTCACGGCCTCCGGGGTCAGCGCCACGTTGGAGGGGCGGATGGCCTCGTGGGCGTCCTGGGCCCCGGCCTTGGTCTTGAACCGACGGGGGGAGTCGGGGAGATAGTCCTTGCCGTACCGGGCGGAGATAAAGCTTGAGGCAGCGGCGATGGCTTCCTCGGAGATCCGCAGGGAGTCGGTACGCATATAGGTGATGAGACCTACGGTGCCCTCTCCCTCGATGTCCACGCCCTCATAGAGCTGCTGGGCGATGGACATGGTCCGCCGGGGGGTCATGTTCAGCTTCCGGGAGGCCTCCTGCTGGAGGGTGCTGGTGATGAAGGGAGGGGCGGGGGAGCGGCTCTTGTCCTGCCGCTTGAGAGAGGAAACAGAGAAGGGGGCGTCCTTGATGGCGTCCAGGACCTGGTCCACCTGCTCCTTGGATTTGAGCTCCATCTTCTTCTCCCGGCCGTGGAACTGGGCCTTGAACCGCCCGCTGTTGGGGGCGACCCGGTCCAGCAGGACCTCCAGGGTCCAGTACTCCTCGGGGACGAAGGCCCGGATCTCGGCCTCCCGCTCCGCCACCAGCCGGGTGGCCACAGACTGGACCCGGCCGGCGGAGAGCCCCCGGCGGATCTTCTTCCACAGGAGGGGGGAGAGCTGATAGCCCACGATCCGGTCCAGGATCCGCCGGGCCTGCTGGGCGTCCACCAGGTTCTGGTCGATCTCCCGGGGGGCGGCGATGCTCTCGGTGACCACCTTTTTGGTGATCTCGTTGAAGGTCACCCGGCTGGTCTTGTCCTCGGGGAGGTCCAGCAGCTCCTTCAGGTGCCAGGAAATGGCCTCGCCTTCCCGGTCCGGGTCGGTGGCCAGATACACTTTTTTGCTCTTGTCCGCCGCGGACTTGAGGGCCTCGATGGTTTCCTCCTTGCCCTTGATGGGCTGGTAGTCCGGGGTGAAGTCGTGGTCGATATCCACGCCGATCTTGCTCTTGGGCAGGTCCCGCACATGGCCCATGGACGCCAGGACCTTGTAGTCGGGACCGAGATATTTTCCGATGGTCTTTGCCTTGGCCGGTGATTCCACGATCACCAGATTCGATTTTGCCACGATGCTTTTCTTCCTTCCGTTGTTCGTCTATGGTCAGGCCGCGCCGGAGCGCGGGATCACTCTTTCAAAATAACCTGGGTGGTGAACCGCCCGCCGCTGCCCTGCTGGGCCAACTGCCGGACCTGGAGCATGGTCAGGGCGGAGAGGACCCGCCGGGCGGGGATCCCCGTCTGCTCCACCAGGTCGTCGGCGGTGCAGGCTTTGTCTCCCTGGAGGGCCCGGAGAAGGGCGGCCTCGTCGTCGGTGAGGGCCTCGGGGTCGGCCTTGCGGTCGATGACCAGCCGGGGCGCTTCGGGCTCCGGCACGGGAGCGGGCGGGGCTTTGTCGGGCTTCTTCCCGGCCTGGATGGCCGACAGCCGCGCCCGGGCGGCCTCCTCGGAGAGGGGGGCTCGGGGGCGGATCCTGGCGGGATAGAGAAGCTCATACTCCCCCAGAATGTCCCACACGTCGGTGACCAGCCGGGCCTCGCTCCGGCGGATAAGGCCGTTGGGCCCCTTGCTCAGCTCTGAGGAAATGGGGCCGGGAATGGCGAAGACGTCCCGGTCCTGCTCCAGGGCCCACCGGGCGGTGATGAGGGAGCCGCTGCGGGGGGCGCCCTCCACCACCAGCACCCCCAGGCTCAGCCCCGCCAGCAGGCGGTTGCGGACGGGGAAGTGGTCGGGCAGGGGCTGGGTCCCCGGGGGATACTCAGAGACCAGGGCGCCGGCGGCGGCCACGTCGTCATAGAGGGCCCGATTCTCCATGGGGTAGATGACGTCGATGCCGTTGCCCAGCACCGAGACCACCTTGCCGCCGCCCCGGAGGGCGCCCTTGATGGCGGCGGAATCCACGCCCACGGCGCTGCCGCTGACCACCAGAGCCCCCTGCCGGGCCAGGCCCAGGCCGAACTGGCTGGCGGTCTCCACCCCGTAGGGGCTGGCCCGTCGGGCGCCCACGATGGTCACCGCCGCCTCCTCGTCCATCAGGGGCAGACGGCCCTTGACGTAGAGGACGCAGGGAGCGGTGTGGAGCTGGCGCAGCCGCTCGGGATACTCCGTGTCCTGGATGGTGAGGACCCGGATGCCCAGCCGGTCGCACTTGCCCAGGATATCGTCGGCCCCCTCCAGACTTTTGTCCAGCAGGGCCTCCCGGACCGACCGGGGCAGGCCGGGGATGGAATCGTACTCGGTCTCGCCGGCGAAAAAAGCGGCCTCCGGGCTGCCGAAGCGGTCCAGGATCTGGGCGGCGTACATCCCGGGGGAGGGGCCTCGGGTGCTCAGCCACAGCCAATGGCGCAGGGTGCTCATGGCGGGATCGCCTCCTCAATATATAAATAGGTATAAAGCACCAGATTGGCAGTATTGTAACACAGCCGGACCGCCATTGCAAGGCGGCCTCTCCTACAATCCTCCCCGCCCATCCCGGGGCAGATTTGGCGGACCTCTCCAAAAATACGGCGGGATTGCATTTTTCGCCGTTTTGCAGTATGATGCTTTTGTAAGAGCTTCGGAGAGGCCGGCGGCCCCTCCGGCAACCATCGAAAGGAGACCTGCGCTATGGTATTCGTATGCTATCCCCGCTGCTCCACCTGCAAGAAGGCCCAGAAGTGGCTGGACGAGCACCGGCTGGCCTATACCCTCCGGGACATCAAGGAGGACAACCCCACCCTGGAGGAGCTCATGGACTGGCACAAAAAGAGCGGCCTGCCCCTGAAGAAGTTCTTCAACACCAGCGGCCAGCTCTACCGCTCCCTGGAGCTGTCCAAAAAGCTCCCGGACATGACCGAGGCCGAGCAGTATGCCCTCCTGTCCTCCGACGGGATGCTGGTCAAGCGCCCCATCGTGGTGGAGGGGGACAAGGTCCTGGTGGGCTTCAAGGAACCCGACTGGGACGCCGCCCTTCGGGGGTGAGAAACCGTGCGACTGCTGGTCAGCGCCTGCCTGCTGGGGGCAAAGTGCCGGTATGACGGCCGGGACAACCGCCTGGACCAGGCCGCCCGATTGCTGGAGCTCCACACCTGTGTCCCTGTCTGCCCGGAGCAGTTGGGGGGGCTGTCCACCCCCCGGGTGCCTGCCGAGCGGCGCGGGGACAGGGTGATCGACCAGGAGGGACGGGACGTCACCGCCGCTTTCCAGCGGGGGGCGGAGGAGACCGTCCGCCTGGCCCGGCTCTGCGGCTGCCAGGCCGCCCTGCTGAAGGAGCGGAGCCCCTCCTGCGGCTGCGGCAGGATCTACGACGGGACCTTCACCAAGCGCTTGACGGAGGGAAACGGCCTCACCGCCCAACGGCTGATGGAGGAGGGACTTGCCATTTACGGGGAGTCCCGGATCGACGAGCTGCCCTATCGTTAACGCAACAGAAAACAGGGACGGGACCCGGATAAGGGCCCGTCCCTGTTTCGCGTTTTATTTGTACGCCGGGTCCTCCGGCAGCCCCGCCGACCACAGGAGAAAAGCCGCCGACAGTACCGCCGCGAAGCAGTAGGGCAGGTGGGAAACGTCCCCGAAGGCGCCCCGGACCGCCCCCATGAGGATGGGGGAGAGGAACTGGGCCAGGTACAGCGCCGCCGACAGCAGGGGCATCACCGTGGAGGCGGCGGTGCGCCCCGCCCGGACCGAGGCCTGGGAGATCAGGTAGGGGATGCCTACGCCGTTGGCGAAGCCCACGCACACCGACCCCGCCAGGGTGCCGAACCAGCCTCCCGCCAGGGCCAGCAGGAGGTAGCCCGCCAGGAAGAGGGCGGGGGCCAGATACTTCATCTTGCCCCCCAGCAGGACCTTGCACTGGACAAAGAGAAGCCCGCCCAGGAAGGCGATGAAGTCCATCATGGCCATGATGAGGGCGATGGCCCCCTGGGGGATGAGCCCCTCCGCCGTGGTCTCCAGGGCAAAGTTGGCGGGGTAGAGGAAGAAGGCGGACATCAGCAGGAACATGGCCAGGATGTAGCGGAAGTAGGTCCGGAGGACCGTCCTGCGGGTCTCGTTCTCCCCCTTAGGTGGCGCGATGGAGTCGTTGGGCAGGAAGACCAGACACAGGACGATGCTCAGCAGCCCCATGAGATAGATCAGGAAGCTGGCCCGCCAGCTCAGATTGGCCAGCAGCCCCGCCAGCAGGGTGGCCACCACGCCGCCCATCTGGTTCATGGCGGAGGAGAGGCCCATGAGGCTGTCCAGCTTTTCCGGGGGATAGTAGAAGGACAGAAGCCCCGTGGACAGGGGCATGATGATCCCCACGCCCATCCCCACCAGGGCCCGCATGAGGAGGACCGGCAGGATGGCGCTGAAGGCCCCCGCCGCGCAGCCCCCCACGGTGTACAGCAGCAGCCCCAGCAGCACCAGGGTCCGGGCCCGGAACCGCCGGCACAGGGCGGGGAAGACGGCGTTGGTCAGGACGATGAAGAGGGCGGGCATGCTGATGATCATCTGCACCAGCACCGGGTCGGAGGAGGAGAAGTAGGCCTTGATGACCCCCAGGGCCGGGGCCACCGCGGCTCCCGCCATGACGGTGAGGAGGGACAGAGAGAGGATGGCGGCGGTGCGGGGGGCGAGAGATCGTTCCATGGGGATCGCTCCTTTTCAGATGGATGCTTGCGCGGGCAAAAAGAAAAAACGCGTCTGCCCACACTTGGACTTACGCGTTTCATTCGCTACACAGCGTGTCTATTTTATCCAAATCCGGTGGACTTGTCAACGGTTTTTACCGGGGATACCCAAAGGGCGGGGGAAATTTTTCTCAAAATCCTTACAACATTTCTCAGATTCTTTACAAATTGGGTGTTTTCAGCGGGGAAATGATGTGATATAATGTGTTGAAATATGCTGGAATGATAGTATCACCGGGCATGCGCCCAATACCCTATGACCGCCGCCCGACCGGGCGCGTCGGGTCAGAAGTAAGCGCTGGATCCCAGCTCCCGCCGGATCGACCGGCGGAGACCGATCCAGTGGTTACGGAAGGAGGCAACTATGCGTTACGACGATCGAGACGACTATAACAACCGATACGGCAGCCGGGACAGCCGCTCCCGCTCTTCCTCTTCCTATGACAGCCGCGGCTCCTCTTCCCGGAGCAGCCGGGACAGTTACCGCTCCGGCGGTTATGACCGCAGCGGACGGGACAGCTACCGCAGCGGCGGCAGCTACGGGAGCTATGACGACCGGTATGACCGGGGCTATGGCTACTCCGACTATGACCGCCGGTACAGCCAGCCCTACGACCGGTACGGCGGCCGGACCCGGAGCTTTGATAATTTTGATGAGGAGAACTGGCGGCGCACCGCCCCCAACTGGGTGGACCACAGCGAGCCCGATCCCCCTCCCCGCCGCCGGACCAGCGACCGGGGCAGCGGCCGGGACGACCGCCGCAGGTCCTCGGACTACGACCGCCGGAGTTCTTCCTCCCGCAGCCGGTCCTCCTCGGGCCGGGCCCCGGCAGCCACCAGCCGCCGGAGCGACGACCGGAGACGGTCCTCGGACTATGACCGCCGGGGTTCTTCCTCCCGCAGCCGGAACAGCCGGCAGCGGAACGACCGCCGCCGGAGCACCGGGATCAACCCCCTGCCCATTATCCTGCTTATCGTGGTCATCGTCCTGGCGGCGGTGCTGATCCACACCTTCTTTGGCGGCGGCGGAAAGGACAAGTACACCATCTCCTTCTCCACCCAGAACATCGTGGTGGGCGACACCGCGGAGGCCACCCTCAACGGGGTGGAGAACGCCGACAGCGTGGAAGTGGTCTGGAGCAGCAGCGACAACAATGTGGTTTCCGTCAGCGGAGACGGCGTCGTCTGCACTCTCTCCGCCAAGAGCACCGGCCAGGCCACCATCGGCGCCACCATCGACGGGGAGACCGTGGCCAGCGGCAGCGTGGTGGTGGTGGACACCGCCCCCGGCGTGGAGGATATCCGCCTGACCCAGGAGCAGGTGAGCATCGAGGCCGGCTCCCAGTACACCATCCAGGCCACTGTGGTCATGGAGAAGGATGACATGCCCCCCGCCAAGATCCGGTGGAGCAGCAGCGACACCTCCGTGGCCCAGGTCAGCGACAACGGCGTCATCGAGGGCCGTCAGGTGGGCCAGGCCATCATCAAGGGCACCGCCGGCGAGAAGACCGCCGAGCTGGTGGTCACCGTCACCGAAAACACCAGCAACACCAAGGTGGACCAGAGCGGCACCGTAGGCCAGGAGCCGGAGGAGGGCGTGTCCATCCCCGCCGAGGCCGACACCACCGTGGACCCCAACAACAGCGAGACCGCCGGGACCGGGACCACCGGAACAGGTACTGCCGGAACAGGCGCCGCCGGGACAGGAACAACGGGAACGGAGGCCACAGGCGGAACGGCCGCCGGAACCACGGACGCCGGGACCGCCGCGGAGGGCAATGCGGAGGTCGTAGCGGACTGACCTCCCGCCGTTGACCGAGGGGGAGAAAAGCAGGAACGGAGGCCGGTATGAGACGACTGCGGGTACTGCGCCGGGTGTTGAAAACCACCGGAGCCCATCGAATCTGGACGGGATTTGTCCTCTTCTTTCTGGCCTGCACCGTGATCATCTGGCTGCGGGAGCCCGGCATCACCACCTGGGGCGACGCCTTCTGGTACTGCTACGCCGTGGTCACCACCGTCGGCTTCGGCGATGTGGTGGCTCAGACCCCGCTGGCCCGGATCCTGTCGGTGATCCTCTCCATCTACGCCGTGGTCGTCATCGCCATTGTCACAGGCGTGATCGTCAACTACTTCAATGAGCTTGTGAAGCTGAAACATGAGACCACCGTTACCTCCTTTGTGGATAAGCTGGAGCGTCTGCCTGAGCGTTCCCGGGAAGAGCTGACCGAGATCTCCCGGCGGGTGAAGGAGTATGTGGAGCGGTAGAACGGCCTCCCATTCGTATAAGATGAAACGGACCCGGAACAGCAGAACGCGTTCCGGGTCCGTTTTCCGTATCCCGGGGAGGAAACAGAAGATTGCCTTTTCCCCCGGCGGCTGATATAATGGAAAAAACAGCAGGAGAGGAGGGCGCCTATGACCTGGGAGGAACTGGAGGCCCGGTGCATGGCCTGCCAGGGCTGCGGTCTGGCGGACACCCGGAGGCACGTGGTTTTCGGCGTGGGGAACCGAAAGGCCGACGTGCTGTTTATCGGCGAGGGCCCCGGGGAGCAGGAGGACATCCAGGGGGTCCCCTTCGTGGGTCCTGCGGGGCAGCTTCTGGACGTGATGCTGTCGGTCATCGACCTGGACCGGACCAGCGTCTACATCGCCAACATCGTCAAGTGCCGCCCTCCCCGGAACCGGGACCCCCTGAACACCGAGCAGGACGCCTGCATCGGCTTCCTCCGGGCCCAGACCGCCCTGATTCGCCCCAAGATCATCGTCTGCCTGGGCCGGATCGCCGCCATGCGGATCATCGACCCCAATTTCCGCATCACCCGGCAGCACGGCCAGTGGTTCCAGCGGGCGGGGGTCCACATGACCGCCCTGTACCACCCCTCGGCCCTCCTCCGGGACCCCGGCAAGCGGCCGGAGACCTTCCTGGACCTGAAGAGCATCCAGGGAAAGATAAAGGAGCTGTGTCCCGGAACCTTTGTGGACCCGCTGCTTCCCGCAAAAGAACGAAACCCATAACAAAACGGCGCTCGGAGAGACCTCCGAACGCCGTTTTTCCGTATAAAGGCTTTCAGTATCAGAAGGGCAGATTCAGCCCGCTGGTCAGCGCGCTCATGGTGCTGCTCATGTCGTCCATAGCCGCCCGGACCGCCTCGTTCACCGCGGCGATGACCATGTCCTGGAGCATCTCCACGTCGTCGGGGTCCACGGCCTCGGGGTCGATGGTCAGGGCCTTCAGGGTGTGCTTGCCGTCTACCGTGGCGGAGACCACGCCGCCGCCGGCGGTGGCGGTGTACTCCTTCTCCTGGAGCTCCGCCTGCTTCTTCTCCATATCGGCCTGCATCTTCTGGGCCTGCTTGATCATGTCCATGTTGATGCCGCCGGGCATTCCCATGCCCTTGCCGCCCTTTCTGCTCATGGGGGGGCGTCCGTATCCTTTTGCCATCGTAGTTCTCCTTTCCTGGTGTCAGGTCGCTTTGAAGTTTCTATACTGCTCGGTGAAGGCCAGCAGTTCATCCATAGGGTCTTTTCCCAGCCCGCCGTTCTCAACGGGGGGAGAGGCTTCGGGCTGCGCGGGGGGCGTTCCCACCCGGATCTGGACCCGCCGGGGTCCGCCGGCAAAGGCCGAGGCGGCAGCCTCCAGCTTGGCCACGGTGTCCGCCCTGCCCAGAATGGCCTTGACCATGTCCGAGTCCACCCACAGGGTCAGGGCCTTGTCATCAAAGACGCCGGTGACCTGGCCGGGGGTCTTCAGCATGGACTGGACCCCCATGGGGACGCCGGTGAGGCCGGCCAGGAAGTCCTTCCACTGACCGGAGGCCTTTTGGGGCGCGGGTCCAGCCGCCGGCGCCTCGGGCCGCGGCGGTGCGGGACGAGGGGGCGTGGGCGCGGGACGCGCTTCCCGGACCGGCGGAGGCGGCGGGACCGGGTCCGGGTCCCAAGGGGGAAGGTCCCGGTCGCCGGGCAGAGGCTCGTCCTCCACGGACCAGGGTACGTCGTCCTCGTCCTCCGGGGCCTCTTCCGGAAGAGGCGGGGCCGTTTCTTTGATCGGTGCATTTGCCGGCGGGGAAGCGACTGTGACGCCCCGGGCCAGCTGCTCCTCCACCCGGCTCAGCCGGGCGGAGAGACCCTCCACGCTGTCCGAGAGGGTCCGGTCGCACAGGCGGATGAGGCACAGCTCCGTGTCCAGCCGGCGGCTGGCGCTTCGGTAGAGGTCCGCCTGGGTGGTCTGCAAAATGGTCATCATCTGGACCAGCTCCGCCGCGGTGAAGGCCTGGGCCAGAGCCTTAACGACCTTGCTCTCATACCCGCCGGTGAGCAGCCCCCGCCCGCCTTCAGGGGCGGTTTTGCGGATGAGCAGGTCCCGGACCAGGGAAGAGAGCTCGCCCAGCAGCGCGCCCATGTCCTTCCCGTCCCGGTAGAGACCGTCCAGCTCCGCCAGGGCGGCAGAGGTGTCCTGCCGGGCGACGCAGTCCAGCAGCTTGGCCGTGCGGCGGTTGCCCGCCAGCCCAAGAACGGTGAGCACCGTTTCCTCGGTGACCGGGCCGGACCCGCCGGCGCATTGGTCCAGCAGGGAGAGACCGTCCCGGAGGCCGCCGTCGGCCAGACGGGCCAGGAGGTCCGCCGCCTCGGGGGCCAGCTCCACGCCCTCCTGGGCTGCCACGTCGGCCAGGTGGTCCCGGATGGCCCGGGGGGAGATGCGCTTGAAGGCGAACTGCTGGCACCGGGACTTGATGGTGGCGGGCACCTTGTGGAGCTCCGTGGTGGCCAGAATGAACATCAGGTGGGAGGGGGGCTCCTCCAGGATCTTCAGCAGGGCGTTGAAGGCCGGGGTGGAGAGCATGTGGACCTCGTCGACGATATACACCCGCTTGCGGACTGCCGCGGGGGTGTAGATGGCTTCGTCCCGGAGGGCCCGGATCTGATCCACGCCGTTGTTCGACGCGGCGTCCAGCTCCAGCACGTCCAGGATGGAGCCGTTCTCGATGCCCAGGCAGGAAGGGCAGGCGTTGCAGGGGTTGCCGTCCACAGGGTTCTCGCAGTTGACAGCCCGGGCCAGGATCTTGGCGCAGGTGGTTTTGCCGGTGCCCCGGGTGCCGGTGAAGAGGTAGGCGTGGGACAGACGGCCGGCGGCTACCTGACGCTTGAGGGTGTCGGTGATGTGGGCCTGGCCCACCACCTGGTCAAAGGTGCGGGGCCTCCACTTGCGGTATAGAGCCTGATACACGCTGTCGTCACTCCTCTCTTCCGGTTGATTCGTCCACGATCATGACATAAAAAAGTCTGCGGGCCGACGGCATCCGGCATGACCGCACACCGGCCTTTGAAGGACCACGTATCCCTGTCTCTCCGACAGCCAGCTCAAAACCGGCGAACCCACGGCACACACAGCGCTCTGCTTAGTGCTGCTCGGTTCCCCGCCTGACACGGTTCACAGTGCTGCGTTGCGCAGGACCGATCTATCATCACCGCTTATCGGCAACTAACGGAACAAGAGGCCTCCGGGGACCGGGATTCATCCCTGCTGTAGCGGATTGCAGGTACAGGGCACCGCTATCTCCCCAACTAGTGCGGCCATGCCCGACGCCGCCCACGGCATCCGGCAGACTTAATTACCGGGATATCATACACTATTTTCCCGAAAGAATCAAGAGAAAGGAGAAGAATCTTTCAAAGGAGGGCAAAAAAAGACTTGCCTTTTCCGAAATATCTGGTATACTATTCAAGTGCCGCGGGAAACGCGGACGAATATGGGCCTGTAGCTCAGCTGGGAGAGCGTTCGGTTCGCATCCGAGAGGTCGAGGGTTCAAGTCCCTTCAGGTCCACCAGATGGACATTGCACGAACACCTACTACTTTTTCAAAGGCGGCTTTGCCGTGTTGGTGTGGCTGTAATGTAAACAGGAAAAACAGAGGATCAGGTTTTGCACCTGACCCTCTGTTTTTTTCGGCCTATTAACTGTCCTCGTGTTCTTTCCGCCACGCTTCATATTCTTTCTGTCCCTGTTCACTGGCGTAATACTTCCGGATCTCCGGAACCAGGAAACGGGCAAAGGAATCGATAACGGACTGAGCAAGCTCGATTTCATACTCGCCGTATTCATTTTTTTGAATTTCCAAAGATTGTCCCTCCTGTTTTCGGACCGAGGGAACTAAGTCACTGTATGTATGATTTGAAAAATCTTCCTGTGTTTTGACTCGTCTCAGATGATGCAAATGATTATAGACTCTGTATTGATAACATCCATCGTCCGATTGATCATAGATTCTTGATGGTTGGTATTACAGTAATACCTTGATGAACCTGTATTACTGTAATACCTCAGTAGAGTTACTGCGAATCGCAGTCAGAATCCTGAAATGGACTCGTTGCTGTATTTGAATCCTGTCTCGATTCGCTGGCCTGTTTGCTTTGTAACTGGCCTGTCAGCAAGCGATCAGTCAGTTCTGCGGCCATTTCTTTCTCCCTGCGGAGCACGGCAAGCTCGGTTTCCATTTCCC
The DNA here is from genome assembly GCA_902781745.1 of Oscillospiraceae bacterium. Taxonomy (GTDB): domain Bacteria; phylum Bacillota; class Clostridia; order Oscillospirales; family Oscillospiraceae; genus Evtepia. Next base: position 16,172 of record CACZKM010000027.1, read on the forward strand.
GGATCCTGCCTTCCATCTCCCTACATTTATCCAAGTCTTTGACTTGTTTCTGAAGATTATCGTTAATCTGACGGAAGGATTCGATCTGGAACTGGAGGTCCTCAATCTGACGATGGGCATCGTTCAGCTTTTCTTCTGTCTCCTGTTCCCGGTCGGCAATAGCCTGGAGAACAGTGTTCTTTTCCTTCAGTTCCTGAATCAGCTCTTCCTGCTTCTTCATTTCAGTAAGGAGTCTGTCCTCTGTCATTCTGGTGCAGTTTTCACTATAACGAACCGCTTCTGTAAACAGATACCACTGGGCCGTCAAATACTCCCGGAAGCGCTGGATATCGATTGCCCGGTTCTCAGGGTCTACCTTTCCATCATAATAATCCATCAGCGCAGAGAAGGCCTCGTTTTTGCGTAGTCCCAAGATCGAAGCGATGGCGTTGAACCGCCTGTCTTCCTTCTTTGTCGTCTTAATCTGCGTAGTGCAAGGCTTGTCATCCTCGTAATTCAAATTGAGAGTGTTTTCCTCTTTGCCCCCGCCTTCAGCGGGCGTATTTTTCTTGCTTTCTGCCATAATAAATATCCTCCTGTATGAAATACTCATTCGTTTTCACGAATATAGTGAGCGCCTACAACGCTGATCCTGTTGTGACCCAACGCCTTGGACGCCTCCAGCATCGCTGCTTTATCTAGCCATTCGCCAGTTCGGTCGCCACGAAAACGATAGACAGAATCTTTATCGTATCCGCCCTTGGGGTGGCCCTTTCCGTTGTAGTGCTCTTTGTTCCAAAACCTTTCTTTCATGCAGACTTCAAGAGGACGAGCATGGGACTGGTAAATCGAAGTTGCATAGTCGGCACGGTAGCTATGGATATCAGCATGAGAAGAAATCTTTCCCCAGACTTTCCCGGTGCCAGCAGCCCTCATCCGTTCGGCAATCTCTTCTGCGTGAGGGCCTATCACCGGGGCTTCCCGATATCTGCCTCCCTTTGCGCCCTTGTCAACCCGAATGCTGTAGGAGCCATCCTCATGAACGATCAGCTGATCTCCGGTCAGGCATTTAAGTTCTTCCCGTCTCAGTCCAGTTCCTCTGCAGAAGTTCACAAGCTCCTGATTCTTCTCTTCTGAAAAGTGACTGTCGCTCTTCTTGCTGCCCCTGCTGCGAGTGATCTCGTTTCTAGTCCTGGAAGGCGTCTTTACTTCAAAATCAGAACCGGAACAGTGATAGAGCTTGGCGAGGGCGGCAACCTCCATTTTGATCGTATAGGGGGAGAGACCTTGATCGATCCTCTTCTGGATCCATTCTGGAACGTACTCTCTGGCGGCCTCAAGGGTCCTGCAGCCATGTTCCTTCTTGACCCATTTCGCAAAATAGCATCCGTGTTTCAGGTAAGTACGGTAAGTATTCCAACTGAATATCCCGTCTCCTGTCGTCCCGGCGGCTTTAGCGATATGCTTGCTTTCCCCAATGCACAGAAGGCGATCCAGCCTATCTTGCACCTGGCGCACAATGTACTTCGTTCCTTTTTTGGGCATAGAATCACTCCTTCCGAAAGGATCAAGGTTAAAGCAAAGCACGCTACATTGGTATACTTGAGAGGATATCCTTTGCTGGAGTAGCATCAGCAGTCGATTTTTTTACAGCCGTTCGACGCGGGCTATCGTGGTTTGCAGAGTAGAACTGCGGTTTGTTACCTGGGGCCGCTACCCAGTCGAATAATAGTGACAAAACACAACCATCATAGTTTTCCTCCATTTTGTTTCAGTGTAGATGCAATCCTTTTGCTAATACATCCGGATGTTTCCCTCCTTAAAGTGTTCCTGCACCCGGCAGGATGATGAATGCTGACTATTTCTGATGATTAAATCGTTATTCTTCGTGCTCTACCCTTCTTATGGATCTACTTTTTTGAAGTGTTAAATCGTTAGAGATGAACAAAACGACCCCAATTAGACATAATGCAAAAAAACAACCGATATACAGCCGAGAAATGTTCTTTCTCGGCTGTATATCGAGCTGTTTTAGAAATAATTTGTGCAATTATACAAATTGTGTTGTTTTAAAATCTTTTTGAGAACGATTCATTTCCTCGCTCTATGCAATAAATTAGCATATTAACCGTTTACCCATCCATCTTCGATGGCTGTGTAACCGTTTATTGGCCATGCTCATGCCGAACTGTACTTAACCTACCTGATGCAGTGTGTAGTGTTTTCAGCAGCGTTTCATTTTTGTCGATTGTTGATGGTAATTGCCTTTCGGGTGTGGTATAATTATCAATATTGACCGATTCTACCGTACAGTTCTATCTCAACATCTGAACATAAGGAGTGCTGCTGATGAACACGATACTCCCGAAGAATAAGATGACGGAGGAAGATATCAAACTGAACTTCATTACTCCTGCTATCGTCAATAAGGGATGGTTGAATAAGATCACCATGGAGACCGCTGTGAAACTCACGGACGGC
>CACZKM010000028.1 GCA_902781745.1 Oscillospiraceae bacterium
TTTGAGACTGCATGAGACGGTATGACGCGCTTGCGCGTCATGAGCGTGCGTAGCACGCGGATTCCCAAATTAAAGCTTTTAATTTGGGAATAGTATCAGCCGTAATCCTGGTCCCCTTTCTCAGGACACTGCAGCAGAAGCATGGGGAAAATACGACTCCGTGATGGCGGATGCCGGATAGGAACGTCTGGGGAAGTATAGTGACAATAACCGTCATAGCGGCTGCGAAAAACCATCTGATCATCAGGAAAACGCTCGAATCAGTCTTTGGATGTTGCCAGTCGCCGCATGACCTCCTGATAGGCTTCTTCCACATGCCCCAGGTCCCGGCGGAACCGGTCCTTATCCAGCTTTTCGCCTGTCTCCATGTCCCAAAGCCGGCAGGTGTCCGGAGAGATCTCGTCTGCCAGAAGGATGGTTCCGTCATCGGCACGCCCAAACTCCAGCTTGAAATCCACCAACCGGATCCCAACCGTCAGAAAGAACTCCTGAAGGATCCCGTTGACCTGGAGCGCCCGGCGGATGATCTCGTCGATCTCCTCTCCGGTGGCCAGCTTCAGTGCCCGGGCGTGCATGGCATTGAGCAGGGGATCACCCAACGCATCGTTTTTATAGGAAAACTCAACGGTGGGTTCATCGAACGCGATCCCCTCCTCTACGCCATACCGCTGGGCGAAGTGGCCGGCGGAAACATTCCGCACAATGACCTCAAGGGGGATGATATCTACCTTTCTGACTACAGTCTCCCGGTCGCTGCGCTCCTCCACAAAGTGGGTGGGTACGCCCTTCTGTTCCAGCAATACCATCAGCAGATTTGTCATGCGGTTATTGATGGCGCCCTTCCCGACGATGGTGCCCTTCTTTTGCCCGTCAAAGGCGGTGGCGTCGTCCTTATACTCCACCAGATACAGTGCCGGATCATCGGTCCGATATACCTTTTTGGCTTTTCCCTCATAGATTTGTTCCAGCTTTTTCATGTTGCGCTCCTTCCCGTGAATAAAGTCACAAGTCGTCTGGCGGCCTCCTCCGTATCCGCAGGGTCGCCGAAGGAGGACAAACGGAAGTATCCTTCCCCCTCGGCCCCAAAGCCCACGCCGGGCGTGCCCACCACCTGGATCTCTGTGAGCAGGCGGTCAAAGAAGGTCCAGCTGTCCATACCGTCGGGGCAGGCCAGCCAGAGATAGGGCGCGTTCCGCCCGCCGCAGTACCAGATCCCCAGAGAATCCAGCGCCCCCATCAGGACCCTGGCATTCTTCCTGTATACGGACAGGCTCTCCTGGATCTGCTCCTGTCCCTCCGGGGTAAAGACGGCGGCGGCTCCTCGCTGCAAAATGTAAGAAACGCCGTTGGTTTTGGTGGTTCGGTTCCGTACCCACATTTCCCGGAGGTTCATCCCGCACCGGTTCAGTTCCCCGGGGATCACGGTGTATCCCAGACGGGTCCCGGTAAATCCCGCGGTCTTGGACAGGGAACAGATCTCTATGGCGCAGGTCCTCGCCCCCTCCAGCTCGAAGATGCTCCGGGGGATGCCGGGGGCCTGAACAAAGGCCTCATAGGCCGCGTCAAAGAGGAGGATGGAGCCGTTTTCATTGGCAAAGTCCACCCAGCGCTGAAGTCCCGGCCGGTCAAACACTGCGCCGGTGGGATTGTTGGGGGAACAGAGGTAGATCAGATCTGCGCAAACGCCCTTGTCCGGCATGGGCAGAAATCCTGACTCCCTTCCGGCGCTCAGCCGCCGGAGCGTCCGTCCCGACATGACATTGGCGTCCACATAAGCGGGGTAGGCCGGCTCCAGGACCAGCGCCGTGTTGGAACGGTCAAAAAGATCCAGAAGGTCTCCCAGCTCGTCACTGGCCCCGCTGGATACGAAGACTTCCTCCGGAGAAAGGACGATCCCCCTGTCTCTGTAGTGGGCGGCGATGGCCTCCCGCAGGAAGGGCGCGCCGCACTCCGGCTGATACCCCTGAAAGCGGTCCTTGTTCCCCTGATCGTCTACCGCTTCATGGAGCGCCCGGATCACCGCGCCGCACAGAGGCAGGGAGACGTCCCCGATGCCCAAATGCAGGAGCCGCTGGCCGGGATGAGCCGCCAGATAAGCCGCGGTCTTTTCCGCAATACGGGTGAAGAGGTAACTGGTCTCCAGTTCTTTATAGTGCAGATTGGGGATCATCATAGTAACACCTCTCCCTCATACACCAGTTCCGCCGGGCCGGTCATGGAGATCCTCCCATCCGAGGACACCTGAACAGTCAGAACGCCGCCGTCCAGATGGACCGACACCGGCGTGTCGTATCGGCAATAGCCCTTCTCGGTCGCCGCGGCCACGCTGGCGCAGGCGCCGGTGCCGCAGGCCATGGTCACGCCGCTGCCCCGTTCCCACACCCGCATACGCAGCGCAGTGTCGGAGAGGACCTGGACGAATTCCACATTGACGCCCCCGGGAAACGCTGGATGTCCCTCCAGCAGAGGGCCCAGCGTCGTCACCAGCGCCGTCTCCGCATCCTCCACAAACAGAACGGCGTGGGGATTGCCCACAGAGACCGGTGTGCAGAGGACAAGGGCCCGGTTGATGTCCAGATGCTTTTCCGGCTCAATGACGGCCTGTCCCATGTCCACCGTGACCTGTCGGACCTTGCCGTCTTCGACATGGAGTTTCAGCGTCTTTTGCCCGGCGAGGGTTTCGATGGTCAGGCGGGTCTTGTCCGTATAGCCTTTCTCGTAGACATACTTTCCGACGCATCGGATGCCGTTTCCGCACATCATGGCCTCGCTGCCGTCGGCGTTGAAGATCCGCATCCTGAAGTCTGCGGAATCCGAGGGGGAAATATAGATCATCCCGTCGGACCCGGCCCCGAAATGCCGCTCTGAGAGGAAGACCGACAGGGCAGCGGCGTTTGGCGGGACCTGGCCGTAGACGTAGAGGTAATCGTTTCCCAATCCGTGCATTTTTGTAAAGCGCATAGGACCTCCTTCCCAAATCGTTTGGGTTATTGCTTATTATTATCGGTTCCCTTCGGCCTCTCTGCCATCCATGGCCTTCTCTCGGCCCATCAGGACCTGTTCGATATGCGCCGCGAAGCGACGGAGCCTGTCTTCAATGCCGGCCATCCGCCGGGCGGAGCCGGGGTCGTGGGCGGTCTGGGCCAGACAGAACCGAGGCGGCAGGATGGCCGTCTTGTTGAAGCACATCGCCCCCAGAAGCTGCTGTGCCACCAGATCGCTGCCGGAATAGCCGGAGACCACGATTCCAAAGAGATACTTTTCATACAGATCGTGGTACTGCAGCAGGCTGGTCATGCGGTTGAACAGGGCCATCAGATTGGCGCTGACCGCGTCGTTATAATTGGGACAGAGGAACAGCATGGCGTCGCAGTCCCGGATGGCGGGGAGGACCTGCTCCGGAATCGCGCCGCCGTAAAAGCAGGTGTCGTTCTGGGCGTAATGCAGACAGGCCTTGTAGGAACATCCCCGGCAGTCCGTGATCGTTCCGTTCTGCAAGCTGATTTCCCGGGTTCGGACGGTGGAAGGAAGCATCCGCAGCAGTTCCCGCCCCATCCAGACCGTGTTGGAGCGGACATGATCGGAGGCGTGCAGCATCAGGAGCCTGGGGCGTGAGAACACAGGAAAGGAAAACCCGGCCACCCTCAGAGCCAGTTCCCGGACCCGGCGACGATAGGTCTCCTCCCAGCTCAGGCCCAGCCGCCCAGCCAGGATATGCTGGTTGTAGAGGGAGCCCGTTCCCTCTACCAGGGGCTTTCCGGGAAAGGCGCAGCCCGCCAAGTCGGCGGCCAGCGCCAACGTCTGAGCAGCCTGCTTGGTGTAGAGCTCACCGCTGCCGTCCACCACAAGGCCTGCCGCGCAGCCGGTCAGGGCGCCCTTATTCTGACGCAGCCAGCGGATCGCCTCGTAAAAAGCCGGGTTCGGCCCGTAGGCGTCCATTCCAACGGCAAACAGCAGCCGTTTCCCGGCCACAGGCGCCGCTGGAAGCCCGGCTGCATCCAACTCCTGAATCGTCAGGCCGTCCAGGGCTGCGGAGAGTACGGCCTCCATCCGGTCTGTGGTCCCCAGTCGGACCAGGATCAGGGGGGCGCTCATAGCCCCTCCGCCTCCCGGAGCCGGGTGTAGGTATCCTCCAGGCGGGACATCAGGGGCGGCGCGATCTCTTCCCGCAGGAGGAGGGGACCCGAGGACGTTCGACGGCTTCGGCAGCCGAAATACACGCCGCCCAACGGGACGGAGCCGTAGTATTCCTGGCCCCGGAGCATCCTCACCAGAGAGATGGCTGCAGAGGACAGCCCGGGGGCCAGATAGGGCTTGAAGCCCAGCTCCCGCACCCGCAGATTGGCGTCCCGGGTCAAGCCGGTCAGACGGGTCGACACAGCGGGGTCATACTCCTCTCCCCAGTGGTTTGCCACGATCACCCCTCCGCCATGGGGACCGTAAACGCGGCCGTGATCAAAGGAGCGTCCCTCCATCCGGGCGAAATAGGCGGCCCGAGCGGCCATGACCCCCAGGCCGAAGCCCTGGACCTGCTCGGGGAGAAGTCCCGCGAAGTCGGTCTTCCCGTCAGTCACCCGGTTGCTCAGGAGGAACACCTCCCGGGCCAGCAGGTCCACCGGGTCGGCGATTTGGCAGAATATGCCTTGAAAGCCGGTCTCCCTGGCCTGTCGGGCATAGGGAGCGATGAGGGCCCGGTTGGCCTCCCATTGAGCCATACGGACGTCCCCCGGCCCGCAGTCCGGACCGGGAACACCTCGGGAGGCGGTAAAGGCAAGCAGGTCGCAGTCGAACAGGGCGTCCTTCCCCACGACCCTGACCCGGGGCGGAGCGTCGTTTTCCGGGGACAGGATCTGGTTCATCTCCATCTCGTAACGGGCGCACAGGGCCTCGTTGGGGTCGTAGATGGCGATCTCCTCGATCTCCCGGCCCAGCAGGACCAGCCCGGTGAGCAGGGTGCCGCCTACGTCCCCCAGACCCACTATGGTCACCCGGAACCCCCGGTCCCGCCGTTGGGTCCAACGAAGAAGCAGGGGGAATGCCCGGTCAAAGACCGTGTTCAGCACCGTCGCCCCGTTTTCCTCCACCAACGCCGCCAGGTCGGCCGGGACGTCCTCCGGCAGGTAAGTTGCGCAGGGGCGCAGACAGTTCGTGCCCTCCGGCTCATACAGCTCCTCCAGACGGGAGATGGCAAACAGGCCCCGGGACCTCAAACCGTCCCGCTTAACCAAGAACACCAGGGGGCAGAAGGGCTCCTCCGCCGGAACGGCCTCCGGCGGGAAGCCTCCGGCCTCTCCGCACAGACAGAGGCCGTGCCACGCTTTATAGATCATAGTGCTTTCCCTCCTTCCGGACGATCCGGTCCAGCATGGCCAGGTCGTCCTCCAGATACGCGGACGGGGCCATGGTCAGGTCATATTTCCCGCTCCGCCCCCGGTCCGGCAGTCGGGGCTGACGCAGGACCTCAGCCAGATGGCCGATGGTCAGGTGCGTCTGGAATACCCGTTGGTGGGTCTCCTCCAGTGCCTTGAGCAGGGCGCAGGTATTTTCCAATGCCGTCCGGGACAGCGCGCGGATGGCCTCGTCCTCCGCGTCCTCCAGATAGCTTGGATAGTAATAGGGCAGGATCATGTTAATGGAGGGGAGATACTGCCCGCCGGGCAGCGGGGGCCCGACGCTGTCTCCGCCGATAAAGGGGTAGAGCAGGCTCTCCGTGACCCAGTAGTGCAGATTCGGGATAAAGTATTCGCAGTCCACCTGCCTTCCCTGGACCTGCATCAGATCTCGGCCATAGCCCGACATCACAGCCACCACGATCCGATGGGTGGTCAGGTCGGTCTCCCGGAAGACCTCGTCCAGCTTTTCGATCCGATAGCCCTTGTGGAGCAGGTCGTCCACCAGGATCACCGGCCGGCCGAAGGATCGCAGGGTCCGGCTCTGGGTCTTCAAGGAGGAGTAGCCGGGATGTTCCACCACCTCAAACCCCCGAAGGTCCGGAAGAAAGCGCTTCTCCACTCGGAGGGCCTTGGTCACCGTGTTGGGGACCACCTCGTCGGCCAGAATCTTGCCGTAGGGCACACACATATAGGGACCCAGCCTTTTCTCTCCCGGCGGGACATTGTACACACCGTTGAGCTGCTGGACCCGCTCCATCAGGGCCTGGTTGAGCAGCTCGGAATCGAAGCACAGCACCAGCTTGCCGGGAAACAGGTTGGTCAGGGCGCTGCGAAGGCGTGGCCGGATCTCTGCCACCACGTTTCGGACAGCGGGGCTGTCCCGATGAGGCTCCTTGATCTGCAAAAGTACATCCTGGAGGAGCATGACCGGGGAGCGCATGTCCACGCAGAAGGTGTCCTCCAGCCCCGGCACCGACGCAAAACCCAACTGCTCCAGAGCATAGAACAGGGGGCCGTCTGTTTCCCTGCACCGGCATAGGGCGTAGGTATGGTCCTCCAGGCTGCGGGAGAGCAGCTCGTTGAGGAGCATCCGGCAGATGGCGTTGGCCAGATGGGGCAGACCTTCCACGCAGACCTGGTCTACCATGAGGATGCGGCCGGAGGTGTGTCGCCGAACGAAGTTGGCCCCCTCCAGGGAGCGGAGGGTGTCATAGAGCTCCGCTGTCCGGATGGTGTGGCCCACTGCCCAGCCCAGCATGGTGTCCGGACGGCGGCGAAGGACGGTCCCCCTTGCGTCCGTCCGGCCAAGCAGCTTGTTCAGACTCTCCGGCAGGGAGGGCTCTCCAATGTGACAGGCACGAAAATACAGATCCTGCCGCCGCAGAACGCTCTTCTCCTCCGGTGAGCGTACATACAGACTGTTTTCATAAATGAAGGACTGGACCATGGGGGTCACCAGCATGGAGATATCCAGGTCCTGATCCACATGGGTCCGGATGCGGGTGGAGCTGACCGCGTCGTAGAATGACGGCAGGGAGAGGGTGATGAGTTTGCCACGGATCATTTGATGCAGCGTATCCTCCCGGTCCCCCTCCCGGAGAAAAACAATGTGATCGAGGTCCGCCGCGCGGCCATTTCGGTAGGCCGAGGCATTGTGGATGACATCGTCTCCCGCTACCAGATATAGTTCACCGCCCCGAAGCAGCTGTTTCAGATGGTCCAGATCCTCGTCGCTGGCCAGATTTATGGGGATCTCGTCGGGAAACAGATAGGTGTCCCACTGATCAGCGATGGACATCCCGACGATCCGGCGGCGCAGTTGCCGGGGCAGAGTGCGCTTGCTCCAGGAGAACTCGTCTACAGCCAGATAGACCTCAAAGTTCCGGGCCCGAATCTCCTCCACGATCCGTTTGTGTCCCACGGAAAAGGGATCGAAGGTTCCCGGGAAAAAGGCGGCGGGCTTTCGGGGCGGAAAGAGGAACCCGCCCAGCTCCACCTGGCACCGAACGATAAAGCGATAGAGGTGATTGAGCATGGCCGCCCGGCTGAAGAAGGTCAGTCGGTCCTCCATGGGCTCGGAGAGAATGGTCAGCAGCTTTTTGTGCAGGAGGACAAAGAAGTCCCGTTTCCGTTTCAGTCCGATCCGGCCGCTGCCGAACACCTCCAGACAGAGGACGGTGAGGGCGGTGCGGTGGATGGTTCCCTCATAGTGGCTTATGCCGATCATCAGCATGCTCAGCACCTGTCGGGAAATCGCCTCGTCCTCTGTGGACGCCAAAATCTCGCCCAGGGTATAGAGCGCCGCCCGTGCGGGCCGGACGGAGGTCCCCTGGACCAGGGATTCCAACTGATGGATGGCCTCCGCCCGCTCCTTATCGGGCAGCATGCACAGGATACGCCCGGCATAAGGCGGGATGAACCGGGAGATCTGCTCCTGGCCGCTCTCCAACTCCCGGAGCAGGTCGATGGCGATCTCGTTGATCTGTGCCACCGTCAGCAGGGGGCACAGCTTCAGGAGCCCCTCGCCCGCGTGTTCCCGTACAGGCAGATGCTCGCTGACGGAGAGCAGGTTGGATAAGTGCATCCCCGTGAGAAAGGCGCTGTCAGGATGACGGAGAGCGTGGTCGGTGAGCAGGTCGATCTGGACCAGCTTGACCATCCAGGGCACGGCGTTTTTCAGGTCACTGAGGTAGAGCGCGGAGGTCTCCTCTCCGTCGAGATCCGGGTAGGGCTGCCCCATAACGCCGGCCTGCATACCGGCGAAGGCGAGGGAGCCCTCTCCCGACGGCACGGAGCTGTTCTCAACCATCGACCGGACCCGGGACGCCGTTTCCGGCCGCTGGGTCCGAAGCCGCTCCAGACAGCGCAGCGCGGCCAACCGGAGAGACAGGTCTCCATCCTTCAGCATATTCTCCAGGGCGTCCAACATGAAGGGCAACGTCTCCGCGGGCCAGAAGGCGCAGGGGACCTGATACAGCGCGTCCGCCAGCACAAATCTGTCGCTGCCCTCGGCCTGACGCAGCTCCTCCAGCAGCGGCTCCGCCAGCGGGCGGGCCTCTTTCTCGTCGCAGTGGGCAAACAGGCTCCCGCAGATGGTTTTTAAGGAGTTGGAAATGCGCTGGGCGTGCTTGGAGGACAGCTTCCGGTCAGGATGCAGACATTGCAGGATGTACTGCCGCCACAGGCTCACGGTTTCCTCCAGCAAAGCCATCATAGCGGGGGTCGGCTCACCGTCCAGGGCGGCGGAGGGACGCTCTTTGCGGTATTTGGGGCCGCTGTTTGCCAGGATCATTCCCATGATCTGTCCGGCCTTCCGCCGCACGTCCCCCTCCGGGTGCATCAGCAGTTCATAGAGCAGAGCCAGGGTCTTTCGCTTGTTCTCCGCCGTGAGATAGGGGTTGTATTCCTCCAGAAGATGGAGATACGTCCGGATGCTGGGCTGGCTCTTCTCCCGCTTGGTCTGCTCCAAAAGTTGGGTAAAGGACTCCTCCCGGCTCACCATCCCCATAAGGCGGATAGAATGAGACAGTGTCATGCTCCGCAAAGCCTGGAGGGCCTGTTCCGGGGACAGAAGGGCAGGGTCCGGGTCCTCCAACCGCCGGAGTTCAGTCCGATGCAGATCGGTGGGAACGCCTTTGGATTCCAGAAACCGCTGAAAATCCAGCAGCTTGTAGTAGACCGTCTCATAGCGCCGCTTCTTTTCCGGCGTCATATCATAGAGCTTGGAAAAGATCGCCTCATAGGCTTCAGTCAGGCTGTAGATCGCCATGGTTTCCCGCCCTGACTCCGGGTCACGGACGCCCCGCACCCGGAAATCGGCGTAAATCAGCAGCAGGGATTCTACGGGGAGATTTTCAAATTCCAGGTCCCAGGTGGAGTGGTTGGCGGAGATATAGCCGATCTCCTCCATCTCATGAGCCCGGAACCACTGCCAGGTGTAGTAGTAGTGGAGATAAGGGATCCGCCTGGCGTCCTCCCCCCGGCAGCCGAACTTGCCGATGTCGTGTCCGAAGGCCGCCGCCCGAACCAGGGGAAGGTCCACGTCCAGGCCAGCCTGTCGGGCCAGGGCTCCGATGTGGAGCGCTACGTTGTGGACCCCCACGGTGTGAGAGGCCGGATCGAAGGGCATCAGCTCCCGGCCCAGGGTCAGGAGAGCGGGGATATGGTCGCTCTGTACCTGCCGAAGAAAACGAAGGTACTGGTCCTTGACCCGGCTGTCCGCGATTCCTTCCTCCTGCAGGGGGAGCAGGTCCAGAAGAGGATCGAAGGTTTCGGCTTTGTGGTCAAGCACCAGCTCCAGAACAGCCAGATACAGCGACTCACGGTGGGAAAAGGGCTGGGCGGCCTGGTCCCGTTCCGGAAAGAGAGCGTCTGACAGATGGGCATACAGGAGCCGAAGCCACTCTTCCTGCTCCCAGTCCGGCGTGCCGATCCGGTCCCAGCAAAGGTCAAGAACCTGCCGACACACGGTCCTGCTGTGAGGGGAAATGGCCCACAGGTCCCGAACAGTCTCTCCGCCTCGAAGGAGATTGGCGGCTGCGGGAAATTGCGCCGCGATCTGTCCGATCCGGGCCCTCCACTCCGCCCGAGTGACAATTCGTCCGGTCATATCCTCCTCACCTCCAGACAGGCGCGGATCAGCGCCCGGAAGAGCGGATGGGCCTTGCTGGGTCGGGACTTAAACTCCGGGTGATACTGAACCCCGAGAAAAAAGGGATGATCCGGCAGTTCCACCGCCTCCGCCAACCGACCGTCCGGGGACAGGCCGCTGATCCGCAGGCCGGCCCTTTCCAGGTCAGAGCGGTAGTCATTGTTGAACTCATAGCGGTGCCGGTGACGCTCGGTAATCTCCCGGGCCCCATAGACAGCTTCCAGTCTGGACCCCGCCACAATCTGACAAGGATAGGCCCCCAGGCGCATGGTCCCGCCTTTGGGGATGTTCCCCCGCTGGTCGGGCATCAGATCGATGACCCTGTGAGGACTCTCCGGGGCGAACTCTCCGGAATTGGCGTCAGACAGCCCCAGGACGTGCCGGGCAAATTCAATGACCGCCGTCTGCATTCCAAGGCAGATGCCGAGATAGGGGATGCCGTGGGTGCGGGCGTATCGGGCAGCCTCAATCTTTCCCTCCACGCCCCGCTCCCCGAAACCGCCAGGGACCAGGATACCATGGACCCCAACGAGCAGCTCATCCGCGGTTTCCGGCGTCAGCTCCTCAGCTTCGATCCATCGGATGTCCACCATAACGCCGTTTTCATAGCCACCATGGTGGAGCGCCTCCGCCACGGAAAGATAGGCGTCCCGCAGCTTCACGTATTTCCCTACCAGAGCCACGGTGACAGTGCCGGTTCTGGCTTCGATTCGCCGGAGCATAGCATCCCATTCGGTCATATCCAGGACCCGGGGCGGCAGGGACAGAGCCCGGCAGACCAGTTCGCTGAACCGGGACTGCTCCAGCATCACCGGCGCGTAGTACAGCTCATCCACGGTACGGTTGGGGATGACACACTCCCGTTTTACGTTGCAGAACAGGGCAATCTTGTCCCGGATCTCCTCGTCCACCTCGCCCTCTGTCCGCAGAACGATGAGGTCCGGGGAAATGCCAATGCCCCGCAGTTCCTTCACCGAGTGCTGGGTGGGCTTTGTTTTATACTCCCCGGAGCTGGGGACCGAAAGCAACGGCGTTACATGGAGAAAGGCGCAATTTTCCCGCCCTACCTCCATGGACACCTGCCGGATGGCCTCCAGAAAGGGCTGGCTCTCGATGTCGCCCACCGTGCCGCCGATCTCCGTGATGATAACGTCGGCGTCGGAGGTCCGGCCCACAGTATAGATAAAGGATTTGATCTCATCCGTGACATGGGGAATGACCTGGACCGTCATGCCCAGATAATCGCCGCTGCGTTCCTTGTTCAGGATGTTCCAGTAGACCTTTCCCGTGGTCAAATTGCTGAAGCGGTTCAGGTCCTCGTCGATGAACCGCTCATAGTGCCCCAGATCCAGGTCAGTCTCCGCGGCGTCCTCGGTGACGAAGACCTCCCCGTGCTGGTAGGGGCTGATGGTACCGGGGTCGATGTTCAGGTAGGGGTCCAGCTTTTGGGCGGCCACCTTATAGCCCCGGCTTTTCAGCAGACGGCCCAGGGAGGCGGTGGTGATGCCCTTGCCCAGGCCGGAGATCACGCCGCCGGTCACAAACACATATTTCTTCTCCATGTCGGTTTCCCTCCTTCGTCCGGTTTCTATTCCTTTCGCCGGGAGCGCTTGCGCTCGAAGCGGTATTTTTCCGTCACCGCCGGACGCCCCGCCGGATAGGATCCTCCAAAGCAGGCGTCGCAGTACCCGTCCCGGGCCTCGATGAGTTCACCCAGCCGGTCACGGTCCAGAAAGCCCAGAGAGTCGCACCCGATCAGGTCCCGGACCTCCTCCAGGGTGTGATGGGCGGCGATGAGTCTGGAATCATCGGGAATGTCCGTCCCATAGTAACAGGGGGCCACAAAGGGAGGTGCGGTCAGCCGGAGGTGGACCTGTGTCGCCCCCGCAGCCCGAAGCTTTTTCACGATCCGGGCGGAGGTAGTCCCCCGGACCACGGAGTCGTCGATGAGGACCACCCGCTTTCCTGCCACGGCCTCTCTGATGACGCTGAGCTTCACGTCCACCATCCGCTCCCGCATGGCCTGCCCCGGCGCGATGAAGGTGCGCCCAACATAACGGTTTTTCACAAAGCCGGTCTCATAGGGCAGACCGGCGGCCCGGGCATAGCCTACAGCGGCGTCCAGGCCGGAATCCGGCACCCCGATGACCACGTCGGCTTTCGCCGGACAGGTCCTGGCCAGAATCTCTCCCGCGCGCACCCGGGCGGCATGAACGCCCACACCGTCCAGCACGGAATCCGGCCGGGCAAAGTAGATGTATTCAAAAATACAGGCGGTCCTGTTCCGGGTCCCGCAGGCGTCGGTGAGGCTGCGAACACCCTGCCCGTCAAACACCGCCACCTCCCCCGGGGCAATGTCCCGGCAGAAGTCCGCGCCCACGGCGGTAAGGGCACAGCTCTCCGACGCCACCACGAAGGTCCCGTCCGGCCGCTGTCCGAAGCAAAGGGGCCGCAGACCGTGGGGGTCCCGGACCGCCAGCAGCTTGGCAGGCGAGAGGATCACCAGGGAATACGCTCCCTCCAGCCGGGGCATGGCGGTACGGACCGCCGCCTCAATAGAGGGCTCCGTCAGCCGCGCCTGAGTGATCAGATAGGAGATTACCTCTGTGTCGCTGGTGGTGTGGAAAATGGCTCCCTTGAGTTCCAGTTCCCGGCGAAGCGCATAGGCGTTGACGAGATTCCCGTTGTGAGCCAGAGCCATGGAGCCCTTGACGTGGTTGACCACCAGAGGCTGGGCGTTGCGCCGGTCAGTTCCTCCGGTGGTGCCGTAGCGAACGTGTCCTACGGCCATCTCTCCCTGCCCCAGGGCATCCAGGATCGGCGGGGAAAATACCTCTCGGACCAGGCCCAGATCCTTGTGCCCGGAAAGTACACCGTCGTCGTTGACCACGATGCCGCAGCTCTCCTGCCCCCGATGCTGGAGGGCCAGCAGCCCGGCAAAGGTCAGTTCGGCCACGTTGCCCCGCACGGGGGCGCGAAGGCCGAACACCCCGCACTCTTCTCGCAGCTTTCTCATGGCTCACCCCTCGCTGAACAGCAGGTCCACATAGGTGGGGAATGGCCAGAAACTCCTGTCCACCAGCCCCTCCAGCTCGTCCGCCGCCGTTCTGGCCACAAACATCCGACTCAGGACGCTGTCCCGGCAGCTCCGCATGGCCTCCTCGTTTTGCGTGGGGACCTGGCTGATGGCCTTGACAAGGGCGTCTCCGGCCCGGGTCAGTTCTGCCATCCCAGCGGATAGTCTATCTGCGGTTTCAGTCTCATAGAGAGCAGGCAGGCCGCAGGCCTTCTGTATCTCCATCCGGCGGCACAATTCCGACAGATAGGCCGACGCCGCCGGCAGGATGTCTTTGCCGATCATGTCTACCATTGTCTTTGCCTCGATGAGGACTTCCTGGACATACTTGTCTACATAGATGTTGTACCGGGCGATGAGCTCCTCCCGTTCGTAGATCCCATGACGGCGGAAGAGCTGGATGCTCTTCTGGGTCACAAGCTCCGGCAGCGCGTCCGGGGTGGTTCGCAGGTTGAGCAGGCCCCGGCGCCGGGCCTCCGCCAGCCAAGCCTCATCATATCCGTTGCCGTCAAAGAGGATGCGCTGATGGTCCCGGAACACCTGCCGGAGAAGGTCCATGAGCGCGGCGTCAAAGTCCTTCGCTCCCTCCAGCCTTTCGGCGAACTGATACAGAGACTCCGCCATGATGGTGTTCAGGACCAGATTGGGCCCAGAGATAGAGTCTGAGGAGCCCACCATGCGAAATTCGAACTTATTCCCTGTGAAGGCCATGGGCGAGGTCCGGTTCCTGTCAGTGTTGTCCTGCCGGATGTTTGGCAGAACTGCCAGACCGATGTCCAGGGTCCGTTTCCCGCTGTCCACATGGCCGGTGCCATCGATCAGGGAGCGGACCACCTGGGTCAGTTCCTCCCCCAGGAAGATGGAGATCACCGCAGGGGGCGCTTCCTGGGCTCCCAGCCGGTGGTCGTTGCCCGCTGAGGCCACCGAGGCCCGCAGCAGGCCCTGATACTCGTCCACCCCCTGGACGAAGGCGGCAAGGAACAGGAGAAACTGCAAATTCTGGCTGGGCGTGGACCCGGGCTTGAACAGATTTTTCCCCGTGTCGGTGGACAGGGACCAGTTGTCGTGCTTGCCGGAGCCGTTGACCCCGGCGAAGGGCTTTTCGTGGATGAGGCAGACCAGGTCATGGCGGTCGGCCACCTTTTTCAGCAGCTCCATCACCAGCTGATTGTGGTCGCAGGCGGTGTTGGCGTCACTGTAGATGGCTGCCATCTCATGCTGTGAGGGGGCCACTTCATTGTGCTTGGTCTTGGAGGGGACCCCCACCTTCCACAGCTCCTCGTCCAGCTCCTGCATGAAGCGGGAGACCCGGGGCTTGATCATGCCGAAGTAGTGGTCCTCCATTTCCTGGCCCCGGGAGGGCGGCGCGCCGAAGAGGGTCCGTCCGGCCAGCCGCAGGTCCCGACGGGCGTTGTATAGCTTTTTATCCAAAAGAAAATACTCCTGCTCCGGCCCCACCTGGGCAGTGACCTGGCGGGTCTCGGTGTCCCCGAAGAGCCGGAGGACCCGCACCGCCTGTTTGCTCACCGCGTCCATGGATCGCAGCAGAGGCATCTTTTTATCCAACGGCTGCCCAGAGTAGGAACAGAAAATGGTTGGGATATACAGGGAGTTCTCCTTGACGAAGGCGAAGGAGGTGGGATCCCAGGCTGTATAGCCCCGGGCCTCAAAGGTACTGCGCAGGCCCCCGGAGGGGAAGGACGAGGCGTCTGGCTCGCCTCGGATGAGCTCTTTGCCGGAGAACTTCAAAATGACCTGCCCCTCGGCGTCTGGCTCCAGAAAGCTGTCGTGCTTTTCGGCTGTGACTCCGGTCATGGGCTGGAACCAATGGGTGAAGTGGGTGGCCCCCAGGTCGATGGCCCACTGCTTCATAGCCTCGGCGATCTCCCCTGCAGTGTGGGGATCCAGAGTTTTCCCATCGGTCACACACTGCTTCCACGCCCCGAAGGACTCCGGAGAGAGATGGGAGCGCATCGTTTTCTCATCGAATACCATGGAGCCATACAGCTCCGCCAGCTTCCGTACCATTGGACATCGCCTCCGTATTTGCAAGTTAAACCAATCTGTCTTGCATTTTATGGAGCATAGTATAACGGAAACAGAGGAAAGATGCAAGCCATTTTTCAAATAAAATACAAATCATCTCCGCCTTATTTTTGTCGAAACTGTCATAATTTGCTGGATTTATACTCGTCTTCAAAAGAAATTATGCCAAAAGAAATCGTTTCATTCTGTTAAAGGCATTAGGCGACTTGTTTCTTTTTGCCATGTAGAAAAAACGCATTCATCTCCTTATTTATGAATTTTACACCTTAACTACTTGCATTTTTGGGCAGGTTTTCCCTTGACTGTGCCACAACGTCCGGGCTATACTGTCTCCATAATTTCACAAAGCGAAAGGCGCGGAGCCGTAAGGCGGATTCCATCGGGACTGCTCGGGGTACCGCAAAGACCGTCTGAAGATGCTGAACGCTGCGCCCGGCGAGCCCGTACCCTTCGGGTGCCCCGTGCGACGGCCGGTAACCGTTATCTCACCCGGGCCTGTTTGAGCCGTAGATCTCACCGGAAACGACAAAGGGAGTCCTCTCTCTTTGATTTACTGTGCGGAAGGCAGCATTCCTCTCTTGACAAGCACTGTTCCCTCCGCTCCCTTTGGCAGGGTGATCCTCTACGGCTCAAACAGGCCCGCAGCCACAGCGAAATAACATTTATAGGAGGTGTGCCGTATGTGTATGATCTTTGGCGTCACCGGGCGGCGCTTTCCGGCGCCGGTCCTGGCGCCCCACTTCAACCTCTCCCGTTCCCGAGGTCCGGACATGGCGAAACTGTTGCCGGCTGGCCCCTGCTGGCTTGGCTTCCAGCGCCTGTCCATCATGGACCTATCCCCGGCGGGGATGCAGCCCTTTGAGCTGGACGGGGACTGGGTGGTGTGCAACGGGGAAATCTACGGCTTTCGGGCGATCCGCCGGGAATTGTCCGGTGCCTACCGCTTTTCCAGCCAGAGCGATTGTGAGATCCTCCTCCCCCTTTATCGGGAATATGGAACGGAGATGTTCTCCCGCCTGGGCTCGGAGTTTGCCCTGCTGCTGTATGATCACCGGCGGGACAGTCTCATCGCAGCCCGGGACCCTCTGGGCATCCGGCCTCTCTACTACGGCTCGGACCGCTTCGGAGAGACTATGTTTGCCAGCGAACCCAAGGTGCTGGTGGGTCTGTGCGATCACATTCGTCCCTTCCCGCCGGGACACTACTGGATTGATGGCAGTTTTCACCGGTACATCGACCTGACCACGGCGGAGCGATACAGCGCAGACGACCTGGAGACCGCCTGCGGTAAGATCCGTTCTCTGCTGACCGAATCCGTTATGGCCCGTTTGGACGCGGATGCGCCCCTGGGCTTCCTGCTCTCCGGCGGCCTGGACTCCAGCCTGGTCTGCGCCATCAGCGCCAGGCTGTTGGGACGTCCCATCCGCACCTTTGCCATTGGCATGGACACAGACCCCATCGACCTGAAATACGCGCAGGAGGCAGCGGAATTCATCGGCGCGGAGCACACCGCCTTTACCATGACGAGGGAAGACGTTCTGGAGGCGCTGCCGGAAGTGATTCGGATTCTGGGCACCTGGGATATCACAACGATACGGGCCAGCATCGGGATGTATCTTTGCTGCAAAAAGATCCGGGAGACCACAGACCTTCGGGTCCTGATGACCGGGGAGATCTCCGACGAGCTCTTTGGGTACAAGTACACGGATTTCGCCCCGAACGAAGCCGCGTTTCAGGCGGAGGCTAAAAAGCGGATCGACGAGATCCACACCTACGATGTCCTGCGGGCCGATCGCTGCATCTCCGTCAACTCCATGGAGGGGCGCGTCCCCTTTGGCGATACGGAGCTGGTCCGCTATGTGATGTCCCTCGATCCCGGCCTGAAGATGAACCGATACGGCATTGGCAAATATCTGCTGCGCCACGCCTTTGAAGGCCAGGACCTGCTGCCGGACAGCATTCTCTGGCGGGAAAAGGCAGCCTTTTCTGACGCGGTGGGCCACTCCATGGTGGATGAACTAAAAGCATTTGCGGAGAGTCGCTATACCGATGAAGAATATGAGAGAAAGCGGAAGGAGTATTCCCACGGGACACCCTTCACGAAGGAGAGCTTGCTTTACCGGGAGCTCTTTGAACGATATTACCCCGGTCAGGGTGAGCTCATTCCCGCCTTCTGGATGCCCAACCCGGACTGGACAGGCTGCGATGTCAGCGATCCCTCTGCCCGGGTGCTGGCCAACTATGGTGAAAGCGGCCGCTAAGGTGTATAGAAAGAGGTAGAAAAAACAACAGAGACCGACCTTCAAATCTGGAAGGCCGGTCTCTTCTGTTTGCTTGCAAAAATGCAGATTTTTCTTTCGAAATCTATTTTTCTTGCACATATCCCGATTCGTCAAAACGCCCAAAACGAGCCAAAGCGCCTACGTTTTGCACAAAAAACCGTCTAAATATTTTCTGTAGAAATCATTTTTTATGTCCAAATAATCGGCGTTGTAAAAAAGATTTTCTGAAATGGTATGCCCCACAAAACCCTTGATTTTATTGATGTTTCGAAATATTTCGCCCTTTACTTGAAGGGATAAGGCACATACGATTTCTCGAAACGCCTGAATTTATTGATTAAAATGACGAATGCCAAAAGCTTGCAATTTAAAAAAAGAGAATTATACTTTGCCCATACTCAAATTTTGCAAGGGAGGGAGCGATCACTTTCATAATTTGGAACCATTGACGAACCAAGCCAAGAGAGAGAACAACACCATCGTTACCACAGCAAGGAGGGAAACAGAATGAACCTAATGCTGCCCAGTGCGCGGCGTGAGGACGGAGCGAAACAGCCCTGTATCAAAATTTGGAAGTTCGACTTACGAATCCCCTTCATCCACTATGAATGGGAAATTCCGGAAATGATCCAGGCCTGCGTCGTGTTCATGACCGGCTCCGCCGCCACCGCGTACCTGCAAGACCTGTTCGGATTCAGCTTTGAG
>CACZKM010000029.1 GCA_902781745.1 Oscillospiraceae bacterium
TTTCAAACAGGCCCTAGGAAAACCCCATACAAAAAACACGGGAGGAGACCGACGCGTCTCCTCCCGTGTTTTCTACCGAATCACAGCCATATACTAATTGTATACTATACAAAAAAGCAAATCCCTGTCGTTTCAAGGCTTTTCCAATCCCTGCGGAAAGCGCCCTCTACAAAGAGTTGTCCACACCTTCCACAGAGTTCTCCACATCTGTCCGTTATGCTTTCGCGCGTTGCTGTACGACGGGCTTAGTAGGCCAGGGAGATGTCCCGGTTGGCGTAACCGTTGAGGTCGGTCCCCGCCCTTGTTCCTGCCAGGTACTCATAATATCCCTGGCTGCCGATCATAGCCCCGTTGTCCCCGCAAAGCTTCAGGGGGGGCAGGTAGAGGGTGTCCCCCGCCTTCCGGCAGGCGGCCTCCAGGTCGCGGCGGATGCGGGAGTTGGCGGCCACGCCCCCCACCACCGCCACCTTGTGATAGCCCAACCGGGCGGAGGCCGCCATGGTCCGGGGGACCAGCTCGTCGCTGACGGCGGCAGAGAAGGAGGCGGCCAGGTCGGCCACGGGGAGGTCCTCCCCCTTCTGCCGGGCGTTGTGGATGAGATTGAGCATGGCGGTCTTCAGGCCGGAAAAGGACATATCCAGGGGGGCGTCGTGGATGTGGACCCTGGGCAGGGCAAAGGCCTTGTCGTCTCCCCCCTGGGCAGCCCGGTCCAGGGGCCCGCCGCCGGGGTAGCCCAGGCCCATGACCCGGGCGATTTTGTCAAAGCACTCCCCCGCCGCGTCGTCCCGGGTGGCCCCCAGAATCTCCATGTCGGTGTAGCCCTTCACGTCCACGATGAGGGAGGTTCCCCCGGAGACGCAGAGGCAGACGAAGGGGGGCTCCAGGTCGGGGTGGGCGATGTAGTTGGCGGCGATGTGGCCCCGGACGTGGTGGACGGGGATGAGAGGCACCCCCAGAGCGTAGGCCACGGACTTGGCAAAGCTCACCCCCACCAGCACCGCGCCGATGAGGCCGGGGGCGTAGGTCACCGCCACGGCGTCGATGTCCTTCCGGGTCAGGCCGGCCTGATTCAACGCCTGGTCCGCCAGGGCGGAGATGACCTCGATGTGCTTCCGGGAGGCGATCTCCGGCACCACGCCGCCGTATAGCTTGTGCATCTCCATAGAAGAGGCGATGCAGTCGGCCAGGACGGTCCGCCCGTCCTGAACCAGAGCCACCGCCGTCTCGTCGCAGGAGGATTCCACCGCAAGAATGATCATGGTTCGTCACTTCCTTCTCCCAGTCCGGGAAGGGTTTTCAGGTCCGCCCAGGATTCCGGGGGGGCCAGGGGGTGGTCCGGGTCCCGGGGGATCTGGACGAAGGCGTCATAGGCCTTGGGGGAAAACTGACTTCGGTAGAGGGTCACGTGGGCCTGCTGGGCCGCCTCCTCAGTCCCCTTCCCGTTGGGGGAGAGGAGGCACACGGCGTAGTGGACGCCGAAGAGGACGCAGTCGTAGGTCAGGAAGGTGAACCCCGCCCGGCGGTAAAAGTCCATCCGCCGCCGCCGGAGGCCGTCAGAGGGTCCCCCCTCGGGGGCCTCGGACTCCACGAGAATGCCGTCATAGTCCGAGAAGTGGTCCCCCAGCTTCCGGAGGATGGCTCCCCCCAGGCCGCCGTTCCGCCTGGCGGCGGGGACCCCAAGATAGTCGATCAGGACGTAGCTTGTCCCCGGGGCGTCCCACAGCAGGGCGTAGCCCAAAAGGGTCCCATCGCCGTCGAAGGCCCCCACGGGGTGGTAGACCCCGTTGTCATACAGGGTGCGCATGGCGGCGAAGGGTTTGAGTTCCTCCGGGGGGAAAGCCTCCCGGAGCTCGGTGTCGTGGAGGGCGCTCAGCTCCTCCAGGGTCAGTTCCCGCAGGGTCATGGCTTGAACTCCTTTGTCAATAAGAGGGCGTCCTCGGTGGGGTTTTCGTAATAATTCTTCCGCCGGCCTGCCTCCCGGAAGCCGTGCTTCTCATAGAGAGCCACGGCGGCGGTATTGGAGGGCCGGACCTCCAGGGTGAGGAAGGCCAGGCGGGCCTGACCAAACCGGCAGAACACGTCCAGCAGCCGGTCTGCCACTCCCTGGCGGCGGTACTCGGGCCGGACGGCCACATTGTCGATGTACCCCTCGTCCAGGATGACGTGGAGGCCGGCGTAGCCCAGGACCTCCCCGTCGTCCCGCTGGGCGACGATGAAGGAGGCGGTGTCATTGTAAAGCTCCTCCTCCAGCATGGCCTCGTTCCAGGGGGTGGTGAAGCACAGCCGCTCCAGGGCGGCCACGGCGGGAAGGTGGGAGTGGTCCATGGGGACCAGTTGATATTCCATTGAAAACACCTCTGCAAACTGGAATTTATCTGATTTCCTTTATCATCATGACTGCAACACCTGCAAGCAAAAGCGTGGAAATCCAGATTGTTTTGGAATGGAACACATTTGATAGTATGCCGCCCACCCCAGCTCCAATGGCAAAAATCAGAATAATACCAAAGAAATGAAGCGCTTTATTCAGAGAGGCTCGATCCTTGTTTCTGAGAAATCTTGACAAACTCTCCGTTC
The DNA here is from genome assembly GCA_902781745.1 of Oscillospiraceae bacterium. Taxonomy (GTDB): domain Bacteria; phylum Bacillota; class Clostridia; order Oscillospirales; family Oscillospiraceae; genus Evtepia. Next base: position 2,578 of record CACZKM010000029.1, read on the forward strand.
CGCTTCTCAGATTGCCAATACACATTGTACTGGCATATCCGTAACCATGTACTTTTCTGAATGCCTGAACCTGCATGGCGCATGCAAAGGAAACCAGCATGTTGGCAACGATATTGAGGTCAGTTGGCATGAGTCCGACAATGCCAAGAAGTACAATTTCAATCAGCAGTACGAGTTGTCTCCAGTGAACGCCTTTGCCGCTTTTGTATCTGCATTCGATTTGTTCTGTTATAAAAACGCCTGCAGCGAATGAAATCAAAGGAAGCATATAGTGGATTCCACAGTTCCAATTCTTCATCATAAAATTCTGACTCATGAGAACAACATTGCCAGTTTGCGCATTTGCGAACACATTTCCTCTTACATTGTAAGTATATGCATCCTGCAAGCCACCAGAAAAAGATAATATTGCGCTCAATCTGAAGCTTTCCGATGTCTGCATTTCAGACTTCTCTCCCTTACAAATCCCGATTTGTCTCCGCAGTACATCCACAGACCGGACGGCATCCTCACCCTTTCGCGTCCGCCCAGCTCCGGCCGGAGCCGGCGTCGGTGAGCAGGGGCACCGCAAAGTCCCCGGCCCCCTCCATCTCCTCCTTGATGAGGGCCTTCACACAGGCCTCTTCCTCCTCGGGGCACTCCACGATGAGCTCGTCGTGGACCTGGAGGATGAGTTTCGCCGCCAGCTTTTCCTTTTTCAGCCGGTCCGAAACCCGGATCATGGCCAGCTTCATCACGTCGGCAGCGGTGCCCTGGATGGGCATGTTCAGGGCCACACGCTCCCCGAAGGACCGGAGGTTGAAGTTGGAGGATTTCAGCTCCGGAAGCCAGCGGCGGCGACCCATCAGCGTGGAGACATAGCCGTCCTTCTTGGCCTGCTCCTTGATGCCGTACATATATTTCTTCACCCCGGCGAAGGTCTCCAGGTACTTGTCCATGTAGGCCGCCGCTTCCTGGCGGCTCACCCCGATGTCCTGGGCCAGGGAGAAGCCCGAGATACCGTAGACGATGCCAAAGTTCACCGCCTTGGCCCGGCGGCGGAGCTCATGGCTCACCTGGTCCAGGGGCACCCCAAAGACCTGGGAGGCCGTCCGGGCGTGGATATCCTCCCCGGACCGGAAGCTTTCGATCATGGTCTCATCCCCGGAGATGCAGGCCAGCAGCCGCAGTTCGATCTGGGAGTAGTCCGCGTCCACCAGGACCTTCCCCGGGGGAGCGATGAACATCTCCCGAATCTTGGCCCCCAGCTCCGTGCGGACGGGGATATTCTGCAAATTGGGCTCCGTGGAGGACAGCCGCCCGGTAGCGGTCACCGTATTCTGGAAGGAGGTGTGGATGCGCCCGTCGGGGGCGATGACCTTCCCCAGGCCCTCCACATAGGTGGAGTTGAGCTTGGTGAGCTGGCGGTACTCCAGAATTTTGTCGATGACGGGATGGGCGGGGCGAAGCTTCTCCAGCACCTCGGCGCTGGTGGAGTAGCCCGTCTTGGTCTTCTTCACCGGGGGCAGACCTAGGTCCTCGAACAGGACCTTCCCAAGCTGCTGGGTGGAGTTGAGGTTGAATTCCTTCCCGCACAGGTCGAAGATCTCCGCCGTCAGGGTATCAATGCCCAGGGTCAGGATCTCCCCGAACCGGGCCAGGGCTCCATCGTCCACCAGCATCCCCACGGTCTCCATCTCCGCCAGCACCGGGCAGAGAGGGAGCTCGATCTCATGGTAGACCTTGCCCAGGCCGTACTCTGTCAGCTTGGGGGGAAGGACCTCGTACAGGGCAGCGATGAGAGCTGCGTGGGCGGACATGGCGCCCCGGGCCTTGGCGACGCTCTCCTCGTCATCCCAGGCCTTCTTGCCCAGGTAGTCCTTCTCCGGGGGGAAGGTCTCGGTGAAATACTGTCCCCCCACCTTGTCCAGCTCGTAGCTGCCGTCGGTGGGCGAGAGGAGGTAGGCGGCGATAGCCCCGTCGAAGACGAAGCCCCTGGCCTCGAAGCCCCGCTCCAGGGCCCCCCGCATGACCTCCTTGATATGGTACCCCAGCTTGGGGATATCCTCGGAGAGCAGGTCCCGGAGGAAGCCGTTGTAATCGGGCAGGTCCTTCTCGAAGACCAGCGCAGAGCGGCCGTTCTCCCCCTCGCCCCACTCCACCGCCAGCCCGGAGAGGTCGGGCAGGGCCAGCACGGAAACCCGCTTCCCCTTCCACAGGGCCAGAAGCTCCCTTGCCCGGGCTTGGTCGGTCACTACCTCGCTCTCGCAGGTCCCGCAGAAGACCGGGGCCTCCCCGGCGGAGGCGTCTCCGGCGGTATCCAGGCCCATCTGGTCGATGAGCTTTTTGAACTCCAGCTTCTCAAAGAGGGCCCGGAGGGGAGCTGCGTTCACCGGCTTTTTCAGGGTGTCCGCCGGGTCGAAGTCCAGGGGGGCGTCCCGGTGGATGGTGCACAGGTCGTAGGACAAGAAGGCGCTCTCCCGCCCCTCGGTAAGCTTTTTCTTCACCCCGGGCTTGGCCTCCAGGGTACCGTCGTCCAGCCTGTCATAGATGGTCTGAAGGGTGCCGTTCTCGCGGAGAAGGGCCAGGGCGGTCTTCTCCCCCACCCCGGGGACCCCGGGGACGTTGTCGGAGGAATCCCCCATGAGGGCCTTCAGGTCCACCATGATGGGGGGCTCGAAGCCGTAGACCTCCCGGAAGGCGGCGGGGTCCATCTCTTTTGTGGTGGTCTTCCCCATCCGGGTGGTCACCAACTCGATGTAGGTGTGGTCCGTCACCAACTGGAGGGAGTCCTTGTCCCCGGTGGCCACCCGGCAGTCCCACCCGGCAGCCTCGCAGCGCCTGGCAATGGTGCCGATAAGGTCGTCGGCCTCCCACCCCGCCAGCTCATACCGGGGGATGTTCATGGCGTCCAGGACCTCCTTGAGGACGGGCATCTGCACCGCCAGGTCCTCGGGCATCCCCTTCCGCTGGGCCTTGTAGCCCTCGTAGGCCAGGTGGCGGAAGGTGGGTTCCTTCCGGTCGAAGGTGACGCACAGGCCGTCGGGATCCACCTCTTCCTCCATCCGCCGGAGGATGTTCAGAAAGCCGAAGACGGCGTGGGTGGGCAGGCCCTCCTGGTTGTTCAGGGGGTGCATCCCGAAAAAGGCCCGGTTGACGATGGAATTGCCGTCGATGACCAGCAGCTTCATGGGCTCACTTCCTTTGGGTCGGTGGCGACCGAATGTCATATTGAGTTATTCTACCAGACTCCCGGAAAAAATGCAACGGCAGGGGCAACTCCCTCTTGCAAACCTTATTACCAACCTGTATAATGGGGATTAAAGAGAATGCGGGGGTCTCCCCGTTGAAAGGAGCTGAGCCTATGATGATATCCACCCGGGGCCGGTACGCCCTGCGGGTGCTGGTGGACATGGCCGAGCACCAGGGCGAGGGGTTCCTCCCCCTGAAGGAGATCGCCGCCCGCCAGGACATCTCGGAAAAGTATCTGGAGAGCATCATCAAGATCCTGGTCCGGGAAAAGCTGCTGACGGGCCAGCGGGGAAAGTACGGCGGTTACCGCCTCACCCGGGCCCCGGAGGACTACACCGCCTATGAGATCCTCCGGCTCACCGAGGGGAGCCTGGCCCCGGTGGCCTGCCTGGGCCCCGAGGCGGAGGAGTGCCCCCGGATGGCCTCCTGCCGGACCCTGCCCATGTGGAAAAAGCTGGACGACATGATTCGGGACTTTTTCCAGGGGGTCACTCTGGCGGACCTGATGAACTCCGTGGAGCCGGGGAATGATTATGTGATATGAGCCCGGAGCGGCCCCGCCCTGAACAACCAAAAACGACAGACGACCCGAAGGATCACCATGGTCCTTCGGGTCGTCTGCTTTTGGGAAGAGAGGGAGGAGGTATCTTCCTCTGTTAGATATCTCGGTTGGCTTACCGCCCCAGGGCGTGGACCAGCATGGGGATGGCGGACTCAAAGTTCACCCCGTACCACCGGGCGTCGGGGTCCTTCTGGGTCTCCTGGATGCAGGCCAGGGTGTAGTCCACCGCCACTTTTAAGGCGCCGGTGAGGTCCATGCCGTTCATCAGGGCCCCCACGCAGGCGGAGGCGAAAACGTCGCCGGTGCCGTGGAACTGGACAGGGAGCTTTTCGTTATAGTACTCGGCATAGGTGTCCGTCACGGAGTCATAGGCCATGGCCCCGATCTTGTCCGGGGCGAAGCTCACCCCGGTGAGGACGGCAGTGCGGCAGCCCAGGCCGGTGAGGCGCTTGAGCAGACCCTTGATGTAGGCCTCGTCATACTCATCCCCCACGTAGTCCTCCCCCAGCATGAAGGCGGCCTCCGTGAGATTGGGCACGATGACGTCGGCCTTGCCGCAGAGCTTGCCCATCTCCCGGGCGAACTCCGGGGTGAACCCGGCGTAGAGAACGCCGTGGTCGGCCATGGCGGGGTCCACATAGACCAGGGTGTCGCCGCCGCCGAAGTCGTCGAAGAACTTGCCCACCAGGTCGATCTGCTCGAAGGAGCCCAGATAGCCGGTGTAGATGGCGTCGAAGGTGATGCCCTGGCTCTTCCAGTGGGCGGCGATGGGGGCCACCTCCCCGGTGAGGTCGTGGAAGGTGAAGTTCTGGAAGCCGCCGGTGTGGGTGGACAGCACGGCAGTAGGGACCACGCAGGTCTCCACCCCCATGGCGGAGATGATGGGCAGGGCTACGGTGAGGGAGCACTTGCCTAAACAGGAAATATCCTGGATGGATACGACACGTTTCATGGTATGGTTTTTCCTCCTTGGTGCGGATGGGACCCTCAGAAGGCCCCACATCTGATAGATGCAGGATACCACACATCTGGCCTTCGGGCCAGTGCCAATCTGGTTTTATTTGACATGGTCAGATGTCCGGCCCCGGACGAGAAACTGTCTCGCAGATGAGCGCCCCCGGGGGGCGCCGTTTTGCCGCGCCATTTCGTCACCACCCCGCCCGGTAGCGGAGCACGTCGTCGCGGATCCGTCCGGCCTTGAAGTCCTCCATGGACCGGTCGATGATCGCAAAGCCCTGCTCCAGCAGGGCGGGCTCGATGTTCAGGGGAGGCTGGATCCGCAGGATGTTCCCCCCCACGGAGATGAGGATGAGCCCCAGCTCGTAGCAGTGGAAGAGGATCTTGAACACCCCGTCCAGGTCGGGCTCCCCATCTGGCTTCTGAATGCCGATGCCCATGGAGAATCCCAGGCTCCGGGTGAAGGCGATGATGTCGCCGTGCTTGGCCTTCAGCCCGGCGGCCAGGTCCTCCAGCAGGGCGATGTTGTCCTTCAGCAAGGCCTGGAATTCCGGCGTCTGGCAGTGATCGAAGGCTGCAATGCCTGCGGCGCAGGCGATGGCGTTGCCCGCCAGGGTGAAGGCGTGGGCGGGAGCCTCCAGGCAGTCCATCATCTCCGCCCGGCCCATGAAGGCCCCCAGGGACAGGGAGGCCCCCACGGACTTGCCCATGATGATCCCGTCGGGGACGATGCCGTAGTGCTCGATGGCGAACATCTTCCCCGTCCGCCAGAAGCCCTGCTGGACCTCCTCGGAGAAGAAAAGGATGCCGTGGTCCCGGCAGAGCTGATAGAGCTTTTCCATGAAAATGGGGTGGGCGGGGAGCAGACCCCCGTCCCCCTGGACGGGCTCGATGATCACCGCCGCGATCTCGCCGGCGGGGAGCCAGGAGGCGAAGGCGGTCTCCATCTGGGCCAGGCATTCCTTCTCCACCTCTTCATCGGGCCGGTCCGTCCCGTAGAAGGGGAAGACGTAGCATTCCGGCAGGAAGGGCCCCATCTTCTCCTTCATCCGGGTGGTGCAGGTGGTGAGGGTGGCCGAGCCGTAGGTGCTGCCGTGGTAGCCGTTGAGGAAGGTGATGATCCCCCTGCGGCCGGTGTAGGCCCGGGCGAACTTCACCGCGGCGTCGTTGGCGTCGGAGCCGCAGTTGCCGAAACAGACCTTGGCCCTGACCCCGCCAGGGTAGGCGGAGACCAGGCGCTCGGCATAGGCCACGGTCTGCTCGCTGTAGCTGTAGGCAAAGATGTACTGGGTGAACCGCTCCAATTGGTCCCGGATGGCCCCGGTGATAACGGGGTCGGAGCTCCCCAGGTTCAGGGAGGAGGCGGAGGAGAGGAAGTCGATGAACTCGTTCCCGTCCACGTCGGTGATCACCGCGCCCTTGCCCTTGGCCACCACCAGGGGGAAGTAGGACAGGTGGGAGCAGGGGGAGATCACCTGTTTGTCCCGCTCCACAAGGGCTTCGCTTTTCTCTCTCTTCATGGCTGACCTCTCGATCTTCCGCGCTCGGACGCAGCCGTCCGGGCGTTGTGTATACAGGAAATAAAATCCGAAAAACCCCGCAGAAGCTGCACGATCCCGCGGGTTTTTCCGCTCCATATTCTACCACGCTTCCATATCCTTGACAACCCTAAACCTTTCACAGGAGAAGGCGTCCTCCCTTGGGAAACAACAAAACGCCCGGCGCTTTTTTCACCGCCGGGCGCGTGGGGACAAGTCTCGATGCACAGCCTGTATTTACAGGGCAACTGTCCCACAGACAAGAGAATCCCCCGGCGCGCCAAAGCGCGCCGGGGGCAGTTCGTTGCTTAGACAGGATGATCCAGCGATCAGACGTCTCTGGTCCAAAGAGAGGCCATAGCCGGGCCGCCGCCGACGCACAGGGAGGCGCCGCCGATGGTGGTGCCCTGACGCTCCATTTCGTAGAGCATGGACACGATGATCCGCAGACCGGTGCAGCCGATGGGGTGGCCCAGGGAGATGCCGGAGCCGTTGAGGTTGGTCTTCTCCAGGTCCACGGTCCACCCGTTGTTTTCCTTCAGCTTCTTGCCGGCGCCCAGCCACTGGGCGGCGAAAGCCTCGTTGATCTCCCAGTAATCCACGTCGGAGAAGTCCAGGCCGGCCAGCTTCAGGGCCTTGGGGATGGCATAGGCGGGACCGATGCCCATGTACTTGGGCTCCACGCCGGCGGAGCAGGAGGCCAGCAGCTTGGCCATGGGCTTCAGGCCCAGCTCCTTGGCCTTGTCGGCGCTCATGATGATGGCGGCGGCAGCGGCGTCGTTGATGCCGGAGGCGTTGGCGGCGGTGGTGACGCCATCGGGCGTGAAGACGGCCTTCATCTTGGACAGGGTCTCATAGTTGCAGTTGCGGATGGGATGCTCGTCGGTATCGAGAATGATGTCGCCCTTCTTCTTGTTGTGGACGATGACGGGGACGATCTCATCCTTGAACTTGCCGGCGTCAATGGCGGCGCAGGCGCGGTTGTGGCTGATGACGGCCAGCTCGTCGCACTCCTGACGGGTGACGTTGCACAGCTTTGCCACGTTGTCAGCGGTAACGCCCATGTGGCCGGGGGTCAGCGCGTCGTACAGGGCGTCGTGGATCATGGCGTCGTAGAGCTCGGCGCCGCCCTCGGTGGGGATGCCGCCCATGCGGTAGCCCATACGGGCCTTGGGGAGCATGAAGGGAGCCTGGGTCATGTTCTCCACGCCCACCACCAGGCCGATATCGGTCTTGCCCAGCATCACGTTCTGGCAGGCGATCTCCATGGCCCGCATGCCGGAGGCGCAGTTCTGGTTGACGGTGACAGCGCTGCTCTCGATGGGCAGGCCGATCCGCATGGAAACCTGACGGGCAGGCAGGGAGCCCTGCATGTGGGGGTAGCACTCGCCCATGACGATCTCGTCGATGGTGTTGATGTCGATGCCGGCGCGCTTGATGGCTTCCTTGCCGGCGGTGATGGCCAGCTCCCGGGCGGACACGTCCTTGAACATGCCCTGGAACTTGCCGATGGCGGTACGGCAGGCGCTTACGATAACAACGTCTCTGGTTTGCATTGGTGGTATCCTCCTAAAATATATGATGTTTTGGTCATTTTGTACCAAAATGAGCGATTCCGATTCGTGGGTGATTATATTATACATGAAAAACGACCTGTGTCAAGACGCAAGTCTGTCCGGCCTAAAATATTTCCTCATTCATTTTAGCCACTATGCCTTGCATTCATCATATAAACTATGTATAATAGAGGCAACAGACCGGCGGACAATTCGAATCCTTCCCGTGTATGCAGGGTTTCCTTCATTCCCGCCGGTCCCATCTCATCCAAGGAGGCGTCCATCCATGGAGCAGATCCCCCTCCGCTGGCACGACGCGGTGCTGGCCTTTTCCCTGGACCTGGCCCGGGACAGCGACAACTTCCCCAAGCGGGTCCTGGCCCTGTTTGACAAGCATTTCGGCTGCCGGCAGAGCATCTTTTTCCCCTACAGCAGCGTCACTGCCAACCAGGGTCCCGCCCGCCGGACCCCGGGACTGAGCAGCTATCTCACCTACGGCCTGAGCTACGGGTCTATGTACGACTACAAGGAGCGGATCTACCGCCACGACATCTTCCGGTGGTCCAACCTGCCGGAGCGGCTCCGGGGGCGGCGGGTCCTCTTCACCGAGGACGTCCTCCCCCTGGACCAGTATGAGGGCACCCCCTACGGGGCCCATATGGCGGCGGCGGGGATGTACTACCAGGCGGTGCTCTACTTCTACCTGGGGGACAAACCCATCGGTTCCATGGCCCTCTTCCGCAGCAGGGAGGAGGGGCCCTACGACAAGGATGTGCGGGAGACCCTGACCTACCTGGCCCGGCTGGTGGAAGGCCACTACCAGACCTACCTCCGCCACACCGGGGAGGCCCGGTTCCAGGACAGCTTCCAACTCTTCTATCAGAACAGCCCCATGGGGGCGGTGATCCTCAACCAGGACATGACGGTGGTCCAGTGCAATCCCGCCGCCCAGCAGCTTGCCCAGGTCTTCTGGGAGCAGGTCCGCCACACCCAGGGGAGCTTCCTCCACAGCAGCTACCAGGGGGAGAGCAAGTATCGGGACGTGCAGACTATGGTCAACGAGATCAGCCAGAAGTTCACCGTTCGTGGGGACAGCAGCCAGACGGTGACCTCCCCCACCGGGGACTTCACCTTCTTCCACTCCTCCTTCCTGTCCTCCTCCCCGGCGGGGCTCATCCAGACCTGGCACCTGCTGCTGGTCACCTGCCGGACCAAGACTATGCCCAAGGCCCTGGAGCACCCCTACAATACCCTGACCCAGCAGGAGCGGCGGATCGTCTACCACCTGGCCTCGGGGATGAAGAACGAGCAGATCGCCGAGGAGCTTCACATCAGCATCTACACCGTGCGGACCCACATCGCCAACATCTATAAAAAGTTCGAGGTCAACAACAAGGTGGACCTGCTGATGCACCTGCAGCCGATGATGAAGGAGTCGGAATAAGGCGATCAAACAGCCAAACGACGGACCCCACAACCGGAGGTCCGTCGTTTTTTCATTCACCGATCAAACCGCACCACATAGCACCCCAGCACCTGGTCGCAGGGGATGGACGCCGCCTCCTCCGCCGTCAGGGGGGCGGCGGGATAGACGGCGGCCCGGTCCATGGGGAAGGCGGGCAGAGTCTCCCGGGTGCTCTCCCCGTGGGCGTCCCCGGGGCGGAAGGACCAGGCGAAGGAACAGTCGCAGAACTCCTTGTTCACGTCGATCTGTTCCGCCGGGACGAAGGCCATGGCACGGTCGGGATAGAAGCACCCGTCGTTGTCCCGCTCGGCGGGGCAGCCTCCCTCCAGGCCCACAGCGGTGAAGGACAGGGTCAGGAAAGGGGCCCGGAAGGTGACGGTCTTCGCCGCCCGGTCATAGGTCAGAGGGGTCCCCTCCCACCGGGCGATGTTCAGCCAGCCCCGCTTGCCCTCCCCTTCCACAGGGGTATTCAGCTCCACGCATGGGGTGGTCTTGTCCCCCTCGGTGCGGAGCTCGGCGTTGAACCGGAGCACCGGCCGGAGGGATTCGAACCCTCGCGGAAGCATGGCCCGCAGCCGGTCCTGCTCCACATGGTAGGCCATGACAAATTGTTCTACTCTCATGTCGTTTTCCTCCTGTCTAGGCCCGCAGGGCGTAGCCCTCTGGCCGTTCCACCACCAGGCCCTCCCGGACCAGGGCCCGGAGCAGCCGTTCCGTCTCCCCGGGGTCCAGCCCCAGGGCGTGGGCGATCTCGTTGGGCCGGCCCGCCACCCGGTCGGTGAGGTCCTCCACGATCTGCTGCCGGGCGATATCCTCTGCGGAGAGCCCTCCGCCGGGCAGGGGGAGGGAGAGCTCCGTCACCCCGGCCTTGAATTTCTCCGCCAGGACCGGGGCCCGCCAGCCCCGCTTGTCCCAGACCTTATAGATGCGGTCCAGGCCGGCCCCCGCCCCGATGGAGGGACGGACCAGGGAGAGAAGCTGGGTGAGCCCCCGGTTCCGGGGGGCGGTGGGCATGGGGCGGCCTCCCTCCTGGGGGACGCTCCGCAGCAGGCCCTCGTTGGTCACCGTCAGGCCCGTATCATCCAGGCAGATGGTCAGGCCCCCCTTGCCGAAGTAGTCGGCGTGGAGGACGGCGTTGCGCACCGCCTCCTTCATGGCCCCAGCCAGCTCCTCCCCCTGGGCGGGGTCGGCCCCCAGCAGGGCGGAGACAGCGGCCAGCCGGGCGCTGACCATGGTGTAAAACTGATAGACATTTTCCGGCCCCTCCCCCAGGACGCTGCTGAGGGTGAAGTCGGGCTCCTGATAGACCAGCCGCAGCCGGGGGAAGACCTCCCGGACCGCCCCCCGCTTCCCCAGGAGAAGGAGCCCCGCCAGGGTGGGGTGGACGTCTCCCGTGGCCTTCCCCGGTCCCAGGGCCCCGGCCTTCACCAGGAAGCGCTCGTCGGGCAGGGAATTCCAGGGGTGGTCGGGCTGGCGCATGACCATCTTCAGCCGGAACTGCCGGATGGTCTCCGGGGAGAGGTCCTCGGCTGGCCGGCTCTCCAATACTGCCAGGTCCGCCGGGGCGTCCCCCCGGTCCCGGAGCATAGCCCGGACCTGGTCGGGGTCGCAGTGATAATCCCCCTCCCCGTCCCGGCGGTAGGCCCCGGTAAAGGGGCTGTCCCCGATGTACACCGGCCGCTGGTTCCGGCTTGCCCGGGGGACGTGGACCACCAGCACGTCCTTCCCGTCGATGGTGTGGAGGGACACGTCCTCCGGGGAGAGGATGTTGACGCTGACCCGGCTGGGATCCCTGACGGTCTCCCAGATCTCCCGCTGATACCCCGCCGGGTCGGGGACTCCGGTGACGGTAAGGGCCTTGTCCCTTGATTCCTCCACTCCCAGGAGGATAAGCCCCCCGATGGTGTTGGCAAAGGCGGAATAGGTCTCCCACAGGCTGTTGGGGAAGCCCCCGGCGGCCTTTTTCGCCTCGATTCGGTTGTTCTCATGGTAGCGCATGATGTGGTTCAGGTCGATCACGATCTCACCCCCGGCGTTTTTCTTCTAGTATACCAGGTGTGTCAATGCGGGGATGAAAAGGGACCCGCCGCGGTAAACGGCAGGTCCCTGTTGTTGTCTTGTTGTGGTCAGGCGTGTCCGTTCCGGCGCTTGCCGGGGTAGAGGATGAGCTTCCGGCCCAGGAAGTTCCACAGAAAGACGATAATGCTGCTCACCAGCTTGGAAACCATCACGTGGAGGCCCGCCACGTCGGTGAACAGGTGCATGAGGGCCATGGTCAGCCCCAGGCCCACGGCGGAGATAAAGACAAAGATGGCCACCTCCCCCGCACCCCCCACCAGGGGGTCCACGGACTTGAAGGCGAAGAACTTGGTCAGCAGGAAGTTGCAGGTGATACCCACGGCGAAGGCCGTGCCCGCGGCAGGCACCGTGGCCACCCCGGCTCTGGTCAGGACAAAGAGGAGGACGTAGTCCACCAGAAAGGTAGAGCCCCCCACCAGGGCGTAGCGGAAGAGCTGGACCACGCTGTTGCCGGTACCCGTCTGGAAGAGGTCCCGGACGTCCCCGGTCTTCAGCTCCCGCCAGAACTCCACCGCGTCGGCGGCCAGCTTGTCGAACTTATGGCCGTTCACTGGGCTGCCTCCCGTTCCTTCTTCTGCTGAGCCAGGGCCAGGTCCCGGGGGGCCTTCTCCAGCCGGTGGAAGAGCCCCTGGTCGTAGAAAATCTCCAGGTGGACCTCCCCCCAGTTCTCGCTGGGGTAGTTTCCCTGCATCCAGGTGTTCTCCTTCCGGAGATCCCGGCTGAGAAAATTCTCCACCTGGTCCATGGAGGACAGGTGGCCGTACTCATGGCAGGTGAAGTTCTCCAAGCACTCCTCCAGGAAGGCGGGGAAGGCCGGGTCGGTCTCCGCCAGGTCCGCCACGGATTCGTGGAGGTAGAGGTCGGGGAAGGGAAATTCACTGGTCTGGGCGTAGCCGTGGTCCCGGGTCCAGTCCGGCCGCTTGGGGTCGGCGGTCCGCAGTCCGGCGGGTCGGTAAAGCTTCATGGCGTCATAATCCTCCCCAATGGACAGTCTCTCTATCCGCATAGTATACCCCGGATGGGGCGTGTTGTAAAGCAAAAAGTGTGCCCCGGTGCAAAAGAAAAGCTGCCCCACCGTGGTGAGACAGCTTTTTTTCGGATCAATATGCCTTAGTCGGTGACGTAGGGCAGCAGAGCGATCTGGCGAGCCCGCTTGATGGCCTCGGTCAGCTGACGCTGATGCATGGCGCAGGTGCCGGTGGTCCGGCGGGGCAGGATCTTGGAGCGCTCGGAGAGGAACCGGCGCAGCTTGGCGGAATCCTTATAATCGATGTGCTCGATCTTATCGACACAGAACGTACAGACCTTACGGCGCTTGCGGCCGCCGCGGGGCCGTTCTCTATCCATAGCCATGATTGCAAACCTCCTTCAATAGGATAAGATAAAAGTAGTCAGTAAAATTCCCTTAGAACGGGAGCTCTCCATCATCATCGGTGAGATCGGCAAACTGGTCCACCGCGGGGGCGGTGGAGTAGCCCGCCCCGGTCTGGGGGGCGTAGCTGCCGGCGGGGGCGCCGTAGCTACCGGACTGCCCGTAAGCGGGGGGGGCGTCGTAGCCGCCCCGGGGGGCGTAGCCGCTGTCGCTGTCCCGCTTGGAGTCGCCGAAGTAGATGTTGTCGGCCACCACTTCCGTGGCGTACCGGCGGTTGCCATCCCGGTCGGTGTACTCCCGGACCTGGAGGCGTCCCTCCACGATGGCCATACGGCCCTTGGTGAAGAACCGGGAGACAAACTCCGCGGTGGACCGCCAGGCGACGATGTTGATGAAGTCGGCTTTCCGCTCGCCGGTCTCCCGGTCCTTGATGTCCCGGTCCACCGCCATGCGGAAGGTGGCCACGGCCACGCCGCTCTGGGTGTGCCGCAGCTCGGGGTCGGCCACCAGCCGGCCCTGGAGGAAGATCTTGTTCAGCAAGCCAAGACCTCCTTACTCATCCTTGCAGATGATCATGGAGCGCATGATGCCTTCGGTGATCTTGAACACGCGGTCCAGCTCGGCCGGCAGGTCGGGGGTCGCGGTGAAGGTCATGAGCACGTAGTGACCTTCGGTCAGATCGTTGATGGGATAGGCCAGACGGCGCTTGCCCCAGTCATCGATGGCGGTCACGGAACCCTGGGTCTCCACCAGCGCCTTGAACTTCTCGATCATCGCGGCGATGGCCTCGTCACCCAGCGCGGGATCCATGATGTAGACCACTTCGTAGTTTGCGTTTACCTTTGCCATGGTTGATTGCACCTCCTTATGGACGTATGTCCGGCGGTCGCGCCGCCGGAAAGGATCTGCCTGTCTGAACGACAGGCCATATTATTATACCGGATCTTCGGAGATTGTCAAGCTTTTTTTCGATACTTTCCCGCCTCTCCGGGCATCCTATCCCCGAGGTGATAGAACATGGACCTGAACAAGCTGTCCGACAAGGACTACAACGAGTATGTAAAGAAGAAGGCCGCCCCCTCCCCTCTGGCCAAAAACCTGGCCTGGGCCTTTTCCGTGGGGGGCGGCATCTGCGTGGCCGGCCAAGCCCTCCTGGACTTCTACCGGAGCCGAGGCCTGGACGAGGCCATGGCGGGGACGGCGGTCTCCGTCACCCTCATCGCCCTCACCGCCCTCCTCACCGGCCTGGGAGTCTTCGACCGCATTGCCAAGCGGGCAGGGGCGGGGACCCTGGTGCCCATCACCGGCTTTGCCAATGCCGTGGCCGCTCCGGCCATGGAATTCAAGCACGAGGGCTTCATCACCGGAACCTCCGCCAAGATCTTCACCGTGGCGGGGCCGGTGCTCACCTTCGGCATCTCCGCCAGCGTGGTCTACGGGGTGATCCTGTGGCTGACAAGGGTGCTGTAG
>CACZKM010000030.1 GCA_902781745.1 Oscillospiraceae bacterium
TGCGCAAGGTTCAGCGCGCCTTTTGCCAGATTTGCGTGCGCTTATTCGCCTGGTTGACAACGTATAAAATATGGGCATTTGTTCAGTAGGCATTATATATCCTTACCCGTTATTACTCCGGCAATGAAATAATTCTATAATTTTAACGACCCTAGTATTGCCGGAGTAATAAGTGCCATGCTTTGCGGTTGCTGCGAAGCAGCGAGCAAAGCGGCTCAAATCAAATGATGATTCATGTGGCAATATAAATTGCCGCATGAATCAGTCAGGTGTTTGTTTCCCCGCGGTCCACGTCGATGCGGAAGACGTTGATCACGTCGGCGTCGGGACAGCAGAACCGGAGGTCCCCCTGGCTCCCGGCGGGCAGGGTTCCGCCGTACCGCAGGATGTCCACATAGGGAAAGGCCACGTGCATGGCCATGGGGCACAGCTCCCCCCGCTGGGTATCGAAATCAAAGACGTCCCCTACCCTGTGGCCCCGGTGGCAGCCGTGGCTGCCCACCCGGTCCACCAGGGTCAGGGTGATGGCCGGTTTTTTCATACGCGCCCTCCCCTTTCCGCCGTGTCCGGCTTGACAAAGCATTCATTTCGATGTAATGTTATCACACGAATTGGCTTTTTTCTCTCATTATATCGCAAATAATTATCAGAATATCGCCAAAATCCTTAAAAGGAGAGCTCCCATGGACAACGAAGCCTTCATCAACTCCGTCAACCTCAATGCCCGGACGGATTTCCCCTACCTGGTGCTGGACGGGATCAACGGCCAGAGCTACCCCCGGACCCCGGGCTTTCAGATGATGCACTGGCACGAGGACCTGGAGTTCACCTACCTGACGGAGGGAGCCATCGAGGTCCAGACCCTGGCGGGCACCGTGCCCCTGAAGCCGGGGGAAGGGGTTTTTGTCAACAAGAACGTGGTCCACCGGATGAACCGCTCCGGCCCCTGCCATTACCGCACCTTTATCTTCCCGGACTACTTCCTCGCCTTCTATCCCGGCGGCCCCGCCCGGGCCCTGGTGGAGCGCACCGCGGGGAACAGCCACCTGCCCCTCTTCCACTTCACCCCGGCGGTGCCCTGGCAGGCCACGGTCCTGTCCTATCTCAGGCGGCTCTTCCTCCTGGAGCAGGAGAAGACAGACTTCTACCCCTACGAGGCCCTGTGCAATCTCACCGCTCTGTGGCTGGAATTCCAGAAGAACATCACCCCGCCGGACGGGGCCCACGCCAGCCCCCTGGAGGCCCGGATGCGGGTCTTCCTCCAGTACATCCGAGAGCATTACGCCCAGGCGGTGACCTTGGAGGAGCTGGCCGCCAGCGCCCACGTCAGCAAGTCGGAGTGCCTCCGGTGCTTCCGGCAGAGCCTGGAGACCACCCCCTACAAGTATCTCTCTGAGTTCCGCCTCTCCAAGGCCGCCCAGCTCCTGCGGGAGACCGACCGGCCCATCAGCGAGATCGCCGCGGAGGTGGGGTTCCAGCAGGTGAGCCACTTCGGCAAGTGCTTCCGGGAGAAGGCGGGGTGCTCCCCCCGGGCCTACCGGGCGACGGAACGGGCCAGCGCCGGAACGGCCCGGTGAGGACCTTGCGCCCCGGCGGAGAATCTGATACAATCCCAGACAGACAGCAAAGTGAAAGGAGGCAGCGCCATGAAACTGGCGGAAGCCTTACAGGAGCGGGCGGACCTCAACCGGAAGGTTCAGTCCCTGCGGGACCGACTGACCAGCAACTGCCTGGTCCAGGAGGGGGAGACCCCCGCCGAGGACCCGGCGGAGCTGCTGGTAGAGCTGGAGGAGAGCACCGACCGGCTCATCGACCTGATGGCGGCCATCAACCGCACCAACTGCGCCACCCCTCTGGACGGGCGGACGGTCACCGACGTCATCGCGGAAAAGGACGGGCTGAACCTGAAGCTCTCCGTTCTCCGGCAGGTGATTTACGAGGCCAGCCAGACCGCCCGTCGGGCCACCCACACGGAGATCGTCGTCCGCAGCGCGGTGAACGTGGCGGCCCTTCAGAAGCAGGCCGACGGCCTGGCCAAGCGCATCCGGCTGCTGGACAATTCCCTCCAGGCCTGCAACTGGACCACAGAACTCCTGGAGGACTGACGGCGGCGGGAGAGACGGTATCTTCTCCGGGGCGTGTGTCATCTCTGTGGCGGAGAATGCGTCCACGCTGTATGGCGGCGCCAGGGCCGGCGCGGGGTTCGAATCCCCCAGGATCGTGCAGGGCCCCCATCGCGCACAGACGCACAGGCCATCGCGCATCGTTACCACCAGACACAGACCGGAGGAGCAGGGCGGGAACGGGGACACAGTCTCCCCCGCCGTCAGACCATAGAAAAAGAGCACGGGCAAAAATGCCTGTGCTCTTTCTTTTTGTTCAGTTGATCCCAGATCAGGCGCGAGTGACCTTACCGGAACGGAGGCAGTGGGTGCACACATAGACGTGCTTGGGCGTGCCGTTGACGATCGCCTTCACCCGCTTGACATTGGGCTTCCAAGGCCGGTTGGAGCGGCGGTGAGAGTGGGAAACCTGGATGCCGAACACGACGCCCTTGTCGCAGAAATCACATTTAGCCATTCGTTCTTACCTCCTCGCTGGTTTATAGTTCACACCTGGGGCCGGAGGCCGCCATGTGCGGATAATCTAAAAAGCATCGTTTAGTATAATAGCAGACCTTCAGAGAAAATGCAAGCATTATTTTTCGGTTTTCCGATTATTTTTGCCGCATCAATTCCAGCCGATCTCGGTCTCGTGCTTTTTCTCCCGGCGCATGAGCTCGTCCAGCACCGTGTGGGGGTCTCTCCCCTGGTACAGGACCTCATAGGCCGCCTGGGTGATGGGCATTTCCACCCCGGTCTGGCGGGCCAGCTCCCGGGCGGAGTCCACAGCGTAGTAGCCCTCCACCACCGCGCCGATCCGCCGGACGGCCTCGTCCACCGGCACGCCCTGGCCGATGAGGATGCCCGCCCGGTAGTTCCGGGAGTTCATGGAGGTGCAGGTGACGATGAGGTCCCCCATCCCCGCCAGGCCGGCAAAGGTGGCCCGCCGTCCCCCCAGGGCGGCTCCCAGCCGGGCGGTCTCCGCCAGGCCCCGGGTCATGAGCATGGCCTTGGTGTTGTCCCCGCAGCCCATGCCGGTGCAGGCCCCGGCGCACAGGGCCATAACATTCTTCAGGGCAGCGCCCAGCTCCACCCCCACGGTGTCCGCCGAGCTGTAGACCCGGAATCGGCCGTTGAGGAAGAGGTCTTGGACGAACTCCGCCGCCTTCTGGTCCTCACAGGCGGAGACCACCGCCGTGGGAACGCCCCGGGCCACCTCCTCGGCGTGGGAGGGCCCCGACAGGGCCACCACCGGGCAGAGGTCCCCGATGACCTGGCGGATGATCTGGGTCATCCGCAGGGAGGTCCCCTTCTCGATGCCCTTGGACACAGAGACCAGGGTCATGGTCTTGTCAAGATAGGGTTTTACGGCCTCCGCCGTGGAGCGGACGGCAAAGGAGGGAGTGGCAAAGACCACCGCGTCCTTCCCCGCCGCGCAGGCCAGGTCGTTGGTGTATTCCAGGGTCTGGGGCAGCTTCACCCCGGGCAGAAGGGGGTTCTCCCCGGTCTCCCGCAGGGTCCGGGACTCCTCGGCCAGATAGGACCAGAGGGTGACAGCGTGGCCGTTCTCCGCCAGCAGCATGGCCAGAGCCGTGCCCCAGCCGCCGCTGCCCAGTACCGTTATCTTCATTCTGTTTCCTCTCCTTTTCCGCCGGGATGGTCCTCCAGCCAGGCGTCTACCTGGTCCCAGTGCTGGCCGCCCTTCCACTCCTCCGCCGCGATCTCTTCCGCCGGGGCAGGCGCCTCCGCCGCCGCCGGGGCGGGGCGGGTAAGCTCAACATGGACGGTTTCCATGGCGGGGGCCGGGACTTCCTCGTCCTCCGGTGATTCCTCCGGGTCTTCCGGCTCCGGCAGGTCTTCCTCCGGCGGATGGGCCTTGTGGAAGGTAAGCTGGGACTCCGTCCCGGCCAGAATACGCTTGAAGTTCTCCTTGTGCTTCCAGTCGATCAGGGCCCCCGCCAGCAGCGCCGGGATGGCGATGGAGGGGACCGGATGGAAGAGGGCGGAGCTCACCCCGAAGGCGGTAGCCGCCAGCAGGGAGCCCATGGACACCCAACGGGTCAGAAGCACGCCGATGAGGAAGCAGCCCCAGGCGCACACCGCCACCCGCCAGTCCACCAGCAGGGCCAGGGTGCCCCCAGCCAGAATGCCCTTGCCTCCGTGGAACTTCAGAGCGAAGGGGAAGACGTGGCCCACCACGGTGAAGATCCCCGCCCAGTAGGTCACAAACAGGGGGACGTAGCCGTGGGGCATGACGTGGGCAAAGATCACTTTGGCGATGACCACCGAGGCCACCACCTTGAGCATATCCACGGCGATGACCATGATGGTGACCCAGCGGCCGCCGTAGGTCCGGTGGAAGTTGGTCAGGCCGCCGTTGCCGCTGCCGTGGGTGCGCACGTCGTCGTGGAAGAGAAGCTTGGAGGCCATCACCGCGCCATTGCAGTTGCCCAGCAGGTAGCCGATGGCGGCGGTGAGGACCAGCAGGCCCGCGGCCAGGCCGGGGCTGAGCTGGGTCAAGATGACGGAAATGCCTTCCATAGGATCAGTCCTCCTTGTCCCCCCGCTGCCGGATGGTCAGCCGGATGGGGGTGCCCTCCAGGCCGAAGGTGGCCCGGATCTGATTTTCCAGATACCGCTGGTAGGAGAAGTGGAACAGCTTGGCGTCGTTGCAGAAGCAGACAAAGTGGGGCGGGCGGGTCCCCGCCTGGGTCATGTAGTAGATCTTCAGCCGCCGCCCCTTGTCGGTGGGGGGCTGGACCCGGGCCGTGGCGTCGGCCAGGAGGGAGTTGAGCATCCCGGTGGTGATCCGGGTGGCCGCCTGGTCGTCCACGTACTTGATGAGCTGGAAGAGCCTCGGCACCCGCTGTCCGGTGAGGGCAGAAATGAAGACGATGGGGGCGTAGGTCATATAGGCCAGGTCCCGGCGAATGTCGTTTCGCATCTTGTCCATGGTCTTGTCGTCCTTCTCCACGGCGTCCCACTTGTTGACCACGATGATGCAGGCCTTGCCGGACTCGTGGGCCATGCCCGCCACCTTGGTGTCCTGCTCGGTGACCCCCTCCTGGGCGTCGATCATGATGAGGCAGACGTCGGACCGCTCGATGGCCATGGCCGCCCGGAGGACGGAGAACTTCTCGATCTGGTCGTTGACCTTGGAGCGCTTCCGCATCCCGGCGGTGTCGATGAGGAGGAATTTCCCATCCTGGTTCTCAAAGTAGCTGTCCACCGCGTCCCGGGTGGTGCCGGCCATGTCGGAAACGATGACCCGCTCCTCCCCCAGGATCTTGTTGATGAGGGAGGACTTGCCCACGTTGGGCTTGCCGATGACCGCCACCTTGATGACGTCGTCCTCCTCTTCCTCCTCCTCTTCCGGGGGGAAGTAGTCGAAGCAGGCGTCCAGCAGGTCCCCGGTGCCGTGGCCGTGGACGGCGGAGACGGCGATGGGGTCCCCCAGGCCCAGGTTGTAAAACTCGAAGATGTCCGGGTTGGTCATGCCCACCTGGTCCATCTTGTTCACCGCCAGGACCACGGGCTTTCGTGCCCGCAGGAGCATATTGGCCACGTCCTGGTCCGAGGCGGTGAGCCCCGTCTTGATGTCGCAGAGGAAGACGATCACGTCGGCGTGGGAGATGGCGATCTCCGCCTGCTTGCGCATGAAGGACAGGATCTCCGTGGTGGTGCCGGGCTCGATGCCCCCGGTGTCCACGATGTCGAACTTCCGGCCCCGCCACTCGCACTCGGCGTAGAGCCGGTCCCGGGTGACGCCGGGGGTGTCCTCCACGATGGAGAGCCGGCGGCCCACCAGTTTATTGAATAACATGGACTTGCCCACGTTGGGCCGGCCCACGATGGCGACGAGAGGTTTGGACATGGCGTCCGCCTCCTTTCCGTTGTAGGTGATAGAATGCCTCCCCCCTGGGGGAAGCCAAAGGGGCGTCATACCCCGAAAATCGTATCGAACAATTCAAATCCGTCCTGGGGAACGGGGACCACCGGGACCCCCAGGGCCTCTGAAAGCTCCTCCAGGGTCACGTCGTCCAGGAAGACGGTCTCCCCGTGGCGGAGCATGGTCTCGGAGATCAGCAGCCGGGTGCCCAGGTCCTTTCCCTTGAGCTGGTCCATCAGGTCCCGGCCGGTGAGAAGGCCCGCCACAGTGATGGTCTCCCCGAAGAAATGGTTGACCACCGGGTAGACCTGGTAATCTAATTTAGTATGACATTTCGCCGCGGCGCTGTCAATGATTTCTCTCAAATAGGGGGCAGCCGCCACCCCGGTGGCGATGGAGAAGGGGGCCACCTGAATCTCCTCCGGGGCCCCGTAGGTCGCCCCGTTGCACTCCACCCCCAGCAGGCGGAGCATCCCCACGCCGTTCTCCAGTTGGGTGTATTCCTCGTAGTATTCATCCTCGGGCAGGTCCAGCCCCCCCTGGATGTAGAACTCGTCGGAGCACCAGAAGACGCGGCTGTCACAGGTATCCAGGCATTGGGCGGCAAAGGCCTCCACCTGGGCCACCACCGCCGCCGCCTCGTCCCGGGTATAGGGCCGCAGGGGATAGAGACCCTGGCGGTGCCTGGTGACCCCCACGGGGACCACCGACACGCTCTTCACCTGGGGGTAGAGGGCGGCCAGCTCCTCCATGCTCTTTTGGAGAACGGCTCCGTCGTTGAGGCCGGGGCAGGCGACGATCTGGCAGTTCATCACGATGCCCGCCTGGGCGAAGCGGCCCATGACCTCCAGGATCTCCCCGCCCCGGCGGCTGCCCAGGAGGGTCTTCCGGACCTCCGGGTCCGTGGCGTGGACGGAGATGTTGATGGGGGAGATGTGCAGGTCACAGATCCGCTGGATCTCCCGCCGGGAGAGGTTGGTCAGGGTGATGTAGTTGCCCATGAGGAAGGACAGCCGGGCGTCGTCGTCCTTAAAATATAAGGTATCCCGCATCCCCGCCGGGAGCTGGTCCACGAAGCAGAAGACGCACTTGTTGGCGCAGGACCGGGCCTTGTCCATGAGGTAGGTGGCAAACTCCAGGCCCAGGTCCTCCCCCACATCCTTGGAGAGGGTGAGGGTCCGGGTCCCGCCGTCCTCCTCCGCCAGCTCCAGGGTGAGCTCAGGGTCGTAGGCGTAATATTTGTAGTCCAGCACATCCACGATGGGGTGGCCGTTGATGGACCGGAGGGTCTCTCCGGGGCGGACCCCCGCCAGGGCGGCGGGGCTGCCGGGGGCCACGGTCTCGATCCGGGTCTTGGACATGGCGGGGGCGCCTCCTTTCCTTCCGGCAAAAAAAGAAAGAGGGGAGCTCCCCTCTTCTCTTTTTCTCGTATCGGATTATTCCGCGTCGGTCTGCGCCTGGCCGAACACCTTGCCGTCATAGGTCATGCAGACCTTGCACATCCGGTGAGGCAGACGAAACGCACCGCACTTGGGGCAGGTGGTGACCGCGGGAGCCGCCAGCTTCCAGTTGGCACGACGCTTATCCCGTCTCTGCTTCGATACTTTACTCTTCGGAACCGCCATGTTGAGACACCTCCTTGTTATGCCTGATGGCATTGGGTTGTGGTTTTCACTCAGGTTTATCTAGGAGCTGCTCGAGCGCGGCCCATCGGGGATCGACCGGTTTCTTGCACCGGCAGGCCTCCCTGTTCAGGTTGACGCCGCAGCCGGGGCAAAGTCCCTTGCAGTCTTCTGAGCATAGATACTTGGTGTCCATGTCCAGGACATAGGCGGTGTAGGCCAGCTCGTCCAGGTCCACCTCGCCGTCCTCCAGCAGGACCATGTCCTCGTCCTCCTCTCCCTCCAGGCTCTCGGCCAGCAGGGCGTACAGGCGGACGGACTTCTCCCTCTGAAAGGGCTCCATGCACCGGTCGCAGACACAGTCCAGCAGGGAAGAGGCCTCCCCCTCCAGCACCAGCAGTCCGGCAATGTTCTTCACGGTCCCCTCCACCCGGACCGGCCGGGCAATGGGATACGCGCCGAAAAATTCCTCCCCGCTGAGATCCATGGTGAAATCAAAGGGAAGGCTGGCACCGGGCACGTGGATGATGTTCTTGAGATCCAGTCGCATAGCATACTCCTCACATGGTACGGAGGGTATTTTAACAAACTTCCCACCGATTGTCAAGGGTGTTTTCACCGGGGCGGGAAATCCGGCAACATCCCCAAGGAGAAGGGGCTAAACCCTTGCTCCTTGGGCATTTTTTCGCCAACCGCTACACCACCAGCTCCGCCCGGCTCCCCCCGGACCGGTCCTTGGTCACCAGGATCTGCCGGTCGATCCGGTCCTTGAGCTCCGCCACGTGGGAGATGACCCCCACCAGACGGTCCCCCTGGGCCAGGGCGGCCAGGGTCTCCATGGCCTGATTCAGGGCCTCCCGGTCCAGGGTGCCGAAGCCCTCGTCCACAAAGAGGGTGTCCAGCTTCACACCCCCCGCCGAGGCCCGGATCTCGTCCGCCAGCCCCAGGGCCAAAGCCAGGGAGGCCTGGAAGGACTCCCCGCCGGAGAGGGTCCGGACGCTGCGGCGGCTACCGTTGTAGTGGTCAATGACGTCCAGCTCCAGGCCGCTCTGGGCCCGGCCGCCCTCCCCCGCCTGCTGGCGGGCCAGCTCATACTGGCCGTTGGAAAGCTTCAGGAGCCGGAGGTTGGCCCGGCGGAGGATGCGGTCCAGGTAGGTCATCTGGATGTAGGTCTCCAGCATGATCTTCTCCTTGCCGGGGAGGCTGCCGTTGGCGGTGTTGGACAGAGCCTTCACCCAGGTCCACTCCCCCTCCAGCTCCTCCAGCCGCCCCGCCGATTGTCTGATCCCTGCCAGGGCGGCGGTGTTCCCCGCCAGTCGGGCGGCCAGGGCCGTGCGGCGGTCGGTGAGTTCTCCCTGCCGGGCGGCCAGCTCCCCCTGCCGGACCAGGAGGGCATCTTCGTCGGGGTCCTCCCCGCTCTCCAACTGGGCCCGGAGGCCGGCGGCCCGGCCGTTGAGGGTGTCCAGGTCCTGTTTGGCCTGTCGGTGGGCCGCGCGGGCGGACTCCAGGGCGGCCTGTATGGTCTCGATCTCTTGGGTCAGGGCGGCGATTCGGGCCTGGGCCTCCCCCTTGCCGGGGAAGGGCAAGGCCTCGCTCCGGTCCCGGACCCGGTCCGCCAGGGCCTTACAGGTGGCCGCCAGGGCGGCGGCCCGGGTCTGCAGTTCGGTCACCCCGGCCTCCCGGTCCCGGATGGCCCCCTCCTCCCGGGGGATGGCGGCGTCCAGCTTTTCCCTGCGGGCCAGGTTGGCGGTCTCCTGTTTGATCTCTCTCTCCAGGGCGGTGACTAGGTCCGTCACCTCCCCCAGGCGGGCCGCCGCTTGGGCGGGGGCGTCGGCCAGGGAGCAGTCCCCCAGCAGGGCCGCGACCCGCTGGGTCACCTCCCCCCGGACCCGCTCCGTCCGGCCCCGGAGGACTCCGGCGGTCTGTCCTGCGGCTTCCCGGGCAGATCGGGCCTCCTGGGCGGCGGTCCGCGCCTTTTTCCGCTGGGCCTCGGTGGGGGCGGCGGGGGAACGCTGCGCCGGAGCGGGGTGGTGGACAGAGCCGCAGACCGGGCAGGGCTCCCCTTCGGTCAGGCCCTCGGCCAGGATCCCCGCCTGGGCCCGGAAGAATGCCGTCTCTCCCTCTTCGTAGGCGGCCTGGGCCCGAAGGGCCCGGGTCTCCGCCTGTAAATAGGCCTCCCGGGCCCCGGCCAGGGCGGTTTCCTGGGCGGTCAAGTCCCGGAGGGCGGCGGCCAGGGCGGTCAGGTCTTCCCGCTCCCGGGCGGCCTGGGCCCGCCGGGCGGTGAGCCGCTCCCGCTGGGTCCCGGCGTCGGCCAGAGCCGCCCGCTGGGCCTTGGCCTCCTCCAGGCGGGTCCTGGCCCGGGCAAGGGCGGCCAGGGCCGCTTCCCGGGCTTTGTCTGTTTCCTCTCTCTGCCGGTCCAGATCCGCCAGGCGGCGGCGGTCCTCCTCCAGGCTGTCGTACGCCGGCAAAAGGGCCTCCAGGCGGGTGCGGTCCCGCTGGGCCTCCTCCCCTTGGGGGATCCGGGCCTCCGCCCGGTCCAGTTTCTCGCTCAGAGCGGCCAGGGCAGCTTCCCTCTCCCCTGCCGCCCGCTCGGACCGGGCAAGTTCCTCCCGGAGGCGGGTCCGCTCCCGGACCCGGCCCAGGCCGTGGTTGACGGTCTCCAATTCACCGGACAGGGCGGTCAGCTCCGCCGTCAGGGCACTGACCCCGGCCTCGTCCCGGTCCAGGAGGGCCTGGATCAGGTCCGTAGTCTCCGCCAGGGGGAGATCCCCCGCCTTGGCCCGGTCCAGCAGGTCCCGGCCGGGGTCCTCCGCCCCGGCGGTGACGCCGCCGATGTACTGGGCCACGCTTTTCCGGGCGTCGTCACAGGCCTCCCGGAGGCGGCCCGAGGCGGCCTTCAGACGGTCCTGAAAGATTCGGTAGTTCTCCGTGCGGAAGAGCTGCCGAAAGATCTCCTGCCGCTGCCGGGTGTCCGCCAGCAGGAGCTTCTGAAAGTCCCCCTGGGCCAGCATGGCGATGCCGGCGAACTGCTCCCGGTCCACCCCGATGATCTCCCGGAGGGCGGCGTTGACCTCCCGGACCTTGGTGACCACGGCGCCGTCGGGAAGGGTGAGCTGGGCGTCGGCCTTCTGGGTGGTGAGCTTTCCCCCCCGCTTGGCGGGGCGCTGGTATTCGGGGCTCCGCTTCACGGTATAGACCTTGCCCCCGCAGGCGAAGGTGAGTTCCACCTCCGTGGGGGTGTCCGGGGCGGCGTACTTGGACCGGAGCATGGCGGGCTCCCGGCTCTCGCCGCTGGCCTGGCCGTAGAGGGCGAAAGCGATGGCGTCAAAAATGGTGGTCTTCCCCGCCCCGGTGTCCCCGGTGATGAGGTAGAGGCCCCGGTCCCCCAGCCTGTCCAGGTCCAGGACGGTCCGCCCGGCGTAGGGGCCGAAGGCGGAGATGGTCAGCTTAACGGGTCTCATGGCTCTCCCTCCCAGATCTCCTCCATGAGCCGGCGGGCGAAATCGGTCTGGGCCTCGGTCATGGGCTGGTTGTTCTGCTTCTCGTAGAGGTCGGCGAAGAGGTCCAGGGGAGACGCGGTCTCCCCTGCTCCCCCATCTATGGCCTGGTCCTGCCGGGTGCGGGTATTGTCGTAGTCCAGCCGCAGCAGGTTGGGGTAGATGACCCGCAGCTTCCCCACCGCCTCGGGGACGTCCTCCTCGTCGGTGAGGGTGATGTGCAGGTAGTCCTGGGTGTTGGTCCCCTGATAGAAGGACCGGGCGGTGACCTCCAGATAGGTCCCCCGGATCTCCCGCATATCCCGCAGGGGCGTAAGAGGGACGGTGCGGACCGTCAGGTTCCCCTTCTCCCCCAAATGGGCCAGGGTGACGGATTTCTCCCCCTCGGAAAAGGCGTATTTCAGGGGGGAGCCGCAGTAGCGCAGGCCATCCCGCCCCGCGGTCTGGGGCCGGTGGATGTGCCCCAGGGCCACATAGTCGAAGCTGTCGAAGACCGCCGCGTCCACGTTGTCCGCGCCCCCCACGGAGAGCTCCTCAGACTCCGATCGGGCGGCTCCCGTGACGAACTGGTGGGCCACCAGGACGTTCCGCGCCGCCGGGTCCAGGTCCAGCCGGCTAAGGGCGGCGGCCAGGGCGTCGGTCCAGGTCTCGATGGCCGCCTCGGGGCAGAACCGCCTGACGTGGGCGGGCTTGAGGAAAGGCAGGAGGTAGAAATGGACCGGTCCGTACTGGTCGGTCAGCGTAATGGGCGCCACGGCCCCGTCGTACACCGGGGCCAGATAGACCCCGCTGCCCCGGATGAGCCGATTGGCAAAGGCCAGCCGCTCCGGGGAGTCGTGGTTGCCGCTGATGATGAAGGCGGGCAGCCCCCGGGCCGCCACCCGGGAGAGGAAATCGTCAAAGAGGGCCACGGCCTCCGCTGGAGGGACTCCCTTGTCGTAGACGTCCCCGGCGATGATCAGGGCGTCGGGTCCCTCCCGGTCCGCGATGGACAGGATCTGGTCCAGGATGTAGGCCTGGTCCTCCAGGAGGGAGCAGCCTCCCAGACGCTTGCCCAGGTGGAGGTCGGAGAGATGGAGGAGCTTCATGGGGCGGTCCTCCTTTGGTCCTTGCAGGTCATACTGGTCTCCTTTCTACGGAAAGCGGCCCGCCGGTCCGGGGGACCGGCGGGCTGGGCTTCGTCTGTCGTGTCAGTCTTCTTCTGTCTCCGGGGTCTCTGGGATGGTCCGCTTGCCGGCGAGCACGTCGATGGCCCCCTCCAGCAGGGTTTCCAGCACCGAGTCCCCGCCGGTGCCCTTCAGGAGCTTCACCGCCGCCTTCCGGGTGTCAGCGTCCGCCGCCCGGTAGAGCTCCACCAGCTTTTTCTCCCCGGCGGTGACCTTCATCGAGGTCTTCCCGGAGGAGGAGCTCTTTTTCCCGGCTGACGTGGACGACCCCTTGGCGGCCTCCAGCAGGGACTTCTGGGTGACCCCGGTGGCCTTGGCGATCTGCTTGAGCTGTTCCTGGGTCAGGTCCTTTTCCCCCCGCTCGGCCCGGCTGATGTCCGAGGCGGAGCAGCCCTTGACCTTCCGGGCCAATTGCTCCTGGGTGAGCCCGGCCTCGGTCCGGGCCTTCTTGATGAGGGTCCCAACTTTCTTTCCCATGGCGGAAGCCTCCTTTCTGCGGATCGGTGGAAATCATAGGATGCAGTCTGCGGTATCAGGGCAGCGGGTCAGCCCGGTGTCCGTCCACGGTAAGGCTGGCGCACACCTGGTCCACCACGGCCTGGTCGGCGGTGGCGGGGTTCCAGGTGACGGTAAAGCGGTACAGGGTGCCGGACACCAGGAAGCGATAGGTCAGCATGGGATAGTCATACTGGGCGGAGACGTACCGGCCCTGGCTGCGGTAGCCCGACACCAGGCCGAATTTCACCGCCGTCACGGCGCAGTCCTCCATCCAGGCCGCCCCGGACTTCTCCTCCAGCACCCCCTTCTCCTCGGCGGGGGTGAGGATGTCCGTCAGTTGCCGCCCGGTGAGGGAGCCGTCGGTGAACCGGTAGAGGTCCACCACCACACCGGAGCCATCCACCCGGTACATGGTGGAGCCGGTATTGGTGGAGGTGGACGCCGCCTCCCCGCTCTGGGGCAGGCCGAAGACCAGGGGGCCGGCGGTGACCTTCTGGAGGAGGATATCCTCCCGCCGCAGGCCGGGCAGAGCCACCCGGGCCAAGATGGCGGCGGCCTCCTGCCGGGTGATGGTGGAGGCGGGAGCGAAGGTGCCGTAGATATCGTTGCCCAGGAGGACCCCCGCCCGGTATAGAGTCCAGATGGCCCCCCGGTCCCGGGCGGGCGCCTGGGTGATATCCGGAATGGAGACGACGGTCTTGGCGGCCGCCAGTTCCTCCGCCGGCAGGGACCGGGCGAAGATATAGGCCATATCCGCCCGGGTAATGGGCATGGAATAACTGGAAAAGTCCTCTTGCCCGATGATGCCCTGCTCCAGGGCATAGTCGACGTAGGGGGTGTACCACCGCGACCCGGCGGCGGGGGCCAGGGTGCTGGCGCCGGTCTGATAGATCTCGTGGATCCGGTCGGCCATGGTCAGGGCCTCGGCCACTGTCAGGGAGGCGGGGCGGTCAAAGACCTCCCCCCGCCCCTGCATGAGACCATATTCATAGCAGGCGGCGATGCCGTCATAGCTCCAGTGGTCTGCCGCCACGTCGGAGAAGATCCCGGCGGTATAGGTCCGCTGGCGGACAAAATTGTCCAGCCCCGGCTGGGCCGCATAGGCGGACGGGGCCCACAGGGCAAGGGTCAGAAGCAGCGCCAGAAGCAGGCAGAAAACACGCCGGGTCGCGATCATGGAGATCCCTCCTTATACGATTCTTGCTTTGCGGGCCACGGCAATCTGCCGCGGTCGATAAAAACCTATGGTTTCATCGGAGACTCGTACTATAATCCGGGGCGCAGGCCTCGGAACAGTACTAATATTATAATTATATCAGGTCCGTCGAAAAAGGCAAGGCCGGGATGGACCTTCCGGGGAAACGTGAGCCGCCGGGAAACACCCCGGACCGGACCCTGTCTCGCACTTGTAATCAAAAATACATCGTGGTATACTAATCACATCAAAATATTTTACATAGTTTGCTGTGAAACAGAAAAACTGTGCCAATCAACAGAAGGTGACCGCTATGACTGCAAACAAAGACCTCCGCCCCGCCGGGGCGCTGACCCCGTATGTCTCCCCTGCCGGAGCCTGGGCCCTGGCCCTGGGCACCAGTATCGGCTGGGGCTCCCTGGTGGTCACCAGCAATACCTACCTGATCCAGGCCGGCCCCCTCGGCAGCGTCCTTGGCATGGTGGCGGGCATGGTCATCATGCTGATTATCGCCAGGAACTATCACTACATGGTGGAGTGCTACCCCAGCGCCGGCGGCGTGTATACCTATACCAAAGAGATCTTCGGACCGGGCCGGGGCTTTTTGTCCTCCTGGTTCCTTTTTCTGACCTACGCGGCCATGCTATGGGCCAACGCCACCTCCCTGCCCCTCTTTGCCCGGTACTTTTTCGGGGATATGTTCCGCTTTGGGTATATGTACACCCTTTTCGGCTACGAAGTCTACCTTGGGGAGGCCCTGCTGACCATAGCGGCGATCCTGGTCATCGCCCTGTTGTGTATCCACTCCAAGCGGATCACCATGACCATTATGGTGGTCATGGCTGTGGTCCTCTCCGTGGGGATCATCCTTTGCTTCCTGGGGGCCGCTGCGGGGCTGGGCGGTACCGGCTTTACGATGGAGCCCATGCTCCTGCCGGAGCGCAGCGCCCTGAACCAGGTGGTCCTTATCGCCTGTATCTCCCCCTGGGCGTTCATCGGCTTTGAAAACATCTCTCACGCCTCGGAGGAGTTCACCTTCTCCCGCACCCGGACCTTCCGGGTTCTGGTGGCGGCGGTGGTCACCGCCACAGTGCTCTACATTCTGGTCATCCTCCTGTCGGTGACCGCTTATCCCCCGGAGTACAGCAGCTGGCTGGACTACATCCGGGACCTGGGCAACCTCAGCGGGATCAAGGGGCTGCCCCCCCTTCTACGCCGCCCAATACTACCTGGGTGACCTGGGGGTCGATCTGCTGGTCGTGGCCCTCTTCGGCCTGATCATCACCAGTCTCATCGGCAACACCGTCGCTCTCAGCCGCCTGCTCTACGCTGTGGCCAAGGACGAGATCATTCCCACGGCCTTCTCCGATCTCAACAAGAAGGGCATCCCCGGCAAGGCCATCGCCCTGGTGGCGGGGATCTCCATGCTCGTCCCCTTCCTGGGGCGCACGGCCATCGGCTGGATCGTGGACGTGACCACCATCGGCGCGGTGATCATCTACGCCTTCGTCTCCCTGTGCGCAGCCAAAATGGCCCGGAACCGCGGGGACCGTCTGGAGCGGCGCTTTGGCCTGGCCGGGGCGGCGCTGATGATCGGCTTCGGCGTGTATCTGATGCTGTCCAATATGCTCTCCAGTGGCGGGTCCATGGCCTCAGAGTCCCTGATCCTCTTCACTGTCTGGGCGGTACTGGGCATCCTGTTCTTCCGGCATATCCTCAAGACAGACAAAGGCGGGATGTCCCGTCATTCCATCGCCGTATGGATCGCCCTGCTGGGCCTGGTGCTCATGGTCTCCATGATCTGGATGGGCAAGACCACCCTGGTCAACTCCGCCGGCGCCATGGATGATATCCGCACGTATTATAACGACGAATCCTACGACAGAGTCCTCAGCGAAGAGGCCTTCATGGAGGAGACCATGCACAACTTCCAGCTCGCCACCATGGGAAATATGGTGGCGGTGGTCGTCATTTTCTCCGTGGGCCTGGGGATCCTGCTGACCAACTACTCCCTGATGAGCCAGCGGGCCCAGAAGAGCGAAGCAGAGCTCCAGGACGTCAAGCGCAAGACCA
Organism: Oscillospiraceae bacterium; assembly: GCA_902781745.1. Taxonomy (GTDB): domain Bacteria; phylum Bacillota; class Clostridia; order Oscillospirales; family Oscillospiraceae; genus Evtepia. The sequence goes on from CACZKM010000030.1 coordinate 16,043, forward strand.
ACACCGACCCTCTTACCGGCGTGAAGAGCAAACACTTCTACGTCGAGCGGGAGGCTGAGTTCAACGGCAGGATCACCCAGGGGGACATGGATCCCTTCGCCGTGGTGGTCTGCGACGTCAACGGCCTGAAATACGTCAACGACACCTTCGGTCACAAGGCCGGGGACCAGTACATCAAGGACGCCAGCGCCCTGGTCTGCGAAATCTACTCCCACAGCCCGGTGTTCCGGGTGGGAGGCGACGAGTTCGTGGTCCTCCTCACCGGCCGGGACTACCAGGACCGGGACAACCTCCTGCAGGAGCTCCATGATCGCTCGGTGAAGAACATCGCCCAGCAGAAGGTGGTGGTGGCCGGGGGAATGTCCGTCTACCGTCCCGGGGAAGATCCCAATTTCCACGCCGTCTTTGAGCGGGCCGACACCCTGATGTATGAGGAAAAGCAGGGGCTCAAAAGCATGGGGGCCGTCAGCTCGCCCCATCGATAACTCCATTCGACCAATAAATATCCCCCGGCTCAGCCGGGGGTTTTTCATATGCGGGCCCTGCCCTTGTTTACTAGCTACGCCTAAAGGCGTATGTACGGTCTGGCGCACGC
>CACZKM010000031.1 GCA_902781745.1 Oscillospiraceae bacterium
CGATGAGAAGCTGGCGAGTGAAGCTGTTTCAATCACCGTACCAGAAGTACTTCATATTAACGAACTCGTAGGTCCGTACACCGGTGATAGACTCACCTGTGAATACTACGCCGGAGAGACATGGCAGGCTTTGGTTGACAGGTATGGTTTGATAAAAGCATACAGCGGCAGGGCGGCTTTCGGCTCGGATGGGTTTATCTATTACAACGGCTCCATGGTTCCTGTCACTGATCTCGTAGATAACACAAAGACATACGAAGTTCAATAAGCAGTGAAAGGTCGTGAGCCTATGAACCGAAAACCGAATATCCTTGCGGCCTTTCTCGCACTTGCCCTTGCCCTTGCGCTCCTGCTGACCGGCTGTGGCGCGGGTGGCGACAAAGTGGAGCGGTTCGCGGAGGCGAATCCCGGCAGCGGCGAGAACATCGCCATACCAGGCTATGAGAAGCTGAGCTTCGCGGCGGACAAGAGGGCGCAGACCGTGAACCTCAAAAACCCGGCGGAGAACGCCTGCACCTTCGTCCTCACCCTGACGCTGGAGGGCGGTGAAACCCTCTGGACGGGCAAGGCGCTCTCCCCCGGCGAGGCGTTCACCCGCATCACGCTCACGAGGGCGCTGGACGCAGGCGAGTACCCCGCGACGCTCCATTACGACTGCTATACCATTGAGGACAACCAACCGCTCAACGGAGCGGAGATACAACTGACACTTGAAGTAAAGTAATCAACAATAAGAGGTGTATATATGAGACAAAAACGATTTTTATCGTGGATCATGGTTTTCACCCTGCTTGTCGGAATGTTCAGCTTTCCGGCTTACGCGGAGGGGAACACGACCACGACCACGATCAGCGGCGATGGAACCGCTGAAAAGACCGGGACAATGACGGTTACGCTGGTTATCCCGAAGAAAACCCCGGCGGCGACCGACCTGACCTATACCGCGCCGACTGAACTTACATACAGCGGCAGCGACAAGGCTGCGACTGTTGCCGCCAAGGACGGCGTAACGGGTATGGGCGAAATCACGGTGAAGTATTACAGCGACGCCGCCCGCACCACCGAGGCAACGCCCAAAAACGTCGGCACCTATTATGTCGGCGCGACGGTTGCCGAGGGCGACGAATACGCCGCTTCCACGGCTGTACTCTACGGCGACGGCTGGATGTTTGAAATCACCAAGTCCACGCCGACTGCACCTGCCGCGCCGACAAAGGCAAGCGCCACCAAGAACAGCATCACGCTGAATGCGGCGAGCGGCTGTGAGTACAGCAAGGATAGCGCAAACTGGCAGAGCGGCACCGAGTTCACCGGACTTCTGCCCGGAACGGAGTACACGTTCTATCAGCGTGTCAAGGCAACGGCGAACACGAACGCTTCTGCCGCCAGCAGTGCGTCGTTCAGCACCGAGGCGGACACCTACGCCATGACCATTACGCTGACCATTAAAGAAATGGAAGTCAGTGCTGAAAATGTATCCGTGGCTTACGACGGGCAGTCTCACGGCATCACTGTGAACGTGACCGACCCGAACTCCGGGTATACCGTGAAATACGGCACGGTAGAAGGGACCTATGATCTGGATGCCAGCCCAACGCAGACGGAGGTAGGGACACAGACTGTCTATTATCAGGTAACAGCAAATAATTACGTCACCAAAACGGGAAGTGCAACTGTGACCATAAGCGAAGCAAGTGCTGTCGCAGCTACGGTTACTGCTAACCATCGTACTTACGACGGAACGGATAAACCGCTTGTGAATGTGGATGATTCTACGCTGGTAGGCGGCGAAATGCAGTACGCTCTCGGCGAAAATGCGACCACAGCACCAGCAGAAAACCTTTATACCACATCCATCCCAACAAAAACCGACGCCGGAACCTACTACGTCTGGTACAAGGTCGTAGGCGACACCAATCACAGCGACAGCGAGGTGGCCTGCGTTGAAGTGACCATCAACCCCCGTCCCTCCTCCGGCGGCGGCGGCGGGTCCTCTGTGGCCTCCTATGATATCGTGGTGGCCGACGGGATCACCGGCGGCACCGTCAAGCCCGACCGCACCAACGTCGGCGTCGGCACCCGGGTCACGGTCACCGTCACCCCCGACACGGGCTACAAGCTGGACAAGCTTACCGCCACCGACAAGAACGACAAGGACGTGGCCCTCACCCAGGGGGACAACGGCACCTATACCTTCACCATGCCCAACAGCAAGGTGACCCTGTCCGCGACCTATGTTTCCGATGGCAGCCAGCCCACGCCCACGCCTCCCGCTCCCTCTGACAGCGAGAAGTTCGTGGATGTGCCCAAGGACGCCTGGTACCACGACGCGGTCTACTGGGCCGTGGACAAGGGGATCACCGAGGGCACCGACGAGACCCACTTCTCCCCCAACGCCTCCTGCACCCGGGCCCAGATGGTGACCTTCCTCTGGCGGGCCGCCGGGGAGCCCACCCCCGCCAACAACGTCAACCCCTTCACTGATGTTGACGGCGACGCCTACTACTACAACGCCGTGCTCTGGGGCGTGGACAAGGGGATCGTCAAGGGCACCAGCGAGACCACCTTCTCCCCGAACGCCACGGTGACCCGGGCCCAGACCGTTGCCTTCCTCTATCGCTACGAGCAGAGCAAGGGCGGCGGCTTCACCGGCGCCTGGGCCTTCCCGCTGGACTACAGCGACGCGGCCGACGTGCCCGACTGGGCCTACGAGGCCTTCTGCTGGATGACCATGCACAATGTGGTCCAGGGCAGCGACGGGAAGCTCCTTCCCAACGACAAGTGCCTGCGGTCCCAGATCGTGACCATGCTGGACCGGTACTGCAACGCTGCGGAGGCGTAAGAGCAGGACCAACAAACCGCAAACGCACCTTCGGCCCCTGTCCGGGATACGGACAGGGGCCGTTGCTCTCCCGGGGAAGGGACTTTTCCGGGGAAAAACCGGTTGAGCTCCGGTCTCCTTTATGGTACAATAAAATACTACGATTTGACGGAAGGAGGCGGTCCCATGGCCATTCGGCTCATTGCCCTGGACCTGGACGGCACCCTGCTCACCAGCGAAAAGACCATCAGTCCCGGCGACCGGGCGGCGGTGGAGGAGGCCATCGCCCGGGGGGTCGTGGTGGTCCTTGTCACCGGCCGGCCCGCCCAAGGGGTGCCCCAGGAGGTCCTGGACCTTCCCGGGGTGCGGTATGTGGTCTCCTCCAACGGGGCCACCATCCGGGACGTGATCACCGGGGAATTCCTGCTGGAGACTCACCTGGCGGCGGAAACCGCCCTGGAGGTCCTGGCGGCCTCCGACCATGTGCCCATGATCCGGGAGGCCTTCCGGGCGGGGGTGGGGTATCTCTCCCAAGAGGACTATGACGTCCTCTGCGCCCGGTACGAGGGGGCTATGCTGGCCTACGTCCTGGACACCCGCCAGGTGGTCCCCGGCACCCTGGCCGACTTCCTCCGGGACGACCCCCGGCCCATCGAGGAGCTCTTCTTCCTCACCGACAGCGAGGAGACCAAGCTGGACTTGCAAAGGACCCTCTCCGCCCTGCCGGGCATCGCCTTTGCCGACCCCTTCCCCAGGGACCTGGAGGTCATGGCCGGAGGCATCGACAAGGGGGAGGGCCTCCGCTTCCTCCTGGACCGGCTAGGCGTCGCCCCCCACCAGGCCATGGCCCTGGGGGACGGGGGCAGCGACCTGCCCATGCTCCGGCTGGCGGGGATCGGCGTGGCCATGGGCAATTCCACCCAGGCCGTCAAGGACGGGGCCGACTGGGTCACGTCCTCCTGCGACGAGAACGGGGTGGCCCGGGCCATCGAGAAGTTTGTCTTGAACAAGTAAAAGGAAACCATCGCTATGCAGACTGAGATTTTTGTCAAGGGCGCCCGCGCCAACAACCTGAAAAACATCGACGTTGCCATTCCCCGGGACAAGCTGGTGGTCATCACCGGCCTGTCGGGGTCGGGGAAGTCCTCCCTGGCCTTCGACACCATCTATGCCGAGGGCCAGCGGCGATATGTGGAGTCCCTGTCCTCCTACGCCCGGATGTTCCTGGGGCAGATGGAGAAGCCCGACGTGGATTACATCGACGGTCTCTCCCCGGCCATCTCCATCGACCAGAAGACCACCAGCAAGAACCCCCGGTCCACGGTGGGGACGGTGACGGAGGTCTATGACTACCTCCGCCTCCTCTGGGCGAGGATCGGCACCCCCCACTGCCCCAACTGCGGCAAGGAGATCCGGCAGCAGTCCATCGACCAGATCATCGACCAGATCATGGCCCTCCCCGAGGGGACCCGCATCCAGGTCCTGGCCCCGGTGATCCGGGGGAAGAAGGGGGAGCACGCCAAGGTCCTGGAAAACGCCCGGAAGTCGGGCTACGTCCGGGTCCGGGCCGACGGGAACCTCTACGAGCTCACCGAGGAGATCCCCCTGGAGAAGAACAAAAAGCACAGCATCGAGATCGTGGTGGACCGGCTGGTGATCCGCCCGGATATCACGAGACGGCTCACCGACTCCGTGGAGACCGCCGCCTCCCTGGGGGGCGGCCTGGTGCTGGTGAATCTGCCCAAGGAGGACCGGGACCTGTCCTTCTCCCAGAATTATGCCTGCGAGGACTGCGGGGTGTCCATCGAGGAGCTGGCCCCCCGGATGTTCTCCTTCAACTCCCCCTTCGGGGCCTGCCCCACCTGCACCGGCCTGGGCAGCCAAATGAAGGCCGACCCCGCCCTCATCATCCCCAACCCCCGGCTGTCCATCCTGGAGGGGGCCATCGCCGTCTCCGGCTGGCAGAACGTGAAGACCGACTCCATCGCCCGGATGTACTTTGAGGCCATGGGGAAGAAATACGGCTTCAAGCTCACCACCCCCTTCCGGGACCTGCCTGAGGAGGCAAAGGACGTGATCCTCAACGGCACAAAGGGGGAGAAGCTCAAGCTGACCTACGACCGGGCCGACGGCAAGGGGACCTTCCAGCAGGCCTTTGAGGGCATCCTCAACAACGTGGAGCGGCGCTTCGCCGAGACCCAGTCCGACGCCTCCCGGAAGGAACTGGAGGAGTGCATGAGCCAGTGCCCCTGCCCCACCTGCAACGGGAGACGGTTGAAAAAAGAGGCTCTGGCGGTGACTGTGGGGGGGCTGGATATCGACACCTTCTGCCACAAGCCCGTCACCGACGCCCTGGCCTTCGTGGAGGACCTGGCCCTCACCGAGACCCAGGCCCAGATCGCCCAGCAGATCTTGAAGGAGGTCAAGGCCCGGCTGGGCTTCCTCCGGAGCGTGGGTCTGAGCTACCTCACCCTCAGCCGCCAGGCGGGGACCCTCTCCGGCGGGGAGAGCCAGCGCATCCGCCTGGCCACCCAGATCGGCTCCTCCCTCATGGGCGTGCTGTATATCCTGGACGAGCCCTCCATCGGCCTCCACCAGCGGGACAACGATATGCTCCTGGAGACCTTAAAGCACCTCCGGGACCTGGGGAACACCCTCCTGGTGGTGGAGCACGACGAGGACACCATGCGGGCCGCGGACTACCTGGTGGACATCGGCCCCAAGGCCGGGGTCCACGGCGGGGAGGTCATCGCCGCCGGGTCTGTGGAAGACGTGATGGCGGAGCCCCGGTCCATTACGGGGCAGTACCTCTCCGGGGCGAGAAAGATCCCCGTCCCGGCCAGACGGCGGCCGGGGAACGGCCACGCCCTGACCGTCCGAGGGGCGGCGGAGAACAATTTGCAGGACCTGGACGTGACCTTCCCCCTGGGAACCTTCACCTGCGTCACCGGGGTGTCCGGGTCGGGGAAGTCCTCCCTGGTCAACGAGATCCTCTTCAAGCGCCTGGGGGCCGACCTGAACCGGATGAAGGTCCGGGCGGGGAAGCACCGGGAGATCGAGGGAGAGGAGTACCTGGACAAGGTCATCGCCATCGACCAGTCCCCCATCGGGCGGACCCCCCGGTCCAACCCCGCCACCTACACCGGCCTCTTCGGGGACATCCGGGAACTCTTTGCCTCAACCCCCGACGCCAAGGCCCGGGGCTACGGCCCGGGGCGGTTCTCCTTCAACGTGAAGGGGGGGCGGTGCGAGTCCTGCGCCGGAGACGGCCTCATCAAGATCGAGATGCACTTCCTGCCGGATATCTACGTCCCCTGTGAGGTGTGCAAGGGCAAGCGGTACAACCGGGAGACCCTGGAGGTGCGGTACAAGGGCAAGAACATCTACGATGTGCTGGACATGACCGTGGACGAGGGCCTGGCCTTCTTTGAGAACCTCCCCAAGCTCCGGCGGAAGCTGGAGACCCTGTCCTCGGTGGGGCTGGGGTACATTAAGATCGGCCAGTCCTCCACCACCCTCTCCGGCGGCGAGGCCCAGCGGGTGAAGCTGGCCACGGAGCTCTCCCGCCGGTCCACGGGGAGGACGGTGTACATCCTGGACGAGCCCACCACGGGCCTCCACAGCTACGACGTGCAGAAGCTCCTGGAGGTTCTGGACCGGCTGGTGGAGGGAGGCAACACGGTGATCGTCATCGAACACAACCTGGACGTCATCAAGTGGGCGGACCACGTCATCGACCTGGGCCCTGAGGGGGGCGCTGGGGGCGGCCGCCTGGTCTGCGCCGGCACCCCGGAGGAGGTGGCCCGATGCGAGGGGTCCTACACCGGGCAGTACCTGAAAAAAATGCTGGAAAAGGGATAACGGAAACCACAGCCTCCGGCGGCCTGCCGGAGGCTGTTTCCTTTGCCTTGCGCCCACCTTTCGCACATGGTATAATGGAGCCAATACAGAAAAAGGAAGGCCCGCCATGACCCAGACCGACGACAATCTCATCTTCCTGGAGGGGACCGTGTCCGCGGTGATCTACCGCAACGAGGACAACGGCTATACCATCCTGCGCCTGGAGACGGCGGAGGAGGAGGTCACCGTGGTGGGCACCATGCCGGGGATCAGCCCCGGGGAGGGGCTGTCCGTCCACGGCCAGTGGACCCGCCACAGCACCTACGGCCAGCAGCTCAAGGCCCAGATCGTGGAGCGGCGGATGCCCATGGGGGAGCGGGCGGTGCTGGAGTACCTGGCCTCGGGGACCATCAAGGGGGTGGGGATCGCCACCGCCCGGCGGCTGGTGGACGTCTTCGGGGAGGATGTCCTCACGGTCATCGAGAACGACCCCGGGCGGCTGACCCAGATCCGGGGCATCACCCCCAAGCGGGCGGAGGCCATCCACCAGTCCCTGTGCCTTCAGCTTGCCATGCGCCGGCTGCTGGACTTCCTCTCGTCTTACGAGCTCCCCCTGCCCATCGCCATGCCCCTCTACCGCCGGTACGGGGACATGGCCCTGACAGTGGTAAAGGCCGACCCCTACCTCCTGGTGGAGGAGCCCTTTTTCGTCCCCTTCCCCGCGGCGGACCGGTTGGCCCTTGGGGTGGGCATCGGGGAGGACGACCCCCTCCGGCTGGAGGCGGGGCTCCTCTTCACCCTCTCCCACAACCTGGACAACGGCCACGTCTTCCTGCCCCGGGACAAGCTCCTTGCCGCCGCGGCCCGGCTGCTGAAGGCCGACCCCGCCCCCCTGGTCCCCGCCCTGGAGGGCCTGGAGGAGCGGAAGAAGATCGTCCGGGAGGAGATCGCCGGCCAGGACGCCTGCTACCTCTCCCGGCTCTATGACTGCGAGACCTATGTGGCCCGGCGGCTGCTGGAGATGGACGGGGAGGAGCTCTGCCCCCCCGACGACCTGGAGGGTCTCATCGAGGCCATCCAGCGGGAGCAGGGGATCACCTACGCCCCCCTCCAGGCCGAGGCGGTGCGGACGGCGGCCCGACGGCAGGTGATGCTCCTCACCGGCGGTCCCGGCACCGGCAAGACCACCTCCCTCCGGGGTATCCTCTCCCTCTTCGACCGGCTGGGCCTCCGCACCGCCCTCACCGCCCCCACGGGCCGGGCGGCCAAGCGGCTGGCCGAGGCCTGCGGGGCAGAGGCCTCCACCATCCACCGGCTGCTGGAGACCCGGTTTGACCCCAACTCCGGCGGGCTGACCTTCGCCCACGACCAGCGGGACCCCCTGGAGGCCGACGCGGTGATCCTGGACGAGGCCTCCATGGTGGACCTGGAGCTCATGAAGGCTCTGCTGGCGGCCCTCCCCGGGGGGTGCCGCCTGGTGCTGGTGGGGGACCCCCACCAGCTCCCCTCTGTGGGGGCGGGGAATCTGCTCTCCGACCTGCTGCGGTCGGAGACCCTGCCCACCCTGCGGCTGACGGAGATCTTCCGCCAGGCGGCGGCCTCGGCCATCATCCGGGGCGCCCGGGCGGTGGACCAGGGCAAGGCCCCGGTGCTGGTCAACGACCCGGCGGGGGACTTCTTCTTTCTCCGGCGGCCTGACCCGGCGGCGGCGGTGGAGACCATCGTGGAGCTGTGCGCCCGGCGGCTGCCCCAGAATATGGGCATCTCCGCCGACCAGATCCAGGTCCTCACCCCCACCCGGAAGGGCCTGGCGGGGACGGGCTCCCTCAACCGCCTGCTCCAGGGGGCGGTGAATCCCCCCGACGGCAGCAAGGCCGAGCGGACCTTCGGCCAGACGGTCTACCGGGTGGGGGACCGGGTGATGCAGGTGAAAAATAACTACGACGTCCTCTGGGAGTCCGCCGACGGCCGGGAGGTGGGCATGGGCATCTTCAACGGCGACATCGGCCGGGTGGAGGAGGTGGACGCCGCCGCCGGCCTGGTGACGGTGGACTTCGACGGCCACCGGGCGGTGTACACCGGGGAGATGCTGGACCAGTTGGAGCCCGCCTGGGCCATCACTGTCCACAAGAGCCAGGGCAGCGAGTACCGGGCGGTGATCCTCTCGGTGGTGGAGGCCCCGCCCATGCTCCTGACAAGAGGGGTGCTCTACACCGCCATGACCCGGGCCCGGGAGCTCCTCATCCTGGTGGGGGACGACGCTGTGGTGGCCCGGATGGCCGCCAACGACCGGCAGCAGCGGCGGTACAGCGGCCTGCGGGCCCGGCTGGTCCGGGGCCGGGAGGAACTGTGAGTCGCTTTCTTTCGGACATACTACATAATAATACTATTATAAAACATAGAAAGGATGACAACCATGCAGAAAAGACTGTATAAATCCAAGCGGAACCGCACCCTCCTGGGGGTCTGCGGGGGCATCGGGGAGTATCTGGACGTGGACCCCACCATCATCCGCATCCTCTGGGTGATCTTCACCTTCATGGGCGGGGCGGGGATCCTGGCCTACATCGTCTGCGCCCTCATCATGAGCAACGACCCCAACGACATGGTTTGACCCCAGGTATCCGGACCCAAGGAGGTGGGAACATGGCCTTTGACGATTGGAACGGCCCGCTGTGGGACGGCACGTCCTCCGGCGGCGGCGAGACCCTGTCCCCCGCCCCGGGCTGGACCCAGACCCGGCGGGAGCCGGTCTCCTACGAGACCTTCCGGGAGATGGTCTCCGAGGAGATGGACCTGCTGCCCCAGTATGTCTTCGACGAGCTCTCCGGCGGGGTCCTGGTGGAGGAGCGGCGCAAGCTCTCCCCGGACAGCGTGGCCGACGATCTCTTCATCCTGGGGCTGTACAAGTGGGGCGGCCTGGGGAAGCAGGTCACCCTGTACTACGGCTCCTTCGTGGAGATCCTGGGAGACGCGGACCAGGAAACCTACCGGGCCCAGATCCGGGAGACCCTCCGCCATGAGTTCCGCCACCACATGGAGACCCGGGCGGGAGAGTTCGGCAAGGGCTCCCTGCTGGAGGAGGATCTGCGGCGGCGGGAGCGCTACCTGGAGGCCCGAAAGGGGGAGCGGCGGTGAGTATCCGGGAAAAGCTGCTGGACCTGGTTTTCCCGCCCCGGTGCCCCTTCTGCGGCGGGCCGGAACAGAGCGTGGACGGCCGGGGCTGCCCCAGGTGCCGGGATGCCGACCTGTGGATCCCCCTGGCAGACCGGGTGACCCCGGGCGAGCACTACGTCCGGTGCGTCTGCGTGGGCTGGTACCGGGACGACCTGCGGGCCTCTGTCCGCCGGTTCAAGTTCGGCGGGCGGCAGGGGTACGCGGCGGAATACGGCAAGGCCCTGGCCGAGAGCGTCCGGCTCTTCCTCCCCGGGGCCTACGACTGCATCGCCTGGATGCCTGTCTCCGCCCAGCGGCGGAAGGAGCGGGGCTATGACCAGGCGGAGCTTCTGGCCCGGGCGCTGGCGGCAGAGGTGGGCAAGCCTGTACGCTCCCTGCTGGTGAAGGTCCGGGATAACCCGCCCCAGTCCTCCCTGGACGGCCGGGCCCGGCGGGACAACGTGGCGGGGGCCTACGCGCCGGCTCCCGGGGCGGAGGCCCCCGGTCTTCGGGTGCTCCTGGTGGACGACATCCTCACCACCGGCTCCACCCTGGAGGAGGGTTCCAGGACCCTGCGGGAGGCGGGAGCGGCCCAGGTGGTGGCCGCCGCCCTGTGCAGGACCCCGGAGCAGAAAAAGAAAGCATAAAGCGAGAGGGCTTCCCCATGGTTCGTGGGAAACCCTCTCGCTTTTTGTTGTATGCTTGTCTCCGCAGATGCGGAAAGGGGCGGATAGTATGGGAAAGACACGGCAGAGTGGGCCCATCCGGGACATGGCCCTGGACCTGGGGACCTCCACCACTCTGGTGGCGGCCCGGGGACGGGGCATCCTTCTCCGGGCGCCCTCGGTGGCGGCGGTGGACCGCCATACGGGGCAGGTCCTCCGGTTGGGGGAGGAGGCCAGAGAGCTTCTGGGCCGGACTCCGGCGGAGGTCCTGGCGGTGCGCCCTCTGGAGGGCGGGGTCCTCCGGGACCAGACCCTGGGGGAGTCCATGGTCCGGGGCTTTCTGCAGCAAGCCGCCCCGGGGCGGGCCTTCCGGCCCCGGCTCCTGCTCAGCGTGCCCACAGGGGCCCGCCAGGTGGACGAGCGGGCAGTGGTGGACGCCGCCCTGGGGGCGGGGGCCCGAAAGGTCTGCCTGATGGAGGCTCCCTTGGCGGCGGCCCTGGGGGCAGGGCTGGACATCGGGGAGCCCAAGGGCCGGATGGTGGTGGACGTGGGAGGCGGCGTCACCGACGCTGCGATCATCGCCCTGGGGGCGGTTGCCGCCTCCGTCTGCCTCCCCGCGGCGGGGGACGCCTTCGACCGGGCCCTGATCCGGTATGTCCGGGAGGAGAAGAACGTGGACGTCGGCCGCCGGGCCGCTGAAGGCCTCAAGGTCGCCGTGGGCCGGGTCGGACCGGGAGAGAAGGGGGCGCCCTTCTCCGTCAAGGGCCGTTGCCGCACCACGGGGCTGCCCCGGGAGATTGCCCTCACCGCCGGAGAGACCGCCGAGGCCCTGGCCCCCGTGGCGGCGGAGCTCCTCCGGGGAGTCCTGGAGGTCCTGGAGCGTGCCCCGGGGTCTCTGGCGGCGGACGCGGCGGCGGAGGGCATCCTTCTCACCGGCGGCGGCTGTCAGCTCCGGGGGCTGGACGCCTTTCTGGCGGAGGGAACGGGCCTCCCTATCCGCCGGGCGGAGGACCCGGAGACCACGGTGGTCCTTGGGCTGGAGCAGGCGCTGGACACCCTCTCCCGTCGGCAGGAGGGGGTTCTGGATCTGGCCCGCCGGCGGGCGGTGGCCGGGGAGGTGTAGACAAAGAGGATGTTCTGTGGTATGCTGTCCCCGGAGAAAGGACGGTGTGCATGATGGAGTGCCCTTATTGCAAAACGGAACTAGAGGAAGGCTTCCTCTATGGAAACCGGAATACCTGGTGGGTGCCGGAGGGGAAATGGTCGTATGCGGACGAAGGGGTCCTGGACCTGTATGACAGCAGCATCGACAAGGCGGATCGGATGTACGTTCTCCGGACCTGGTTCTGCAGACGCTGCAATCTGCTCCTGGCAAATCCCCCGGAACAGCAGAAAGGGATCACGCGGGAAAATTTTTACCGCCTGCCCCTGGAGAAGGTGCTGAAACAGGGAAAGGAAGCCGCCGAAACGAAAATCAGGAAGCTTCGCAAGCCGGAACCATAAAAAGACCGCGCCGTCCCATTTTTGGGGGATGGCGCGGTTTCCGCTATCTGACGATCAGGTCCGAGATCTTTCCGCTCACCAGCCCCATGAGATCGTCGGGCTTCACCTCCACCATGTGGCCCACCTTCCCGGCGGAGCAGATCATGGTGTCCACCAGAATGACCTCCTCGGCAAACCAGGTGGGGAACTGCTTGCTCATCCCCACCGGGGAGCACCCCCCGTGGACATAACCTGTCAGGGGAAGCAGCTTCTTCTGGGGCAGCATGGCCACTGATTTCACCCCGGCGGTCTTCGCCGCCTTTTTCAGGTCCAGGGTCTCCGCCACCGGGATGACGAAGACGAAGTGCTCCTCCTTGGGCCCCTCGGCCACCAGGGTCTTGAAGACCTTCTCCGGGGGCTGACCCATGAGGGCGGCGGCGGTGACCCCGTCGGGGACCTGGTCCTTCTCCACGGGGAGGAGATAGGCCTTGTGGGGGATGCCCGCCGCCTCCAGCAGCCGGATCACGTTGGTCTTGAGATCGTCTTTTTTCTTCGCCATGGTCTCACCTCAAAATATACACCGACGCCAGGATGCACGCCAGCCCCAGCACCACGCCGATGGACAGGGGCTCGCCAAAGGCCAGGATGCCCACGAAGGAGGCCACCACCGGCTCCACGCTGGCCAGGATGGAGGCCTTCCCCCCGTCTCCCAGCCCCGCCAGGCCCCGGGTATAGAGAATGTAGGGCAGGACGGTGGTGACAGCGATGAGGCCCAGCATCCACGGGATGGCCCGGGGATCGGCTGCCACAGCCTTGAAATCCGCGGGCTTTGCCAGGGCCAGGGAGCCCAGGCCGGCGACCAGGAAGGTATACAGGGTGCAGGTATAGGGCGGGTAGTGGGCCAGGCCGTACCGGCTGAAAATGGTATAGGTGCTGTAGAAGAATCCGCTGCCGATGCCCAGCAGCAGCCCGTACCGGGACACGGACAGCCCGCCGCTGAGGATCCCCGAGGCGAAGCAGCACCCCAGGAAGGCGATGACCAGGGCGGCCAGCTTTCGTTTGGTGATTTTCTCCCGCCACAGGATGGCCGACAGCACCACCACGAAGGTAGGGGCGGTGTACAGGAGGATGGCGGCAGTGGACAGGTCGGTGACCTGCTGGCACCGGAAGTAGCACAGGGTGAAGAGCAGCAGGCTCACCAGGCCTGTGCCCAGGAAAATGGGCAGGTGCCGGAGCCGGATGCAGAAGAGACTCCGGTCATAGAAAAGGAAGATCAGGACCAGGACCACGCAGGCTCCCAGGTTCCGCACCAGGACGATGTTCTGGGAGGAAAGCCCCAGAGCGGAGAGGTGGCGGTTGAATAACCCGGTGCACCCCCACATGGACCCCGCCAACAGGATGAAAAGGTGGGGGAGGTATTTGTATTTTTCTTGGAACATGGACGGATTCTCGCTTTCTGATGGGTGCTACGCTATTTGCGGTCCAGTTTCCCCCGCAGCTCGATGATTTCATCTCGCAGAAGGGCGGCATATTCGAATTCCAGCCGGCGGCTGGCCTCTTTCATCTCCTTTTCCAGTTGGGTGATCCGGGCCTGGAGCTCCTTCTGGGTCAGGTCCTTGCCGCCCCTGCCCTTGCCGGACCGGGCGTCGGCGGCCCGGGAGATCTCGATGACGTCCCGGACGGACTTTACGATGGTCTTGGGCACGATGCCGTGGGCCTGGTTATAGGCGTCCTGGATCTCCCGCCGCCGGGCGGTCTCGTCCATGGCCGAGCGCATGGAGGGGGTCACCGTGTCGGCGTAGAGGATGACCAGGCCGTCGGCGTTCCGGGCGGCCCGGCCGATGGTTTGGATGAGGGAGGTCTCCGACCGGAGGAAGCCCTCCTTGTCGGCGTCCAGGATGGCCACCAGGGAGACCTCGGGCAGGTCCAAACCCTCCCGGAGGAGGTTGATGCCCACCAGCACGTCGAACTCGCCCAGGCGCAGGGACCGGATGATCTCCATGCGCTCGATGGTGTCGATGTCGTGGTGCATGTACCGCACCCGGATCCCCGCCTCCTTCAGGTAGTCGGTGAGGTCCTCGGCCATCTTCTTGGTGAGGGTGGTCACCAGCACCCGCTCCTGGCGGGCGGTCCGCTGGTTGATCTCCCCGATGAGGTCGTCGATCTGGCCCTCCACCGGGCGGACCTCCACCCGGGGGTCCAGCAGGCCCGTGGGCCGGATGACCTGCTCCACGATCTGCTCCGACCGGCTGCGTTCGTAGTCTGACGGGGTGGCGGAGACGTAGATCACCTGGTTGAGCCGCTGGGTGAACTCGTCAAAGTTCAGGGGCCGGTTGTCAAAGGCGCAGGGGAGGCGGAAGCCATAGTCCACCAGGGTGGTCTTCCGGGCCCGGTCCCCGGCGTACATGGCCCGGACCTGGGGGAGGGTCACGTGGCTTTCGTCGATGAACATCAAAAAGTCCTTGGGGAAGTAGTCCAGCAGGGTCATGGGGGGCGACCCGGCGGGCCGGCCGGCGATGACCCGGCTGTAGTTCTCGATCCCCGAGCAGTAGCCCAGCTCCTGCATCATCTCAATGTCAAAGTTGGTCCGCTGGGCGATGCGCTGGGCCTCTAGTAACTGTTCGTTGCCCCGGAAAAAGGCCACCCGCTCATCCAGCTCCTCCCGGATCTCCTGGATGGCCCGGGTCATTTTCTCACGGGAGGCCACATAGTGGGAGGCGGGGTAAATGGCAACGTGGTCCAGCACCCGGGTGGGGACGCCGGTGACCACGTTGATCTCGCTGATCCGGTCGATCTCGTCCCCGAAAAACTCCACCCGGATGGCGTGGTCTCGGGCGTAGACCGGGAAAATTTCCACCGTATCCCCCCGGACCCGGAAGCGGTTCCGGTCGAAGGCCACGTCGTTGCGCTCATAGCGGATCTCAATGAGCTTGGAGAGGAGGTCGTCGATCTTCCGCTCCTGGCCGGTCCGCAGGGAGATGACCATATTGGCATAGTCGATGGGGTCCCCCAGGCCGTAGATGCAGGACACGGAGGCCACTACGATCACGTCCCGCCGCTCAAAGAGGGCGGAGGTGGCGGAGTGGCGCAGGCGCTCGATCTCGTCGTTGATGGCGCTGTCCTTTTCAATGAAGGTGTCGGTATGGGGGATGTAGGCCTCTGGCTGGTAATAGTCGTAGTAGGAGACAAAGTATTCCACCGCGTTGTTGGGGAAGAACTCCTTGAACTCCTCACAGAGCTGGGCGGCCAGGGTCTTGTTGTGGGCCAGGACCAGGGTGGGCCGCTGGACCCGCTCAATGACCTTGGCCATGGTGAAGGTCTTGCCCGAGCCGGTGACCCCCAATAAGGTCTGCTCGTCCAGACCCAGCTCCACGCCCCTGGCCAGGGCGTCGATGGCCTCAGGCTGGTCGCCGGAGGGCTGATAGTCGCTGATGACCTGAAAGTTTGCCATAGTGACCTCCGCTTAGAAAATAGAATGAAAGCGCGCCGCCGGGGCTCTTGGACGGGCAGACCGGCGCGGTTGAAAATGCGTCAAAAGCCGCTGGGGATCAGACAGCCGGAGTCCCGGAGGGAGACCATATCGTCATCCGCCAGAATCACGTGGTCGTAGACCGTGACCCCCACCCCCTGGAGAAACCGCCGGAGGTAGAGGGTGGTGGAGATGTCGTCCTCCGAGGGGGTGGCCACCCCGCTGGGATGATTATGGGCCAGGACCACGGCGGTGGCGTTGAAGGACAGAGCTGCCGTGGCCACCTGCCGGACGCTGATGTCATTGGCGGTGGGGCCGCCCTCGCTGATTTTCCGAACCCCCAGGAGCTTGAGCTTCCCGTCGAAGCAGGCCAGATAGGTCATCTCGTTCCGGGCACCGAAGAAGTAGGGGGAGAAGAGGTCCCACAGGTCCCGGGTGTGCCGGAGGATGAAGACCTCGCTGGTCCGGGAGGCCAGATACTTGGCGGACAGGGCGGGCACAAGCTTCAGGAGGATGGCTGTGTGGTCCCCGATGCCGGGGACGGTCCGCAGGTCCGCCAGGTCGGCGTCCAGCACCCCCGCCAGGGAGCCGAACCGGTCCAGCAGGGCGTGGGCCAGGGGATTGACGTCCCCCTGGGGCAGGGCATAGAATAGCAGCAGCTCCAGCGCCCGCACGTCGGAGAAGGGGCCCAGGCCGCCTCGCAGGAACTCCTGCTTCATCCGGTCCCGGTGTCCTCGATGGATACTGGCCATGGGCGGCCCCTCCTTTCTGCCGTTCCTGTTACACAGCGCTGTGACACATTGTTGGATACCTATAAAATATAACATAGTTCCTGTCAAAAGGCAACGGACGACCCTGTTGAAAACTTTTGCAAAAAGTTAAAAAAGGGGGTTGACAAATGAAACTAAGGGTGGTATTCTATGCAAGCTGTCGCGAGAGACAGAGCGGACAAATCGGGTTTGAAAAAACCTGAAAAAGTTCTTGACAAAGTGTTTCGGCTGTGTTAAGATACCGCTTGCGCTCAACGAAGCGGCGTGCACCTTGTAAATTAAACAACGTAAGAGAAACACG
>CACZKM010000032.1 GCA_902781745.1 Oscillospiraceae bacterium
GTTTGAGACTGCATGAGACGGTATGACGCGCTTGCGCGGCATGAGCGTGCGCAGCACGCGGATTCCCAAATTAAAGCTTTTAATTTGGGAATAGTATCAGTAAAATAAAACCAGGCGTTGCCAAGCGAAAAAAGGCGGTTCCGCTACACCACCCGAGAGGGGGTGTCTCTATGCCGATTACATTGACCTTCCACTTCCTTCACTGGACAGTGACTGTCAGAGTAAAAAGCAGAAACCGCCACTCTGCCAAGTGACGGTTTCTTAGCTTAAGCTAAAAACATATCACGGGCGGAGCCGCTTTTGGCAACGCCTTTTTCTATCCTCATTATACCGTCCCCCCACCCCCCTGTCAAGCCCAAACCCCGAACCACAGGCTTTTTGTTGCATCCAACCGGCAGTTGACAAATTTTGTCCGATTCGGTAAAATAACAGCAGGCGTTGCCAAGCGAAAAAAGGCGGTTCCGTCACACCACCCGAAAGGGGGTGTCTCTATGCCGATTACATTGACCTTTCACTTCCTCCACTGGACAGTGACCGTCAGGGTAAAAAGCAGAAACCGCCACTCTGCCAAGTGACGGTTTCTTAGTACAATAAGAAAACCCGATGGGCGGAGCCGCTTTTGGCAACGCCTTTTTCTACTCTCATTATACCGTCCCCCCACCCCCCTGTCAAGCCCAAAAACCCCGCCCCCCGAATCATCCGGGGGGCGGGGTCTTCCATATGGTTATCTTTCTCTCTTCCGGTCTTGTTTCTTCTTACGCTTCGTTCTTCCGCTTCCGTCCGCCCAGGGCCACGGCCGCCAGGCCCGCGGCGCTCACGGCGCACAGGGTCGCCCAGAGGGCGGTGTGGCTGTCGTCGCCGGTGCGGGGGACGGAGGTGTTGTTCACCCGGGTGGGGGTGTCCGCGGTGGGCACCGGGGTGTTGCTCACGGGCACGTTCACTCTGGGGAACTGGGGCTCCTGGACCGCGGGGGTCTCGGGCTTCTCCGACTCGGGATCGGGCTCCTCGTTGAAATCAATGATCTCGCTGACGGGCTCGGGATCGGGCTCGGGGATGGGCTCCACGTAGAAGTCCTCCTCCTCGGGCACCTCCGGTACCTCAGGCTCCTCGGGCACAGGGGGCTCGGGGGGCGTGGGCGGCTCGGGGGGCTTGGGCGGAGTGGGTCTGCCAGGATCGGGATCGGGATCAGGATCGGGATCGGGGGGTGTAATATTATTCACGATCACTTCCCAGACGGCGTAGAGATGGTTGTTGTCCCTGCCTGCGGCTGCCTTCTCCGTGGGATTAAAGTAATCAAATTCATCCGCCATCCCGACAACCGGGGCATTTTCATCGTTCGTCCAGGTCTTGAACTGGTATGCACTGCCGTTGGACACATAGACGCGCCTGAACATGATGTCCGCCGCATCCGGTTCCGCGACCGTAAAGTCACCGTTGATCACTTCGTGCGGAATTTCGACCTTATGATCCGCGTTGACACCGGGATAACGGGCATGGTAGGTTACGGTCGTGCCTTCCTTTTCCTCGCCGTATACGGCAGTCAGTACATAGCGGCCATCGCTGTCACAGTCGCCCGCCTTCAGGGTGAAGCTTCCGCCGCGAACGATATCGCCTCCCGGAAGACGCCAGCCGAGGAAGCGGTAGCCCTTCGCCTCGGGCTGCACTGCCGTCACAGGAACCGAAACGCTGTCACGATAGGTTACCGGGTCATCATAATACTGCCCGTTTGTAAACGATCCCGTAACCTTCGGTACGGGTGTGCCGTCCGTGTCTTCGTTCATCACCGCGTCATAGCGCACGCTGTAGCCTGTAACCGGCTCCCACGAAGCTTTCAGATAGTAGTTTCTCGTGATCGCCGTGCCGAAATCAAAGGACCTCTGCAGCTCCGCTCCCGCGGTCACGTTATCTCCGTCGCCCTCGGGTTCATACGCCGTCCAGCCGGTAAAGATAAAGCCTGGCTTCTCGGGGAATTCTTCGTTGCCTTCCTTCAGATTCTTCCATGATTTCGCGCGGCTGTAGGCCTTCACCTCTGCCTTCGTTACATCACCGAAGCCGTTATCCGTGTTATCCGGATCATAGTACACGACGTAACTCTCCGGTTTCCAGAGCAACGTCACCTTCAGATCCCGCTCAAGCTTCGCATCATCCAGATTCTCAACTTCGGTACCGTCGTCCGCATAGGTCACGCTGTAACGGTCACAGGCCCAGGCCACACCGTGGGTATCTGTCACTGCAATCCACTTTTTGCCGTTATCCTGATCTGCTCGCAGTGCTTTCAGCTTTGCATCGATCAGGCTATTCAGATTTTCGGTTCCGTAAGGGCACTCCATAACGGAGCCATCCGCGATATCCTCTCCCCTTATCTCCAGATCGGCCTGTGCTTCCTGCAAAAAGGTGATCTTGTACTTATTCGGCACCCAGTGGCAGACGAGTTCTTTGTATTCTTTCTTACTATCATCCCATTCGAATTTGTAAGTGCTCTTTGTCTCTCCGCTTTCATCAATAGTGCTGCCAGCAGCATAACCCGTCACAGCCGCAAGCCGGTATCCGCCCGCAACCATGCCAATGGTGAATGAGTGCTGATGATTATTGTTGTAGTAAATCTTCGTCGGCTCAGCAGGCGTTAAATCCTTGTTGATGTTTTCCGGATTGACTTCATTACTCAGGTAATAAATATCCCGGATCGGATACACCTTCTGCTCCTTCGTCCAGCGGATGACGCAATACAGGGTATCGCCGTCACTTGCAGCTTCACTCCCGTTTTTCGGTTCCCGCAGCCTGTAATCCAAATTGGTTTCATCAAAACGCGTCTGCCCTTCTCCCATTCGGAAGATCCCGTTCAGCCACCAGTCACGATTGGCGAGAAAGCCCTGAATCGTCGGATTGTCTCTATACGCGGCCTCGTACAGGCTCTGGCCGTACTTGACGATGCGATCGGTTCCCTTAAGGTCCATGGCACCGCCTTTTTCCGAGACGCTTGTTGCCTGAGGCGTATTGGGTTTCAGTTCTGTTCCGTAATAGTACTCTCCCCCATCGCCATAAAAAGTGCCTTCTTTACTAGTGACATATTTAAGGTTACCAACGCCTTCCAACCAGTCGCTCCAGCGGAACACGAATTTCAGACGAAAGCTGTCGCGGCTGAAGTTGACGCGCACGATCGTGGAGCCGTCGCCCGCGATGACGGCATTATCTGCATCTCCTTCTTTGAGATTTCCCTCGCTGTCATACGCCGCCAGCAATTTCCCGGGGGTTTCTTCCCCGTCATAGATCTGGATCGCGGGAAGATTATCCGCAAACTCCGTACCGGAAGCACCCGTGCCGTTTAAGTGGAAATACTTGTAATCACCCAGATTGTTTTTTCTCCTAAACTCTTCAATAATCCGGCTTACCGGCACCGGTTCTCCGGTCTTGACACCACCTCTGATCTCGGGACTATAGATCGTGTAGTCCTCGTTATCCTCGTTTTCCCTGTACACGCGCAGGATATAAGACGTCTCCCCCGGCTCCCACTTCGCATACAGCGTAAAGTCTTCCTCTACCGATGTTTTAAAATTGTAAGACTCTGTACATTCCTCATCCGTGAACCAGCCGTCGATTTTATATCCGGTGCGGGTCGGCAGGGACGCGCCCTGCGGTTCGTCCACAGTGAATCCCCGCGGGACGATCACGTCATAGGTCTCCTCGGCATCCTCGCCGAGGCCAAACTGTCCTTCGTTTGCGTTAAAGGTCACCGTGGCGCCCGGACGGATGTCCGGATAGAGATGGATGTCTTCCGCAACGATCGGAACGCTTCCGGTAACGGTGTCTCCGCCTTCGTTCACCCAGCCGACAAAGGCGTTCGGCGCTTCCACGGAGGTGAGCTCCACGTCATCCACATTGATCTGGGCTCCGGATCTTCCTTCCATTGTCCGGTAGATCGCGTCATCTTCGTTGCCCTTTTCCTTCGTATGGAAGTACACGTAGAAGACACGGTCATACGTTGCATACACCCTGATCAGCTTATCTCCGGAGGCATCCTCCGGCACCGGGCTCTGGATGACGCCGTTTGTAAAGGGAAGCGTCTCACCCTCTTCCGTTTTCCATCTGCTGAAATAATAGCCGTCGCCTGCCGCGGGAAGCTTGGGCTCCCTGACATCCTCGCCAAAGATGACGATCTGTGTATCGACCTTAGCCCATCCGGACGGATCCGTTCCGGGCGTGCCCGCGTAAAACTCATAGGTGTAGCGGGCCCGGCCTACGATATCGTCCTCATACTCCTCCCCCACAATGCCATACACCGTAAAATGATCGGTGTTGATCACCGCGGCGTTCTGGGAGGCGCCGCCCAGGGTCTCCAGGTTGCCGGCGCCGTCCATGGTCACCGCCTGGAAGGTGTTGCCCTCCACGGGCTTGGCGGTCTGGAGCAGGACCTTCACGTTGCCCTCGGGCTGGACCTCGTCGCCGTCGCACCAGAAGGTGATGTCCACGGCCACGGCTCCCACGGTCTTGTCCATGCCGCTCTCCACGGCGGCGTCGATGAGGGGCTGGGGGTTCACCCGGGTGACGTACATCTCGGTGCCCGCGGGGAAGGCCCCGGGGGCGATGGCCACCACGGTAAGGCTGCCGTCAGACCAGGTGTACCGGGATTTCTCCACGGGGGCGGGGACCGCCTCCACGGGGGTCTCCTCGGGGGTCTCGGTCTCCTCGGCGGGGGCGGGGGTCTCCTCGGTCTCCTCCCCGGTCTCCTCCGCCGGGGCGGCGTGGATGGAGAAGATGGCCTTCTCGCCCTTGGCCAGCAGGTCCCGGAGCTCCTGGGCCAGGTTGGCCTCGGCCACGTCGGCGATGGCCACCAGGGTCTCGCCGTTGTTGTCGGCGTCGGGGGCCAGGGTGAAGGTGACGGGGATGTCCTCTCCCCCCAGGTGGAGGACCGCGTGGAGGTCCTTGGCCACCGTGCCCTCCGCCAGCTCCAGCCGGAGGATGAGGCTCTCGGCGGTGGGGGTCTCTTCGGCGTCCTCGGTCTCCTCGGTCTCGCCGGCCTCGTCGGTCTCCTGGGGCTCCTGGGGCTCCTGGGGCTCGGTCTTGTCGGTGGGCTCGGTCTTGGCCGCCTCCTGCTTGGGGGCGGGCTTCTCGGTCACGGTGACCAGGGCGATGGAGAGGGTGGCGCCGGTGAGGTTCACGTTCCCCTCGGCGGTGCCGTTGGGGGTGGTGTAGTCCAGCACCTCGATCTTGCCGCCGCTCTGCTCATCCAGGGCGAAGCTGGCCTTGCTGCCGGGCACCGTCACGGTGACGTGGACGGCCCCCTGGGGGGTGACCTGGTTGCCCTCGGCGTCCCGGAAGGTCAGGGTGGCGGCGGTGACGCTGGCGTCCTGGTGGCCGGCCACGGAGAGGTCCGCCGCCTTGGCCAGGTCCTTGCCGTCCTTCCTGTCCACCTGGGTCACGCTGACGCTGGAGCCCTCGGGGAGGGTGTCGGCGGGCACGTCCACCTTCACCACCACGCTGCCGTTGGAGTCGGTGAGGGTCTGGGCGGGGTAGGGGGTCTCGTCGGCCTTGTCCTCGCCCTCGTCGGACTGATCCGTCTCGTCGGTCTTGTCGGTCTCGTCGTGCTTGTCGCTCTTGTCGGACTTGTCAGACTGGTCGGACGTGTCGTTCTTGTCGCTGTTCTTGCCGCTGTCGGCGGGCTGCTGTCCCTCGTCGGACTTGCCGCTGTCGGCGGGCTGGCTGCCCTCGTCGGATTTCCCGCTGTCGGCCTTGTCCCCGGTGTCGGCGGGGGCCGGCTCGGCGCTGCCGCCGTCCCCTGCGGGGGCGGGGTCAGAGCTCCCGCTGTCGGCGGCGGGGGCGGGGTCGGCCTTGGGCTCCGCCGCCGGGGCGGGGGCGGGGTCAGGGGCCGGAGCCGGGGCGGGCGCGGGAGCCGGGGCCGGCGCGGAGGTCTCCGCCGGGGCAGAGACTTCGCCCTCGTCTGCGAACGTGTACACGGGGACAAGACCCATGCAGAGCACGAGCACGCAGAAGAGGGCGATAGCGCTTCTAGCAAACTGCTTCATATTCATCTTCCTTTCTTTGCCGGTCCCATGAAAGGTCCTGACGGAGGCAAAGACGTCTCCGGCAGCCGGGCTGACCTGCCGCTTCCACGGTTTAGTCCCCATAGCTTTGCGTCCCCGGATTTCCCCGGGTTTGCCCTTCGTGAGTGTGCAGTTTTTCCTCGTTTCTTACGATGTTTTCTCGATCGGCCGCCTGGCCGGGATTCGTGGTATCAATGCGGTTTCCTGGCCTAGTTTACCATAAACCATTATTTCGACGGTATGTTATCATATTTTTCAAGACATAGCAAGGAAAAGTTTGGTAGCAAAATGACCAAAATTATGCAAAATTGCACTACGCTCTGATAGGCAGGGTGATAAAACGTGGCATTCTGCCGGGAATTCTGTCCTTTTTCCCCATTTTTGCATAGATTGGGCTATTTCCTGCAAATTTTATCCCGATGGCCCCTCCCCCCTGGCGCGTCCCGCCCCCCTGTGGTATAATAAGCAAAACGAAATCGGAAGCAAAGGAGTGAGGCCCCATGCGCCCCGACCTGGAGGCCCAGTTCCGGGCCAAGACCATCACGGTGGCCGACGCCGCCGCCCTGGTCCGGCCCGGCCAGAACGTATACATCGGCTGCTGCACCAGCTACGCCCGGGCGGTGGCCGACGCCATCGCCGCCCGGTCCGAGGACCTGGCGGAGGTGACCATCGGCTGCTCCAACATCATCCCCCCCATGTCCTTCCTGGACTGCGCCAACCCCGACGCCTTCCGCATCAGCACCTATTTTATGGGCTATGAGGAGCGCCGGGCCCTGAAGGCGGGCCGGGCGGACTACACCTCCGTCCACCTGGGCCAGGTGGACCAGTGGTGCCGCCACACCTTCCACCCGGATATCGCCTTTTTCGACGTGTCCCTCCCCGACGAGGAGGGGTGGATGAGCTTTGGGATCTCCGGCTGCTGTATGCACCCCTTCATCCAAGAGGAGACCGACAACATCGTCCTGCAGATCAACCGCCACGCCCCTTACGTGACTGGCCAGAGGACCAAAATTCATATCTCACAGGCCAAATATGTGGTCTATGCGGACATAGAGAAGGAGACCATCCCCGGGGGCCCCATGGAGGAGGACGGGGAGATCGAGGCCATGAGCCGCTACCTGCTGGACCAGATCCCCGACGGGGCCTGCATCCAGCTTGGCATCGGCGGGGTGGCCACGGCGGTGGGCTACGGCCTCATGGACAAGAACGACCTGGGCTGCCACACCGAGATGATGTCCGACTCCATCATGGCCCTCATGAAGGCGGGGGTCATCAACAACAGCCGGCCCAAGTTCATCCCCCGGCGGACGGTGGTGGGCTTCGCCTTCGGCTCAAGGGCGCTGTACGAATACCTGGACCACAATGAAAAGGTGTGGTTCGGCCCCTTCCCCGTGGTGAACAACCCGGCCAACATCGCCAAAAACGACAACATGATCTCCATCAACACCGCCATGTCCATCGACCTCTTCGGCCAGGTGGCGGCGGAGGGGGTGGGGGGCAATCAGTTCAGCGGCACCGGCGGCCAGGGGGATTACGTCCGGGGGGCCCAGCTTGCCAAGGGGGGCAAGTCCTTCCTGGCCTTCAAATCCACCCTGGGGACCGACAAGGACGGCGCTCCCATCAGCCGCATCGTCCCCACCTTCCCCCCGGCCACCATCGTCACAACCCCCCGGTCTGATGTGCAGTATGTCGTAACGGAATATGGGTCTGTAAACCTAAAACACTTTACAGTAAAAGACCGGGCAAAGGCCCTCATCGACCTGGCCCACCCCGACTGCAGGGCCGAGCTCACCGCCCAGGCCAGGGCCATGGGACTGCTATGATATTCTATCTGTCTCATCGTATTTTATATCTGTAAGATATAGTATTATACTCACCACGATCTGACCAATCGTGTTTTATATCTGTGAGATATCCTTTCCTATCACTTCCTATCTGTAAAATCTTGTTCTATATCTGTGAGATATATTTTTATATTTATTTCTATCTGCCCAATCATGTCCCATATCTGTGAGATATAATATTATATCGAGATACTATTCTATACTATCTACACCAGCGAAAGGGGGATCCTCTCCATGCGACCCATCCGAACCCGCGCCGCCGCTCTGTTTTTCGCGGTCCTCCTGGCCCTCACCGGTCTGGTCCTCCCCCTCCCCGCCCGGGCGGCGGACCTGGCGGACACCATCACCGTAGACGGCCGGACCTTCCAGGACGGCCTGGGGAACCGGGCGGACCTGGACGGGGCCAAGGGGGCCCTGCTGGCGGCGGTGAAGAGCCGGACCGCCGCGGTGGACCTCACCGCCTACGGCCTGGGCACCGCCCAGCTCTCCCAGGTCTACGACCAGGTCTTTTTCGAGAACCCCAGCCTCTTCTACCTGGAGAACGGCTACGCCTACGCCACCCGCCAGACCCGGGCCCACCCCGAGGCCCTGGTGGTCAGCGTGGTGCAGCCCAGCTACTACGCCCAGCTCTCCGCCAAGGACGCCCCCCGGTATGAGGCGGCGGTGAAGGAGGCCCTGGCCGTCCTCCGGCCGGGGATGACCGACTTTGACAAGGCCCTGGCCCTCCATGACTACCTGGCCGCCCACTGCGCCTATGACGACAGCCTGGCCAACTACTCCCCCTACCACGCCCTGGTCACCGGCTCCGCCGTGTGCCAGGGGTACCTGCTGGCCTACAGCGACCTCCTGAACCGGGCGGGGGTGACCAACTACCCCTGCATCAGCGTCTCCCAGAACCACGGGTGGAACGCGGTGAAGCTGGGGGGGAGCTGGTACCACGTGGACGTGACCTGGGATCACGCCGCCAACCTCCCGGAGGGCTGGGTCCTCCACACCAACTTCCTCCGCAGCGACCAGGGCATCCGGACCACCGGCGCCCTCCACCGGAACTGGACCGCCCCCGCCGCCTGCACCGACACGAAATACGAGACCTCCTTCCTCCCCTCCCTCCGGGCCCCGGTGGTCTATCCCCCCCAGGGCGGGGCCTACTTCCTCCTAAACGGGAAGCTCTGCGCCAGCGCGGACCTGTCCACCCTCCAGTACCGGGTGGTCTCCGACAGCGGCAGCGGCAGGGGCGGGACCGCCTACTCCCCCCAGGACGCCCGGCTGATCTACTGGGACGGCAGCCTCTACTACACCGACGCCGTGAATGTCTACCGCTATGACCTGACCACCGGCGAGACCAGCCTCCAGGGGACCTACACCGGGGGCGGGGGCTTCCTCTCCACCCTGTCGGTCTCCGGCAGCGGGGCCAGCGCCCTCCTCACCGCCCAGGTCCGGGCCTACCCCTCTGGGGCCGTCCAGGACCGGTTCACCGTGAAGCCCACCCTCAGCGCCGCCACCGCCCACAGTCTGGTGTGCCCCGCCCGGGGCTACGCCGACGTGTCCCCCTCCCAGTGGTACCACGAGGCGGTGGACTACGTCCTGGAGCGCAGGATGATGCAGGGGGTGTCCTCCACCGCCTTCGCCCCCGACGGCACCACCACCCGGGCCATGATCGTCACCATCCTCTACCGGCTGGAGGGCTCCCCCGCCGCCGGACCCGCTCCCTTCTCCGACGTGGCGGCCAGCGCCTGGTACGCCGCCCCGGTGAGCTGGGCCGCCGCCCGGGGCATCGTCTCCGGGGTGTCGGCCACGGCGTTCTCCCCGGATGCCCCCATCACCCGGGAGCAGCTTGCCGCCATCCTCAGCCGCTACGCCGCCTGGAAGGGCCTGGACGTCACCGGCGGGAAGGACCTGTCGGCCTACCGGGACGCCGGCGAGATCAGCCCCTACGCCCGGACCTCCCTGGCCTGGGCCAACGCCGCCGGCCTCATCACCGGCCGGGACAAAACCACCCTGGCCCCCCGGGGCACCGCCACCCGGGCCGAGGCCGCCACCATCCTCATGCGGCTGAGCAAGCTCCTGCCCGCCGCGTGACAGGCAGACGAAAAAACGCCTCCCGACCCGTCATGGGTCGAGAGGCGTTTTCTGTTGTGGGTTGTGGTCTATTCTCCCAGCAGCCGGTCCATCTCCTCCAGCAGCGCCAACTGCCTGGGAAACATCAGCCGCCTGGGGGTGATCCGGAGCATCTCCTCCCGCTGCCGGGCCAGGGCGTCCCGGTCCAGGAGGGGGAGCAGCGGGGCGCACAGGGGCTCCGCCGCGATGAGGTAGAGCCGCCGGTCGTTGGGGAGGGCTTCGGACTTCTCCGCCAGGAGGGAACGGACGGCCTGTTCCGCCAGGGCTTTTCCCCGGTCCTCTTCTTCCGCGGACAGTTCGGCAACGGCCGCCGCCAACTGGTTCACCAGGGCCTCGGTCCCCTCCAGAAAGTCCTTGTGGACGGGCTCGATGTCCTGGGCGTTGTAGGAGAACCACCGCCGGAAGAGCCTGGCAAAGCCCTTGGGCTGGGGGGGTTGCCCCACAGTCCCCCGGGCGTAGGCGGTCAGATGGTCCTCCAGCCGGGCCCCCAGGGCGGCGGCGTCAGACAGGCTCATGGCTCCTCCTCCGGCGGGTCATCGGCGGGTCGGAGGGGCTCGGGCTCCGCCCGGTCCTCCCAGGCCCGGTCGATCTTCTTCTGTCCCTGCTTCCACCGGCGGACGGTGAAGGCCAGGATGAGGATCTCCGCCGCCACGAAGACCACCAGGGCGGCGTAGTAGACGGGCAGGGGCATCCCCAGGTCCCCGGCGAAGTAGCCCCGGACCAGCTTATAGATGATATAGGCCAGGTAGAGGGCCAGGAGGACCCGCAGGGCCGCCCGGGCGTTGGTCTGCCGCTCCATCTGGAAGGGGTCCCGGTCATCCTCCTGTCCCGGCTTCTTTCCGAAGAGGCTCACTTGCCGGTGGCCTCATACTCCCGGATGCGGTCCACCTTGGGCTGGGAGGGGCAGCCGGGCTCGAACTCGGAGGTCAGGAAGGTCTCGGCCAGCTTCTCCATGAGGCGGATGCCGATGGTGAAAGCCCCGAAGCAGACCACGTTGGCGTCGTTGCTCTTCCGGGCCCGCTCGGCGGAGTACACGTCGCTGACCAGGGCGGCCAGGACCCCGGGGACCTTGTTGGCCGCCAGGGAGACGCCGATGCCGGTGCCGCAGATGAGGATGCCCCGGTCATACTCCCCGCTGGCCACGGCGGCGCCCACCTTGATGGCGATGTTGGCGTAGATGGGGTCGTCGCTGCCCAGGTCGGTCAGCTCATAGCCCTTTTCCGTGAGGTACTTGATCAGGGCCTTCTTCTCGTTGACTGCGTTGGGATCGCAGCCGATGGCTACTTTATGCATACGTTTTCCCTACCTTTCACGTTATGATCCAAAAGCCTCGCAGAGTTCCGCTTTCCGCAGAAAGCGGAATCGGATCCAATCATTTTTTCCGGAAACCGCGTTTTCGGAAAAAATACCTCTCGCGCAGCGAACGTGCGCCCGCAGCAGCGGGCGTGCGCTGAGCGGAGCGCGATCCCCCCGATCCGGAGCCCAGCGAAGCGGGTCCGGATCGTCTCATTCCAAAACCGCCTTCATCCCATCGGCCATGGCCTGGAGGATGATGCAGCAGGAGGTGGCCCCGGCGTCCAGCACCCCCCGGGACCGCTCGCCCAGGCGGGAGGCCCGGCCGAACTTGGCCACCAGGTCCACGGTGCTGTCCTTGCCGGCCTCGGCGGCGGCCTTCATCTCGTCCAGGGCGGCGGCGAAGTCCTTGCCCTCGGCGGCGGCCTTCTTGACGGCCTCGCAGGCGGGATAGAGGGTGTCCACCAGGGTCTTGTCCCCGGGGCGGGCCCCCACGATGCCGTAGAGCCCTTCCAGACCGGCCTCCAGCATCTCGCCGAAGATGGTCAGGTCGATGGCGTCCTGGCCCTCGGCCTTCTCGGACATGGCCTGGAGGACGGTGCCGTAGATGGGACCCATGGAGCCGCCGATCTTGTTGAAGAGCACGTTGCCCAGGTCATAGAGGCCGTCGGTGAGGGAGGTGGCCTTGTCGCCCAGCTCCTCCTCGTAGAGGGTGAAGCCCTTGTTCATGTTCATGCCGTGGTCGCCGTCGCCGATGAGGCCGTCCACGTCCCCCAGGTACTGCTTGTTGTCCTGGATGCCCTTGACCATGGCCAGGAGGATGTCCCGGCCGTTGGCGTTTTTCACCACGGCGCCGTGGGTCTCCCGGCTGGCCTTCTTCCCGGCGGCGTGGGCCACGGCCCCGGCGGCGGGAGAAGACGCGGCCTGGACCGCGCCGGCGGCGAAGCTCTGGGTGGCGGCGGCCTGGCCCAGGTTCCCCTGCTTCATGCCCATGGTGTACACCTCCACGTCCACCAGGCTCTTGAGCTCGTCGTCCAGCTTCATGAGGGTCAGGGTGGCCCCCATCATGTCCAGGGAGGTGAAGTAGTTGCCCACATAGGAGCGATAGACCTTGATGCCCTTGGCGGCCAGGATCTTCTCGATCTCGTCATAGAGGACATAGAGCTCCATGACGGGGGTGGCCCCCAGGCCGGACACCAGGCAGGCCACCTCGTCCCCGGACTGGAAGGGATAGTCGGGCACCACCACGTCCACCATCCGCTGGGCCATCTGGGCGGCGGTCTCCAGGGCGCAGACCTCGATGCCGGGCTCGCCGTGGTGGCCGATGCCCACCTCCATGGTGCCGTCCTTGATCTCGAAGTTGGGGTGGCCCACGGCGGGGAGGGTGCAGGGGGTCAGGCCGATGCCCACGCTGCGGCAGTTGTCGATGGCCTTCTGGGCGGTGGCGATGACCTCGTCCAGGGAGGCCCCCTGGGCGGCCTTGGCGCCGCCGCACTTCCACATGAAGATCTCGCCGGCCACGCCCCGGCGCTTGTCCCGCTGGTCCTTGGGGGCGGAGGCCACGTCGTCGTTGGCCACCACGGTCTTGACCTCCAGGCCCTCCTTGGCGGCCATCTTCACGGCCATCTTCACGTTCATGTTGTCGCCGGAGTAGTTGCCGTAGAGGCAGGCCACCCCCTGCCCGCCGTTGGCGGCCCGGAAGGCCTCCAAAAAGGCCAGGGCGGTGGGAGAGGAGAAGATCTCGCCCACGGCCACGGCGTCGCACATATTCTTGCCCACATAGCCCACGAAGGCGGGCTTGTGGCCGGAGCCGCCGCCGGTGACGATGCCGACCTTGCCGGCCCGGGGGGCGTCCGCGGCGGCGACGACGCCCCGGGGGTTGTCCTCGCTGGTGACGACGTGCTTGACGATGTCGCTGTGGCACTTGACAAAGCCCGCCAGCATCTCGTCAACAATGTTATCAGGATTATTTAAGATACGCTGCATAGTCGATCCTCCGATCTTGGATAATGACAGGCCCCCGTCAGCCGCGCCATAGGTCATCAAAAGCTGACAAAAGCCTCGCAGAGTTCCGCTTTCCGCAGAAAGCGGAAATAATCAAATCATTTTTTCGCCGGCTCCGCCGGTGAAAAAATACCTCTCGCGGAGGGAGTGTGCCCGCAGGGCGCGCGAGCGGAGCGCAATCCCCCCGTTTTGGAGCCCAGCGGAGCGGGTCCAAAACGCCTTATTTAATGGTAAAGCCGCCGTCGATGAGCAGGTTGTGGCCGGTGATCATCCCCGCGCCCTTGCTGCACAGGAAGGCGATGGCGGCGGCGATCTCCTCGGGCTCGGCGAACCGCTCCGAGGGCATCTCCTTCTTGAAGGCGTCGCCCACAGGGCCGTCCCAGGCCTTGTGGCCCAGGGCGGTGAGGACCACCGTGGGGGAGACGCAGTTGACCCGGATGCCCTTGGGGCCCCACTCCTTGGCCATGACCTTGGTCATGGCGATGATGCCGCCCTTGCTGGCGCAGTAGGCCACGTGCTTGTCCAGGGCGATGACGCCGGCCTGAGAGGCCATGTTCACGATGGAGCCGTTGATCTTGTTGTCGATCATGTACTTGCCCACGGCCTGGGCCATGAAGAAGCTGGCGGACAGGTTGATGCTGATGGTCCGGTTCCAGTCGTCGGCGCTGATGAGCTCCGCGTCCTCCAGGGCCACGATGCCGGCGCAGTTGACCAGGATGTCGATTTGGCCGAAGGCCTTCACCCCCGCCTCGATGACCTGGGCGGGATAGGCGGCGTCACAGACGTTGCCGGGCACGCCGATGGCGTTCTCCCCCAGGCTCTTGGCCAGCTTGTCCACCTCGGGGTTGAGGTCGGCCAGCACCAGGTTCACGCCCTTGTTGTGGAAAAACTCCGCGGTGGCCCAGCCGATGCCGGCGGCCCCGCCGGTGATAATCGCGGTCTTGCCCTCCAGGGAATAGTTCAGGTCCACGCCTTCATACTTCAGCATAATAAAATACCTCCCTTGGTATAGTTCGCAATTTCCCAGGACTTGCCTGAGACCATCCGCTCCCCCGCCGGGGAAGCGCCGGTCTCAAGCAAGGCCCGGACCAAACAGAATAAAAAAGAGGCGGACGGACTTACGACCCGTCCGCCTCTTTGCGTGCGTTGGTTCAACGCCTACAGTCTCAGCGTACTGGAGCAGTTAATCAATAACGGCCCTGATACTCAGTGTAGTTGTCGGGGGTGATCATCTCGAAGGGGATCCAGACTTCCTTCTCCACCTCTTCGCCGTTGACGGCGGCCACAGCGGCGTTCAGAGCGCCCTCGATCTGGCCCTCGGCGTTCTGGAAGTCGGAAGCGATCATGTCGCCGTTCTCAACAGCGGTGACAGCGTCGGTGATGCCGTCGATGCCGATGCAGGGGATGTCCTTGCCGGCGGCCTTGATGGCCTCGCGGGCGCCCAGAGCCATCTCGTCGTTCTCGCCGATGACAGCGTTGATGTCGTCGCCGTAGGTGGTCAGCCAGGTCTCCATGAGGGTCATAGCCTCGGAGCGGCTCCAGTTGGCGGTGTCAACGGCCAGGATCTTGACATTGGGGTGATCAGCCAGGATGTTGTTGATGCCTTCCCAGCGCTGCAGCTGAGCGGACTGGCCCATGGGGCCCTCGATGACAACGATGTTGAACTCGTCGTTGCCGATGTAGTCGATCATGTACTGCATGATGTCCTCACCGGCGGACACGTCCTGGGAGCCGCAGTAAGAGGTCAGGTCGTCGCTGTTGACCATGGTGTTCACGCCCACAATGGGGATCCCGGCGGCAACAGCGGCGTCGACGCATGCGGCGCAGGCGTCAGCGTCCTGGGGGTTCAGAACGATAGCGTCAACACCATCGGCGATCATGGTCTCAACCTGCTGGAGCTGGGTAGCAGCGTTGTAGTCACCGTCATAACCGGTGTACTCCACGCCGTTGGCCTCAGCCCACTTCTTGGCCTGGTTGTCCATTCTCATGGTGAACTCGTTCTGCAGGCTGTAGTAGGTGGCGCCGATCTTCAGGCCGGCAGCGTCGCCTTCAGCCGCAACGTCTTCAACGCCGCCGGCGGCTTCGGCTTCCTCGACTTCGGCTTCCTCAGCGGGAGCGGCGGTGTTGCCGCAGGCCACCAGGAACATGGCCATAGCCAGGCACAGGACCAAAGCGAGGATACGGGACAACTTTTTCATTTTGCATTCCTCCATACTTGATTGGATTTTGCTCCCCCGCGGGACCTGAAACCCCACGGCGGCGCTGTTCTTTTATTTCCACCCGTCTGTGACGGTTGAAAATACAAGGTTGGTGTGCAGACCCTTGCCCGCGGAAGGGCGAAGCGGGTCCAAAACGCCCTTAGTCGGCGGTCAGGCCGTCCAGCATAACGGCGCCGATGACGACGAAGCCCTTGACGATCAGCTGGACATAGTAGCTGACGCCCAGCATGTCCAGGCCGGTGGACAGGCACTGGATGAGCAGGATGCCCACGATGGTGCCCCACAGACGGCCTTTGCCGCCGGCGAGGCTGGTGCCGCCGATGACCACCATGGCGATGGCGTCGGTCTCATAGCCGTCGCCGGTGGAGGTGACGCCGGAGGTGACGCGGGCGGTGGTGATGACGCCGGCCAGGGCGGAGAGCACGCCGGAGATGACGTACACGGAGCAGATGATCCGCTTGGTGTTGATGCCGGAGACGTGGGCCGCGTTGAGGTTGCCGCCCACGGCGAAGACGTACCGGCCGTATTTCATCTTATACAGCAGGATGAAGCAGATGATGAGCACCACCGCCATGACGATGATGGGGATGGGGATGGGGCCGATGCTGCCGCCACCGATGTTCTTGAACTTATCATCCAGGCCGGGAATGGGTTTTGCTTTCGTAATGAGGAAGGTCAGGCCCTGGGCGATACTCATGGAGCCCAGGGTTCCCACGAAGGCGGGGACCTTCAGGTAGGCGATGCAGATGCCGTTGAACAGGCCGACGATCAGGCCCATGGCCACGCCGATGAGGACGGCCACGAACCAGTGATAGCCCATGGTCTGCTGGGCGAAATAGGCGGAATACATACCGGCGCAGCCCATCATGGCGCCTACCGACAGGTCGATGCCGCCGGTGAGGACCACGAAGGTCATGCCCACGGCCAGCAGGCCGTTGATGGAGGCGATGCGCAG
>CACZKM010000033.1 GCA_902781745.1 Oscillospiraceae bacterium
AGAGAAGTGGACCTGTGCGCCGTGAAGGTGGACCTGTTTCCCCGAGATGGTGGACCTCTTTTTCCGTACAGGTGGACCTCCTGGGCCGGAATATACATCTCCGTTATGGTGGACTATTTTCCCGTGCAGGTGGACTTCATGGGCCGGAATTTACAATTCCCAGCGACGGTCCCTCGGGGGTTGCCCGCGGGGAAGACCATAAAACGGATTTTATGCGTTTGTTGATGTAATCTCCCCCCCCAATACGTTGCTATCCCATCTTCTTTGGCACCTTGCTATGACGTTATCCATCCTTGCGCATCCCGCATGGCATCCGCCCACAGGACCGGCACCATCACCCAAAGCAGAGCCTGTCGCAAAACACAGAGTTCTGCGACAAGCTATTGTCTGATACGCTTATCTTTCAACCACTTGCACCCGCTGCCAACGCTTCCACATCCCACTGGATGACCTCCATCCCCATGGCCCGGAGGGTGGCCACCACGTGGTCGTCATACTCCCCGAAGGGCGGGCGGAAGAGGGTGGGGCGGACCCCGGTGACGGCCTCGATCTTGTCGCAGCAGGCATTCACGTCGTCGATGATCTCCTGGGCGGAGAGGGTGTTGAAGTGGGCGTGGGTGTCGGAGTGGCACATGACCTCGTGGCCGGCGTCGGCCAGGGCCTTGACGGAGTCCGGGTATTTCTCCACCCACTGGCCCACCACGAAGAAGGTGGCCTTGACGTGGTAGTGGTCCAGGATGTCGATGAGGGTCTGGGTGTCCTCATTGCCCCAGGCCGCGTCGAAGGTCAGCGACACCATCTTCTGGTCCCGCTGGACGCAGTAGATGGGCAGCTGCCGCTCCGGGGCGGCGGTGGTCACCGAGGCGGGGAGGGTGGTCAGCAGGCACAGGGCGCACACGCACAGCAGCGCCGCCGGGAGGGCCACATACCGTTTGGGGAGCACAAAGAGCCGTCTGGGACGGCGGGCGCGGATGATCGACAGTTTCATGGTATCCATCCTTTCCGTTTTTCTAAGGAAGGATATGCGGGAAGGACAGGGCGGATTTCGCCGTTTCCGTTTTTTTGTCCGCGCACGAAAAAAGCCCTTCCTGCCAATGGCGGGGAGAGCCTTTTTTGCCACGCTTCTCTTATAAATATCTCCCGGTCACGCTGTCCTCACAGGCCCGGATGGCCTCCGGGGCGCCTGCCGCCACGAGCCTGCCGCCGTGGACGCCGCCGCCCGGGCCCATGTCCAGGATGTAGTCCGCGTTGCGGATCACGTCCAGGTCGTGCTCGATGACGATCACCGTGGCTCCGTTGTCGATGAGCCGCTGGAAGACCCGGAGGAGGGTGGCCACGTCCAGGGGATGCAGGCCGATGGTGGGCTCGTCAAAGACGAAGACCGCGTCCGACTGGCCCTTGCCCATCTCGCTGGCCAGCTTCAGCCGCTGGGCCTCGCCCCCGGACAGGCTGGGGGTCTCCTCCCCCAGGGTCAGGTAGCCCAGGCCCAGGTCGTGGAGGACCGTCAGCCGCCGGCGGACAAGAGACAGGTCCCCGCAGGCGGCCAGGGCCTCGTCCACGCTCATGTCCATCAGCTCCGGGAGGGTGTAGCCCCTCTCCGCCTGCTTGGGGACCCGGCGGATGAGGCCGGCCTCCCGCCCGTACCGGGACCCGCCGCAGTCCGGGCAGGGGATGTCCACGTCCGGGAGGAACTGGACGTCCAGGCTGATGGTCCCCGTGCCGTCGCAGGTGGGGCAGCGGAGCCTGCCCGTGTTGTAGGAGAAGTCCCCCGCCTTATACCCCCTGGCCTTGGCGTCCGGGGTGCGGGCGTAGACCTTCCGCAGCTCGTCGTGGATGTCCGCGTAGGTGGCCACGGTGGAGCGGATGTTGATGCCGATGGGGGTGGCGTCGATGAGCTTCACCTGGCGGATGCCCTCGGCTTCAACGGCCTTCACATGGGCGGGAAGGGCCTCTCCCCGGATAGACGCCGTCAGGGCGGGGATCAGGCTCTCCAGCACCAGGGTGGTCTTGCCGGAGCCCGACACGCCGGTGACGGCCACCAGCCGCCCCTTGGGGAAGTCCGCCTCCAGGGGGGCCACGGTGTGGATGGCCGAGGTGGACAGGTGGATGGTCCCCAGGGAGAAGACCTCGTCCGCCGGGGTCCGCTGTCCCCGGTCGATCTTCTTTGCCCCGGAGAGGAAGCCCCCGATCCGGGAGGCCGGGTCGGCTTCGATGGCGGAGACCGGCCCCTGGGCGATGACGGCGCCGCCCCCCGCGCCGGCCTCCGGCCCCAGCTCGATGAGCCAGTCCGCCTGCTTTAGGACCTGGGTGTCGTGGTCCACCAGGACCACGGTGTTCCCGTCGGCCAGCAGGTCCCCCATCACCCCGGCCAGCCCCTCCAGGTTGGCGGGGTGGAGGCCGATGGAGGGCTCGTCCAGCACATAGAGGACCCCCGTGGTGCGGTTGCGCACCGCCCGGGCCAGCTGCATCCGCTGGCGCTCCCCGGTGGAGAGGGTGGAGGCGGCCCGGTCCAGGGTCAGGTAGGACAGCCCCAGGTCCATGAGCCGCTTGGCCGCGCTCCGGAAGGCGTCCCGGATGCTCTCCGCCATGGGGCGCATTTCTTCGGGCAGGGAGGCCGGGACCCCCTCCACCCAGTCCAGCAGGTCGGAGAGGGTCAGCCGGCAGACCTCCGCCAGAGAGATCCCCCGGAGCCGGGGGGCCCGGGCGGCGTCGGAGAGCCGGGCGCCGCCGCAGTCCGGGCAGACGCTCTCCTTCAGGAACTTCGCCACCCGCTTCATGCCCTTCTCGTCCTTTACCTTGGACAGGGCGTTTTCCACGGTGTAGGTGGCGTTGAAGTAGGTGAAGTCCATGTCCCCCGCCGCGCCGCTGGTCTTGTTCTGGTAGATGATGTTCTTCTTCACCGCCGGGCCGTGGAAGACGATGTCCCGCT
Organism: Oscillospiraceae bacterium; assembly: GCA_902781745.1. Classification (GTDB taxonomy): domain Bacteria; phylum Bacillota; class Clostridia; order Oscillospirales; family Oscillospiraceae; genus Evtepia. The sequence goes on from CACZKM010000033.1 coordinate 2,930, forward strand.
CCCGGGCGGTCAGGTCCCGGAAGGGCACGTCGGTCCGCACCCCCATCTCCCGGGCGATGTCCTTCATGAGGGACCACATCAGGGTCTGCCAGGGGGCCACCGCCCCCTCGTCGATAGACAGGCTCTCGTCGGGCACCAGGGTGGACTCGTCCACCGTCCGGACGATCCCCGTGCCGTCGCACCGCCTGCAGGCCCCCTGGCTGTTGAAGGCCAGCTCCTCCGCCCCGGGGGCGAAGAAGGTCTCCCCGCAGACCGGGCAGACCAGGGGGCGCTCCGCCGCCACGTTCATGGAGGGGGGCGTGTAGTGCCCGTTGGGGCAGCGGTGGCTGGCCAGCCGGGAGAACATGAGCCGCAGGATGTTCAGCAGCTCCGTGCCGGTGCCGAAGGTGCTGCGGATGCCCGGGACCCCGGGGCGCTGCCGGAGGGCCAGGGCGGCGGGGACGTACAGCACCTGGTCCACCTGGGCCCGCTCCGCCTGGGTCATCCGCCGGCGGGTGTAGGTGGACAGGGACTCCAGATACCGCCGGGAGCCCTCGGCGTAGAGGATGCCCAGGGCCAGGGAGGATTTCCCCGAGCCCGACACCCCCGCCACCCCCACCAGCCGGTGGAGGGGGATGTCCACGTTGATGTTTTTCAGGTTGTGCACCCGGCCCCCGCGGATCTGGATGTGGGTGGGCGCCTTCTTTTTCTCTCGTTCCATGTTGATCGGATGCTCCCATTCGTTGTTGATTTGTACGGTCCTTTGCATAAGCGCCCCGGCGTCAATCGAAGCCGAAGGCGGTCAGGTAGCACATGACGCAGAAGGAGAGGATGGCGAACCAGACCGCCAGGCTCACCGGCGGCACGAACAGGGCCCGGAGGACCATCCGCAGGGTCTCCCCCCGCGCTCCCTTCTCCTTTTGTTTGCGGTACCGCTTCTTTCTGCCCTTGTCCGTGATGAGGTAGATCCTCGGGTTTTCATAGAGATCGACCAGCCCGAATTTCAGCAGGTAGACCGGCACCACCGGCACCGCGATGCAGAACCAGACGGCGGAGCCCCCCAGCTCCAGCCGGGCAAAGTCGAAGCCGTTGAGGAAGAGGGCCACGATCACCGGCAGAAAGAGAACCAGGACCGCCAGCGCCGCCATCCGCAGCCTCCGCCGGAAGACGGCGAAGTCCAGCGCCACCGGCCGGCGCTCCCCTTCCAGGGTCTCGAAGAAGACCGGGGGGGTCACCGGCTTTTCGATCTCCCGCCGGTCCTGGACCAGGGTTCCGTTTTTTCTTCGCAGAGGTCCGCCGGAGGAGGTAAAGACCTTTCGTCCGGACTCCACCCGGAATTTGTTGTGGACGGTGTCGCTGAACAGGCACAGGGTCACGATAAAAAGGATCAGGGCCAGCATCCCGGCGATCAGCAGGGCCCCTGTGACCTCCATGCCCCCCAGGCAGAAGGCCCCGAAGGCCCCGGCGCTCACCAGGAGGGTGGCCAGGATGGCCTTGAACCACCAGGGGAGGAAGTAGTAGTGGGACGCCTTCTCCGCCCGGACGCTGACCTTGCCGGTCTGGCCGTTCACCGCCGCCATGGTCTCCCCCTCGGCGATGTAGTACACCGGCAGCAGGACGGGCAGGCGCAGGATATCCGATGTGTCCGTCTGGGCGGTCACCGCCTTGGTCTCCAGGGTCTCTTGGACCACGGGGGCATAGTCGTGGGAGACCTCGTCGGCCACCCGGCGCTGAAGCTCCCCGGCGTCGACGTCCCCCACCTTGATCCGCTGGCCGGCGGCGTAGGAGAAGTCGAATTCCTTCAGGTCGTCCAGCTCGAAGGGCTCCATCCCGTCCAGGAGGAGGTTGTCAAGCTGGTTGGAGCAGTTGACGAAGACGTTGTCCACGTACCCGCCGCAGTGGAAGGTCCGGCCGCCGTCCATCCGGCTCACCGCGCAGTGGACCGGCCCCCGGACCAGCTCGTAGGGCAGGTAGAAGCCCGCCAGCCTGTCCGCCAGGGGGGCCAGGTGTTTGGCCTCCGCCTTCCGGGCGTTCCGGCGGCGCCAGTCCTCCAGGCAGCCCGCGGCCTCCTCCCGGGTGATCCGGAAGGGGAGGATGAGCTCCGGCAGATTCGCCGAGGCGAGGTACTGGGTCCGGACCAGGGCCCGCCCGCAGAAGGCGCAGCTTGCCATGGCCTCCCCCTCCTGGAAGACCAGGGTGGCGCCGCAGCCCGAGCAGTCGGCTTGGAGCAGGCGGTATTGCCCGGCGCTCTCCTTGATCTTTTGCTGCTGGAGGCGGCGGAAGCCCTTTTTCTGGGCCAGGGCCTCCTTGGTCCCCACCGTTCCGCCGCAGTAGCCGCAGAGGTATTCCTGCTTGATGATGTTGTATTGTGCCGGAGCACCGCAGCTCGGGCAGCGTACATCCGCAATGGTGCCGTTCATGTCCGCGCTCCTTTCTCTGCTGTGGGTTGGTTGTGACAAGACCAGTATACACCATCTCCCGCCGTTTGTGTTGAAAAATGGCAAATTTGATGGAGGGTGGATGGGCCAGGCCCTGTTTCCGGGAGATTTGTCTCCACAAAGGCCGCAAAATAGTGTATACTGAAAAAGAAACATCAAAAGAAACATCGACCCGCGCGGAGAGAAAAGGAGATGGCTGCACAATGATGATCGCACTGACCGGCGCGGGGATCTCCGCGGCCTCCGGGATCCCCACCTTCCAGGCCCAGCCCGGCGTGAGACGGAAGCTGACGCGGTCCTTCGCCGACAAGCACCCTGCCGAGCATCGGGAGGTCATCCGGCAGATGACGGAGGCCTGTCGGCAGGCGTCGCCCAACGACGCCCATTACGCCCTGGCGGAGTATCACATTCCCGTCATCACCATGAACGTGGACGGGCTCCACCAGAAGGCGGGGAGCGCCTTCGTCCTGCCCATCCACGGGAACCTGCCGGACATCGTGCTCTATGACGACCCCGCGCCCCTGTACCCCACGGCCTTTGAGTGGGTGCTCCGGCTGGGGGAGTATGACACCCTGCTGGTCATCGGCACCTCCTATTACACCGCCATCTCCGTGGAGCTGAAAAAGCTGGCCCAGCGGAACGGGGCCCGGGTCCTGGAGATCACCGAGGACGCCGAGCATCAGGTCCGGGCCTTTTTGGAGAACAACCATGTGGCCAAAAACTCGGACGAGCTGTTTTTCGCCCGGCAGAACGGGAGGAGGAAGAGAGAATGAGAAAAACCAAGCAGTTGCTCTGGCTTGCCGGGGCGCTCCTGGCGGTCTGCCTGACCGCCTGCGGCTCCGGCCAGTCCGCCCAGACGGAAGAGGTCCTGACCGCCGCCTGCCAGGGGGAGGGGGCCACCGTCCAGGTGTCCGCCGACGTCAGCGGCGGCTGGCGGGCCGACTTTGACCCTGTCTCCGTGCGGCTCTATGCCCCGGAGGAAGACGGGGGCCGGGACCCCGTGGCCATCGGCCTGTGCGAGGGGGAGGCGGAGTACGCCCGGCGGCTCCAGGCCGCCCGGGCCCTGCCCTCCTACACGGAGACGGAGGAGGGGGTCACCTTCACCGACGGCGCGGGGCTCCAGGAATACATCCTGGACCTGGGGGAGAACGTCCACTACACCATCCTGGCCCAGCCGGACTGCGACGCCCAGGCGGTCTTCTCCCGGTTTGACGTTACCCTGACGGCGCGCACGCCGGCGCAGGACGACCTCTTCCTCACTCTGGTGAACCGGACCCACAAGCTCCCCGACGACTGGGAGAGCCGCATCCGCCTGGTGGATACCCAGAACTACTCCCAGCAGAGCATCCAGGTGGAGGAGAACGCCTACCAGGCCTTCCGGGCCCTCCAGGAGGATGTGCGGAAGGACGGCGTCCAGATCGAGCTGGAGAGCAGCTACCGCTCCGTGGAGCGGCAGAAGGACCTCTGGGCGGAGTACGAGCAGGCCTACGGGCTGGACTACTGCAACCACTATGTGGCGGTGCCGGGGTTCTCGGAGCACCACACCGGCCTGGCCATCGACGTGAACCTTATCCAGCCGGAGAAGGACCAGACCGACGAGGAACGGGCGGCGGAGCGGGCGGCGCTCTGGGCCAAGGTCCACGCCAAGCTGGCGGCCCACGGCTTCATCCTCCGGTATCTGGAGGGCCGGGACGACGTCACCGGCTATTCCTACGAGCCCTGGCACATCCGGTACGTCGGCGACCCCGCCGTGGCCGGGGAGATCATGGAGACAGGGGTCACCCTGGAGGAGTACCTGAATGCGGTGGAGCCCTCTGACGCGGTGGTGGATTACGGGACCTCCGCGGTCTATGATGAAGACGAGATGCGGGAGGCGGTGGCCGCCATCCGGGCCCAGTTCGACACCTGGACGGGCTGCGAGCTCCGGAGCGTCCGCTACGCGGGGGACCAGTGCTACAACCGGGAGGGCGTGGCGTGGCTCAGCTCGGTGGGGGGCGGGAAGGCCTACGCCCAGTGCATCGAGTTTGTCTCCGACTTCCGCTCCGGGGAGACCGGTAGCGGCTACTGCGAGCCGAACACGGACTACACGGACTACCAGTGGTGGCTGGCCCGGACCCTGGGCGGGGAATGGGAGCTGCTGTCCTGGGGGGCTTGAGAAGACGCCCGCCCTTGTCATTGGACCCGCAGCGTGATACAATGGCCTTAATCAGGAGGTGTTCCTATGTCATACGCATCGCTTGAACAGCAGATCCATTCCCTGCCGGAAAGCTGTCTGGAAGAAGTCTCCAATTATATTGATTTTATATTGTTCAGGGAGAGGATGAGAAAACAAACGGATCGCGCGACCGACGTCAGCAGTTTTTTCGGCGCGCTTCCCGATCTGCCGGACGGAACAGAGATACAGAGGAGTATGCGGGATGAATGGGATTGATTATCTTGCTGATACCAATGCGATTTTGTATATCCTGTCAGGCAACGAATGCATGAAGCCGTTTACAAAGAGCCGGCTGGCGGTTTCTGATATCAGTTTTATGGAATTGCTCTCTTTCCCATCGATCTCAGCGAAAGAAGAGGATACGATCCGACGGCTTTTAAAAAGCTGTGAGATCCTTCACATCGATGAGGGGATCATGGAACGGACGATTCAACTGCGCCGGGCATATCGGATCAAGCTTCCCGATGCCATTATTGCAGCGACAGCGATTTCTCGTGGATTGCCGCTGCTTACCGCGGATACGGGCTTTTTCAAAGTTGCCGATCTACAGATAGAAAAACTGTTTCCTTGAGATTACACGCGGGCCGGAGTCTGGCATCCCAGGCGCCGGCCCGCTGTCTGCCTCCCCGCCGCCCGCCGCCGGCGAAAAAGGGATTGCGCATCGCCCCGGAATGGGCTAAACTACCACCAAAGACCTCTGCCGCCGGAACGGGAAGCTGTGGAAGGAAGGGACCGGCGGCAGCATCGAAAGGAAGGAAACTCTCATGACGCAAGATACCAGCGCCCTCTTTCAGCCGCTGACCATCCGCAAGACCACCTTCAAGAACCGCTTCTGCGTGGGCCCCCTGACCATCCCCACGGTCTTCGGCTCCTTCGGGGAGTTCTCCCCCGACGGGCTGGATTACTTCGAGGCCCGGGCCCGGGGGGGCTTCGGCCTGATCTTCACCGGGGCCATGCACCCAGACGCCCTGGTGGACCCCGTCCACCCCCTGGATCACAAGCGGCCCATGAAGGCCCCCGGCGCCTTCAAGCGGTCCGCCGTGGACCTGCTGGAGAGGATGGACGCCTACGGGGCCAGGATGATCCCCCAGGTCTCCATGGGCTACGGGCGGAACTCCCCCGGCTGCCTCTGCCCCTCGGAGATCCCCTATTACCACGACCCCTCCCGGCTGGCCCCCGCCCTGACCAGGGACCAGATCCGGACCAAGATCGACCAGATGATCGACACCGCCGCCTTCCTCAAGGGCTGCGGCTTCCCGGGCATCGAGGTCCACGCCATGCACTGGGGCTACCTGCTGGACCAGTTCGCCATGGCCTATATGAACCACCGGACCGACGAGTACGGCGGGGACCTGGAAAACCGCCTCCGGTGCGCCCGGGAGATCGTGGAGGGGGTCAAGGCCGTCTGCGGGGCGGATTTCATCGTCTCCATGCGGCTGGCCCTCAAGAGCTACATCAAGGGCTACAACACCCCCTCCCTCCACGGGGAGGAGGAGGTCGGCCGGACCCTGGAGGAGGGCCTGACCATCGCCCAGCGGCTGGAGGCCTACGGCTACGACTGCCTCAGCGTGGACTTCGGCCAGTACGATTCCTTCTACTACGCCGCGCCCCCCTGCTACATGGAAAAGGGCCGGATCGTGGACCTGGCCGCCCGGGCGAAGGAGGCCGTCGCCATCCCCATCCTCTGCGGCGGGCGGATGAACGACCCGGACATCGCCGCGAAGGCCGTGGCCGAGGGCAAGATCGACGGGGTGGTCCTGGGCCGGGCCTCCCTGGCGGACCCGGACTTCCCCCGGAAGGTGGAGATGGGCTGCGCCGAGGACATCCGCCCCTGCATCGGCTGCAACCAGGGGTGCATCGGGGCCCTGAAGCTGGGCCGCCGCACGGGCTGCGCCGTGAATCCTCGGGCGGGCCGGGAGCACACCTTCGGCCTGACTCCCGCCCTGAAAAAGAGAACCGTCCTGGTGGCAGGCGGCGGCGTGGCCGGGATGGAGGCCGCCCGGACCGCCGCCAAGCGGGGCCATACCGTCACCCTGTATGAGGGCAGCGGGCGGCTGGGGGGCAGCCTCATCCCCGCCGGGGCTCACGACTTCAAGAAGGAGCTCAACGAGCTCAACGACTGGTATCAGAAGGAGCTGGAGAAGGAGGGCGTCACCGTCCATTTGAACGCCCCCCTCACCGCCGAAGAGATCAAGGCCCAAAAGCCCGATGCCGTGGTCCTGGCCCTGGGGGCCGTGCCCGCGGTGCCCTCGGTGCCCGGCATCGACGGGGCAAACGTCATCGACTGCGTCACCGCCCTCACCCAGGCTCCCCACGTGGGGCAGACCGTGGCGGTGATCGGCGGGGGTCTGGTGGGCTGCGAGACCGCCCTGGGCTACGCCCAAGAGGGCAAGACCGTCACCATCGTGGAGGCCCTGCCCGACATCCTCTCCGCCGGCCTCCCCGTGCCCGAGTCCAACGAGCAGATGCTCCGGGACCTGCTGGCCGAGGCCGGGGTCGCCATTCGGACCGGCTGCCGCCTGGCTAAGGTGGAGGCGGGGGCCGTCACCGTGACCTCGGAACCGGGAGAGGAGACCATCCCCGCCGACACCGTGGTCCTCTCCGTGGGCTTCCGGCCCCGGCCCTCCCTGGCAGCGGATCTGGCGGGGTCCGGCATCGAGGTCTATCAGGTGGGGGACGGCGGCAAGGTGGGCAGCGTCATGACCGCCATCGACACCGCCTATACCGTGGCCCGGTCACTTTGAGGAGGCTGAACTATGCGAAAGAATTTTCAGGACGTGGGGTTCTACCCCCAGCCGGTGCTCATCGTGGGCACCTATGACGAGCACGGCGTCCCCGACGCCATGAACGTGGGCTGGGCCGGGCTGGTGGGCAGCAAATACGTGGAGCTGAACATCTCCCGGGGCCACAAGACCACGGAGAACATCTTCCAAAAGGGGGCCTTTACCGCCAGCTTCGCCGACCGGGCCCACCTGGTCCAGGCGGACTATGTGGGTCTGGTCTCCGGGCACGCCAGGCCCGACAAGATCGCTTCGGCGGGGCTTCACCCCATGAAGAGCGGGTTTGTAGACGCCCCCCTCTTCGAGGAATTCCCCCTGACCCTGGAGTGCCGGGTGGCGGAGATCACCGACGGCCCCGGCGGGGTGCGCATCATCGGGGAAGTGGTGAACATGAGCGCCGACGAGGCCATCCTGGGAGACGACGGCCTGGTGGACGCGGACAGGGCGGAGTTCCTGTCCTTCGACCGGGTCCGCCGGGTGTACCGCCTCCTGGGGGGCGTGGTTGGGACGGCCTATCAGGACGGGAAACGGCTGATGGAATAACAATACGGGCTCTCCGCCCTCTGCCGGTCCGGCAGGGGACGGGGGGCCTGCTTTTTTTCGGTGGACCGGAAAAATGGCACGACCGTTGCCGATTTCTCTTGCGTTTTTTCTGCCGGGACGTATAATGAAAGTATCCACACTGCGGGAACAACAAAAGACCCTGTCCGGCAGCCCCGGCGGGTCTGGGAAGAAAGGAAGGGAACGACAATGAAAAAATTAGCGCTGCTCCTGGCCCTGCTGATGGCCCTGGCTCTGGCCGCCTGCGGCGGCGCCGCGGAGGAGCCTCAGACAGAGCCCGAGCCCGAGACCCCGGCGGCCGCGGAGCCCGAGACCCCGGCGGAGGGCCTTTACACCAACGGCGGCCTGACCCTGTCCGTCCCTGAGGACTACGATCCCCTGGTGGTGGTGGAGACCCCGGCTTCCAGCGAGGAAGGCGTCCTCTTTACAGTGACGGAGAAGGCCTCCCGGGAATTCGGCCAGCAGCAGCACCCCGGGGAGGACTGGGGGGACGGCTGGCTCTTCAGCATCGGCACGGCGGACGAGGACGTCCTCCACGGGATGCTCGCCTACGATCTGTCCGGGGCGGTGCCCTTCGCCCAGGGGGAGGACGGGACCTACTACATCTTCTACCACCCCACCGACGTGCGGTTCGTCCGGGAGAGCTATGACATCGACCCGGACAGCGACGACTGGAAGGCCTGGACCGCCCTGAACGAATGGGCCTGGACCGTCCAGGAGACCTTTGCCGGGGACAACGGCCTGACCCCCCGGACCTTCACCAACACGGCGCCGGATATGATCTTGAACCAGGTGGCCTACCTGGAGGAGCCCTACACCCTCACCGCCCTGGATTACGGCACCCTGACCCCGGCGGGGGACGAGGGGGCCCCCTACCTGGAGGAGATGCTGGAGGGGGTGACCTTCCGGCTGGCGGAGGGGGCCCAGCGGCCCGACGGGGAGTACATCGTCCTGGAGCTGCCCCAGGCGGGGGAGCGGCTGGACTTCTTCCTGGCCGACGGCAACTACGTCCGGGAGGTCTACGACGGGGAGGAGACCTTGTATCAGGCGGTCTACCCCGACGGGGACAAGGACATCGCCCTGGCGGCCCGGGCCTGGTACAACGCCCTGGCCCAGGCCGGGGACGCGGCGGCGTGATCCCGCCGAAAGAGAACACAGACAAGGGCCGGACCACCGGCCCCACGGAGAAAGGAGGATAAGCCCATGGCCTTTCGATGCGAAAACTGCAATGGCAGCGTCACCTTTGACGTGGCCAGCCAGCAGATGAAATGCGCCCACTGCGGCAGTTCCTTCCCCCCGGAGTCCTTCCGGGTGCGGGACGAGGGCACGGCGGACGGGGGGACGGACCTGACCGTCTTCCGGTGCGGCGGCTGCGGGGCGGAGCTGGAGTCCACCGAGGACTCCATGGTGGGCTTCTGCCCCTACTGCGGGGGGCAGAGCGTGCTGAACACCGGCAGGGCCGGGGGAGAGCGGCCCGAGCGCATCCTCCCCTTCCAGATCTCCAGGGAGAGCTGCGCCGCGCTCTACAGCCGGTTCGCCAAAAAGGTGCGGTATCTCCCCCGGGAGATGACCGACCCGGAGCAGCTCAAGAGCTTCACGGGCATCTATATGCCCTACTATGAGTACGACGTGGCCTTCGGGGCCTCGGAGATCCAGGGGACCAAGACCGTGGAGGACCACTTCCGGTACGAGGTGGTGAACACCTACCGGATCGACGCCCGGCTGGAGGGGACCTACCGGGGGGTGCCCTTCGACGCCAGCCGGTACCTGGACGACGAGATCGCCGCCCGGACCCTCCCCTTCGACACCGCCGCCGAGCGGGACTTCCACCCGGCCTACCTGGCGGGGTTCTACGCCGACGCCGCCACGGTGGACGGGGACCTCTACGGCAAGGACGCCGCCGACCAGGCGGTGAAGGACGTGGTGGAGGAGGTGGCCCAATCCGCCCTGGCGGAGAGCGGCATCGCCGTGGACAAGTCCGCCGCCAGGGTGGAGGCGGAGACCACCGGCCGCCACCGGGTCCTCTACCCCCTGTGGTTCCTCACCTGGCGGAAGGACGACCGGGTGGCCTACGCCGTCATCAACGGCCAGTCGGGGAAGGTGGTCTCGGACCTTCCCCTGGACCTGAAGGCCTTTGGCATGGGCTGCGGCGTCATCAGCGTGGTCCTCTTCCTCCTGCTGGAGCTGCTGGTCCAGCCCACCCCCCTTATCACCTCGGTGCTCAGCCTGACGGCGGCCCTCCTCATGGGGATCGGCCTCCATGGGAGCACCCGGACGGTCTTTGAGAAGCAGACCCACGCCAAGGACAAGGGGTGGACCGCGGGAGAAGCCCCGGAGCCCCCGGCCGACCCGGCCCGGGCGGCGGAGGAGCCCCCGGCCTCTTCCGGCAAGGCAAAGAAACAGAAGAAAAAAGGGGAGGGCAAGGGCGTCGGGATCCTCATGGCGATCCTGATCGTCGCGGTGATCAGCCTGGCCTCCTCCGGTGCCCTGCCGTATTCCCGGGTTTGGGCGGCGGCGGTGCTGATGCTCACCCTCTTCCTCGTCTGGCGGGTGAGCAGACTGCAGAAGGACATCCCGGAGAAGCACCCCCTGCGGGCCGCCCTGGCCCTGCTGGCGGCGGTGATCCTCAACGTGGCCCTGGTCTTTCTCTCCCCGGTCAGCGACGCCTGGTACTACCTGGGGGACGCCCTGTGCATCGCCGTCCTTCTCTTCTCCTCCCTGGGCATCCTGCGGACCTACAACGTGGGGACCACCCGGCCCCTGCCCACCCTCTTCGATCGAAAGGAGGTCTGAGGCCATGAAAAAAGCCATTCTGTTCCTGCTGGGCATCCTTCTCTGCCTCACCCTCCTCCCCCTGGACGCCCGGGCGGCGGACTATGCGTTCTTCCTGGACGACGGGGCGGGGCTCCTCACCGAGGAGGAGGGGGAGACCCTCCGCAGCCGGTACGCCGGCATCACCGAGTTTGCCAACACCGGCCTGGTGACCACGAATTCCTCCCCCGGCTCCACCGCCTCCTACGCGGCGGACTACACCCGGGGGAAATACGGCAGCGAGCCCGCCGTCCTCTTCTTCATCGACATGGAAGACCGGGAGCTCTACATCTTCTCCACCAGCGCCGGGCTGAAGCTGGTCAGCAAGGCCGACGCCCGGGCCATCACCGACAACGTCTATAAGCTGGCCTCCCGGGGGGACTACTTCGCCTGCGCGGACCAGGTCTTCTCCCAGATCGAGACCAAGTGCCGGGGCGGGCGGATCGCCCGGCCGGTGAAGCACATCACCAACGCCCTCATCGCCGTCCTCTTCGGGGTGGTCCTCAACTACTGGCTGGCGGCCCGGAGCCGCTGGGGACAGAAGGCGGAAAAGACCGTCAAGGGCCAGCCCAAGGTCAGCGTCAGCCGGCAGATGGCCGCCATGCCCGCCATCCTCCTGGCGACCCCCACGGTCCTCCGCAGCGAGCGGGTGTACAAGAGCTCCGATTCCTCCTCCGGCGGCGGTGGCGGCGGCGGAGGCGGGGGAGGAGGCGGTGGCGGCGGCCACGGCTTCTGAGCCCGCCTGACAGTGCCCGAACCCATCAAAAAACAGCGTCCTTTCTCCCGGCAGGATGAGCTGGCCGGGAAGAAGGGGCGCTGTTGTGCTGTCAGAGAGAGAAAACTTTCCCTTGCCTGTTGGAGGGAAATAGACTAAGATAGACAAGATATAACGCGACAAAGGAGGGACCGCCATGAAACCCATCGGAACGCACCGGGCCTACGCCCTGGCGGTCCTGCTGGCCCTGATCTTCTATCTGTGGCTGGCGGCCCAGATCCCCTACACCCACGACGACTGGGACTGGGGGCTGGCCCAGGGCATCCGCCACCTGGTCACCGCCGACATCAACAGCCGGTACGCCGGGAACCTGGTGGAGGTCCTCCTCACCCGGTCCGCCCTGCTGAAGACCCTGGTCATGGGGCTGGTCTTCACCCTGATCCCCCTGGCGGCGGGGGAGCTGGCGGGGGACTGCCTCCGGCGGCTCCGGGGCAAGGGACTGGACGAGACGGGGAGGCTGGCCCTCTTCCTTCTGGCCAACGGCCTCTTCCTGGCCACCCCCACCGCCATCTGGGCCCAGACCTGCGGCTGGGTGGCGGGGTTCTCCAACTTCGTGGCGTCGGGGCTTCTCCTGCTGGTCTATCTGGCCCTCCTCCTCCGGCTCACCGAGGGGGAGAGGAGACCGGCCCGGGCCGGGGTTCCGGGCTGGCTGCCCTATCTGCTCTTCGGGGTGGTCCTCCAGCTCTTTTTGGAGAACCTGTCGGCCTGGGCGGTGCTGGCGGCGGCGGCCTTTCTGGTCCGGGAGATCGTCTTCCGCAAAACGCGGCCCGACGGGCGGCTCATCGCCCTGGCCGTCGGCGCCCTGGCGGGCCTGGGGCTCATGTTCAGCAGCAATATGTACCAGACCCTGTGGGACACCGGCGCGGCGGTGGGGGACTACCGCCAGCTCACCTTCCAGAAGGACTGGTCCCTGGGCCGCATCCTGGGGGAGTTCCTCCGCCGGTATTTGACGGAGTTTGTCCCGGCGCTCTGCCGCCGCAACGGCCTGCTCATGGGGGCCCTCTCCCTGCTGGTCCTTCTCAGCGGCCTCCGCACCGCTGCCCGCCGGGGGCGGCTCACCAAGGCGGATGGGGTGCTTGGGAGCTTGACCCTGCTTTACGGCGTTTACTACTTCGTCTGCTGGCTCCGGACCGTCCTGGGGGGCGAGGCCCTGGGGGTCTCCGGCCTGACCATCGGGGCGGACTGCCTCTTCCTGGTCCTGGTGACGGCGGCGCTCTGCCGGGTCTGCGGCCGGACCGCCGGGGAGCGGTTCTGGCTCCTGCTGGTGTGGTCGGCCCCCTTCCTGCTGATGGCCCCCATGGTGGTCATCAACACCGTGGGGCCCCGGAGCTTCTTCACCGCCGACCTGTGCTTCGCCCTTCTCTGCCTCCTTCTGCTGGCCCCCCTGTGGCGGGCCTGGCCGGGGGGCTTCCGGAAGGTGGTGCTGGCGGTGTGCCTGGTGCTGACCCTGGTCGCCGGGGTCCGGTGGGGGCACATTTACGCCGACATCGGGGCGGTGAGCCGGGAGCGGAACGCCATGCTGGCCCAGGCTCGGCGGGGGGAGGCCGCTTCCGTCACCCTGCCCGCCTATCCCCACCCCGAGGCCCTGTGGTATCCCGACCCCAACAACGAGTATCGGGAGCCCTACTTCCGGGAATTTTACGGGATCCCCGATGGGGTGGAGGTTTCGTTTGAGAGCTGGGGGGAATAATACTAATTATCGATTAAAATGTTTAAAAAACATTTTAATCGCCCACGGCAGATTCTGCCGTGGGCTGCAAGCCAAAGGCTTGCAGGATTA
>CACZKM010000034.1:0-16336 GCA_902781745.1 Oscillospiraceae bacterium
TCACCTTCCTCTATCGGTACGAGCAGAGCCAGGGCGGCGGCTTCACCGGCGCCTGGGCCTTCCCGCTGAACTACAGCGACGCGGCCGACGTGCCCGACTGGGCCTACGAGGCCTTCTGCTGGATGACCATGCACAACGTGGTCCAGGGCAGCGACGGGAAGCTTCTCCCCAACGACAAGTGCCTGCGGTCCCAGATCGTGACCATGCTGGACCGGTACTTCAACAGCGCGGAGGCATAAGCGGCCCCGTTTCCACAGAAGAACACACAAAAAGACCGTCCCCGAGCCTGGGGACGGTCTTTTTTGGCTGGATCGTTCACTCCGCCGGGCACACCACGGCCAGCTCCCCGGTGACGGTGTCCATGACGTAGCCCCCCACCCGGACGTCCGCGGGGATCAGGGGGTGGTGGCGGATGGTGTCCACGGTGTCGGTCACCGACTGCTCCACGGTGTCGAACCCCGACAGCCAGCGCGCGAAGTCGATGCCGCAGTATTTCATCAGGTCGATGTGGTCCTGGGGCACCCCCCGCTGGAGCATGTGGCCGATCATCATTTCCGCGTCGATGTGCTGCACACCGCAGTCGGTGTGGTTTTTGATGATCTTCACGTCGCCGTTTTTCAGCCCCAGGGCGGCGGGGAGGAGCTCCACCAGCCGGGTGTCCATGCAGGTGAGGATGGCGATCTTCTTGTTGGGGTATTTGTCGGCGGCGTACCGCTCGTACCGCTTCTCCGCCACGAATTGTTTGTTAAAGGCCAGCATTTCGTCGATCATGGGGTCAGGTCTCCTTTCCTTGTGTCAACAGGATATTACCATACCTTCCGCCGAGTGGCAAGACAAACCGCCCCGTCTCGATGGGGGAGACGGGGCGGCGTTTGGTTCTGTGTTACGCAAAGGGGTCCGAGGGGGTGTCGTCGTCTCCGGCGAAGGGGTCCCTTGCCTTGGCCTCCTCCTGCCGGCGGCGGAGGGCCTCGTCGGCCTCCCGGAGGCGCTGGGCCTCCCGGGCCTCGGCCTCCGCCTGCTTCCGGGCGGCCTCGGCCTTGGCCTCCTCGGCAAGCTGCTTTTGGAGGGCCCGCTGCTCCTCCTTCCGGGCCTCCAGCTTCGCCGGGTCCCCAAAGACCAGGGCGAAGTCGTCGGCGGACATGGTCTCGAACTCCAGCAGGTACTGGGCGGTGCGCTCCAGCTCGTCCATGTGGCTCTTGAGGATCTCCCGGCAGTGGCGGTACTCCCCGTCCAGCAGGTTCTTGATCTCCTGGTCGATCCGCCCGGCCACCTCCTCGGAGTAGGCCCGGGTCTGGGACATGGACCGGCCGATGAAGACCTCCTGGTCGCTGTCGTAGCTGATGGCCCCCAGCTTTTCGCTCATGCCGTATTTGGTCACCATGCTCCGGGCGATGGCGGTGGCGTTCTGGAGGTCGTTGGAGGCGCCGGTGGAGATGTCCCCCAGCACCAGCTCCTCGGCCACCCGGCCCCCCAGCAGGGAGCAGATGCGCTCGGTGAGCTCCCGGCGGGACTGGTACATCTTGTCCTCCTCGGGGAGGGAGATGGTCATGCCGCCGGCGGGGCCCCGGGGGATGATGGTGATCTGATGGACCGGGTCCTGGCTCTCCAGGTGGTGGATGACCACGGCGTGGCCGGCCTCGTGGTAGGCGGTGAGCTTCCGGGCGTGGTCGGGGACCACCCGGCTCTTCTTCTCCGGCCCGGCGATGACCTTGAGCATGGCCTCGTGGAGGACGTCCATGCGGATGAAGGGCCGCTGGAGCCGGGCGGAGAGGAGGGCGGCCTCGTTGAGGAGGTTCTCCAGGTCCGCCCCGGTAAAGCCCGCCGTGGCCTGGGCCACGGTGTGGAGGTTTACGTCCTCGGCCAGGGGCTTGTTCTTGGCGTGGACCCGGAGGATGGCCTCCCGGCCCTTGATGTCGGGCAGGCCCACGTAGATCTGGCGGTCAAAGCGGCCGGGCCGCAGGAGAGCGGGGTCCAGGATGTCCGCCCGGTTGGTGGCGGCCATGACGATGACCCCCTCGTTGGTGGCAAAGCCGTCCATCTCCACCAGGAGCTGGTTTAAGGTCTGCTCTCGTTCGTCGTGGCCGCCCCCCAGGCCGGTGCCCCGCTGGCGGCCCACGGCGTCGATCTCGTCGATGAAGACGATGGCGGGGGAGGATTTCTTGGCCTCGCTGAACAGGTCCCGGACCCGGGAGGCCCCCACGCCCACGTAGAGCTCCACGAAGTCGGAGCCCGAGATGGACAGGAACTGGCACCCGGCCTCTCCGGCCACGGCCCGGGCCAGGAGGGTCTTGCCGGTGCCCGGGGGGCCCACCAGGAGGACGCCCTTGGGGATGCGGGCGCCAAGCTGGGTGAACCGGGCGGGCTCCCGGAGGAACTCCACCACCTCCTGGAGCTCCTCCTTCTCCTCGTCGGCCCCGGCCACGTCCTGGAAGGTGACAGTGCGGCCGGTGTCCGCCAGGGTGCGGGTCCGGGCCTTGCCGAACTGGGTGGGGGAGGGTCCCCCGCCCTGCTGGGCCCGGCGGAGGTAGAAGAAGTACCACACCACCGCCATGACGGCGAAGATGACGATCCAGGTCAGGAGGGTGCCCATCCAGGCGGGGGAGGGCTTGTCGGGATAGTCGTAGTCCTTCAGCACGCCGCTGTCCTTCTGCTCCTGGAGGATCTGGTTGAAGTCCTGGTAGAAGAGCTCAAAGCTGTACAGGGGGAAGGAGACCTCGGTCTCCCCCGTCTGAAGGGGCTTTTTCAGGGACAGGGTGACGGAGCCGTCGTCCACCACGATCTCCTCCACCTGCTCCGAGAGGATGAGGTCCCGGAGGTCGGCGTAGGAGTGGGAGGAGTGGGCGGTGGTCTGCTTGAAGATGCCGAAGACGCAGAAGGCCAGGGCCAGCAGGCAGATCATCATCACAAGGCCCCGAAGGGGGCTTTGGTTGGGTTTCAAGGGGGGATCACTTCCTTTATGGGGTTCAGCAGTAGTAGCGGATCTGACCGAAGAAGGCCAGCCACTTTTCCCGGATCTCGCCGCTTCGGGCCTGAAGGATCTTCATTATGTTGCGAAGGGTCCGCTCCGGGATACGGGAGTGGTTGTGACAGAGGACGCAGCCGCCGCCACGGGTGATCCACACCTTCGTGGCGTTGGCGTTGGGCGTGCCCTGGCAGACGTGAACATGGATGGGTTCTAACGGGTCGCTTTCGTTGGCCCAGAAAAAAACCCAATAGGAGCCGATCTTAAAAACCTGCGGCACCGTCGAACCCTCCCTCCTGGGAAAACTCCAGAATCAGATGGGCTGTGGACTCAATGACCTCCCGGAACCGGTCCAGGTCAGTCTGGGAAAAGCCAGCCAGGTCCTCCCAGGTGTAGTCCGGCAGGTAGCAGACGGCGTGGTGGAAGCCGTCCTTTTCGTCCGGGCGCTCCAAGTAGACCTTCACCCGGCCGTCGGGGCCCATGTTCGAGTGGACGATCTCGGTGCCGTCGTCCAGGGTCAGGAAGGGATACATCATGGCGCGTCCCCCTTACTCGTACACCTCCGGCTTCAGCACCCCCACATAGGGGAGCTGGCGGTAGCCCTGGTCATAGTCCAGGCCGCAGCCCACCACGTAGGCGTCGGGGATGGAGAAGCCGGTGTAGTCGGCCTTGATGGGGGTGGTGCGGCGGTCGGGCTTGTCCAGCATGACGCACAGCTTCAGGGAGGCGGGGCGGCGCTTGAGGAGCTCGGCGGTGAGCTTCACCAGGGTGTTGCCCGTGTCCAGGATGTCCTCCACGATGATGACGTCCTTGCCCTCGATGTCCTCCTCCAGGTCCTTTTTGATGTTCACCAGACCGGAGCTGACGGTGCCCGCTCCGTAGGAGGAGACCACCATGAAGTCCATGGAGACGGGCAGGTCGATGTGCCGCACCAGGTCGGCCATGAAGATGTAGGAGCCCCGGAGGATGCCCACCAGCAGGGGGGCCTTTCCGGCGTAGTCCCGGGTGATCTCCGCGGCCATCTCCTCAATGCGCTGTTCCAGGTCCTCCTGGGAGATCAAAATTTCCTGAATGTCCTGATCGAGCTTCATAACGGTTCGTCCTTTCATGTCGTATATTCTCCTGGCGGCGGAAGAAATTCCACCGTCAGGGCGGGGGCCCCGGCGGGGGCGATGCAGTGGGCTTGGGGACCCAGCCCCGCCGCGGCCAGGAGGGTCGTGCTGTCCGCCAGCACCGGGAGGGCGTCCCGGCGGAGGCGGGGGATCTTTTCGTCGATGTGCCATTTTTTCAGGGTCTTGGACCGCCGCCCCGGCAGGGCCAGCCGGTCCCCGGGGGCCCGGGGCCGGAGGGTCAGGGGAAAGGCGGGAGGGGCCAGATGGCACCGATAGGCCCCCTGGGTCCCGTCGCTGATCCCCAGGGTGAGGACCGCGGTCCAGCCGTTTTCCAGGGGGTAGGTCCCCGGGGCGGGAACGGTCACCGGGGAAAAGGAGGCGGGGGCCTCCTCCTGAAGGGTGAGGATGAGCCTGTCGTAATCCCGCCGGGCGGTGAGGCCCTGGGGCAGGGACAGGGAAGAACTGGGGTCTCGGCTCTCCGCCAGGGCCAGGATCTGGTCCAGATGGACAGCGGAGATCTGATAGCGGTCCAGCTCCCCCAGCAGCAGCTTCACCGCCCGGATGGCCACAGGCCGGGGCAGGCGGGTCAGGGCGGCGGCGGGGAGGGAGCGGATCCCGGGGCCTCCCTCCGCCAGGGCGGCTGTGGGAGCGGCCTGGGCGTAGAGCCAGTCCCGGTCCCCCCGGAGGTGGACCAGGTCGGCGGCCAGGGTGGCGGCCAGGCCGGGGTTGATGGTTTTCAGCACCGGAAGGACCTCCCGGCGGATACGGTTCCGGGCGTAGGTCGTCTCGGAATTGGTGCTGTCCTCCACCCAGGGCACCCCGGTGCGGGCCAGATACCCGTCGATGTCTGAACGGGGCGCGGCCAGCAGGGGGCGGATGAGCTTCCCCCGCCGGGGGGGGATGCCCGTGAGGCCGTCCAGCCCGGTCCCCCGGGTCAGGTGGAGGAGGACGGTCTCCAGATTGTCGTCGGCGTTGTGGGCGGTGGCGATGACGTCCGCCCCCGCCGACCGGGCGGTCTCCTCCAGAAAGGCGTAGCGCATGGCCCGGGCGGTCTCCTCGATGCCCCGATGGGTCTCCGCCGCCTGGCCGGCCACGTCGCCGGCGCCCACGGTGAGGGGGATCCCCTGCTCTGCGCACCAGGCGGTCACGAAGTCCCGGTCCCGGCGGGATTCCTCCCCCCGGAGGCCGTGGTCGTAGTGGGCGGCCAGGAGGGTCAGGTCCCGGTCCGCCGCCGCCTCCTGCAGGGCGGTGAGGAGGGCCATGGAGTCCCGCCCCCCGGAGAGGGCGATCAGGACCCGGCTTCCCCGGGGCAGCAGGCCCTCCCGGTCGCAGAAGCGGAGCATGGCCGCCGCGAAGGGGTCACAGGTCGTCGTCATCGTCATGGTTGTGCTCCGCGGAGGAGAAGGAGGTGAACTCGGGCAGCCAGGTCAGGGGGACCGTGGTGGTCTCCCCCCGGCGGTTCTTGGCGATGATGCACTCGGCCTGGTTGCGCTTGTCGGTGTCGGCGTTGTAGTAGTCCTCCCGGTAGAGGAACATGACCACGTCGGCGTCCTGCTCGATGGCTCCGGATTCCCGGAGGTCCGAGAGCATGGGCCGCTTGTTGGTCCGGCTCTCGTTGGCACGGGAGAGCTGGGACAGGCAGAGGACGGGGACGTGGAGCTCCTTGGCCATGATCTTCAGGGAGCGGCTGATGTCCGCCACCACCTGCTGGCGGTTCTCCCCGGCGTATTTCGTCCCGCTGCCCGAGGCCTGCATGAGCTGGAGGTAGTCGATGACCACCAGGCCCAGGTCCTCCACCCGGCGGCACTTGGCGTTCATGTCCGCCACGGTGAGGGCGGGGTTGTCGTCGATGAGGATGCGGGTCCGGGACAGGGCGGCCACCGCCAGGGAGACGTTGTCCCAGTCGTCGGGGGAGAGCCGGCCGGTGAGGAGCTTTTTGTTGTCCAGATAGGCCTCGCTGGAGATCAGCCGCAGGGCCAGCTGCTCCCGGCTCATTTCCAGGGAGAAGAAGACCACGGTCTTGCCGGAGAACTTCCCCGCGTGAAGGAGGACGTTCAGGGCGAAGGAGGTCTTGCCCATGCCCGGCCGGGCGGCCAGAAGGACCAGCTCCGAGGGATGGATGCCCGTGAGGGTCCGGTCCAGGTCGATGAAGCCCGAGGCCAGGCCCGGGACCTCCGACCCCGCCTCGGAGAGCTCCTGGAGGTGCTGGAACACGTCCACCAGGATGGCGGAGAGGGGCTCCAGCCCCTGGCTGTTCCGCCCCTGGCGGATGCTGTAGATCCGCTGCTCCGCCAGGTCCAGGACGTGGGAGGCGGTCTCGCCCCCCTCCCGCACCAGCTCGGTGAGCTCCCCGGCGGTGTTGTAGATCTGCCGCAGGAGGGACTTGTCCTTGACGATGCGGACGTACTCCATGACGTTGGCGGAGGTGGGGGTGACGTCCATGAGCTGGAGGATGTAGCTCCGGGAGGTGTTCTCGTCGAAGACCCCCGCCAGCTTCATCTCGTCCAGGACGGTGACCGGGTCGATGACGGCGGAGAAGTTGAACATCCGGTACATGGTGTTGTAGATGTCCCGGTTGGCCTGGAGGTAGAAATCCTCCCCCACCAGCTCCTCAATGACCTGGGGGATGCACCGGGGGTCGATGAGCATGGCGCCCAGGACCGACTGCTCGGCCTCCACGCTGTGGGGGACCTGGCGCAGCAGCAATGCCTCGTCCAAACCTCTCACCTCCTGCTGTGGTCGAATCGAATGGGGTGGCTTTGGCTTATTTGTCCTCGGTCACCACCACGTTGACGGCGCCGCTGATCTCATAGCCCAGCTTGGCCTTGAGCTGGTAGGTGCCGAAGCTCTTGATGGGCTCGTCCTGGACCAGCTTGCTCTTGTTGATGTTGATCTCGTGCTGGGCCAGCAGGGCCTCGGAGACCTCCTTGGTGGTCACGGCCCCGAAGAGGCGGCCGCCGGAGCCCGCCTTGGCGGGGATCTTCACCACGATGGCCTTGAGCTTTTCGGCAATGGCCTCGGCCTCGGCCTTTTCGGCGGCCATCTGGGCGGCCCGGGCCTTGTCCTGCATCTTCATCTTATTGACGTTGTCGGCGTTGGCGGGCACCGCCAGGTTCTTGGGGAAGAGGAAGTTCCGGGCATAGCCGTCGGACACGTTGACCATCTGGCCCCGTTTTCCCTGGCCCTTCACGTCCTGCTGTAAGATCACTTTCATGGTTAGTTCCTCCTGTGTTCAAAGTGGAAAACTGATTTGTTTGGGTGTTATGTCTCGTCATCATCAAGATAACGGTCGATGGCTTCTCTCAGCTTGGGCAGCACCTGGTCCGTGGTCTGGCCGGGGAACTGGGCCCCGGCGGTGGAGGCGTTGCCCCCGCCTCCCAGCATCTCGCTGATGACCTGGACGTTCAGAGCGGCGCTGGACCGGGCGGACAGGCAGGTCTGGCCCTCCTCGGGGAAGAGGACGAAGGAGGCCTCGATGCCCGCGATGTTCAGCAGCTCGTCGGCGGCCCGGGCGGCGATGGGGCGGCCCACCCGCCGGTCGGTGACGGCGATGGCGATGGCCTCCCGGTACCGCTGGGCGTCCTGGATGATGCGGAACTTGGCCACGGTGTCCTCCAGGTCGTTCTGGAAGAACTTGCTGACCTGGGTGATGTCCGCCCCGTTCTTCCGCAGGTAGGCGGCGATCTCAAAGGTGCGGCTGCCGGTGCGCATGGTGAAGGACTTGGTGTCCAGCACGATGCCCGACAGCAGGACCTCGGCCTCCTCCTTGGCCAGGTCCCCGGCGTCCAGGATGGTCTGGACCAGCTCCGCCGTCAGCTCGCTGGCGGAGGAGGCGTAGGGATCGTGGAAGGAGAGGGCGGGATTCTGGATGTAGGAGGCGGCCCGGCGGTGATGGTCGATGACCACCACCCTGGCCCCGGCGGTGAGAAGCTCGGGGACCTGGGTCTGCTCCGGGCGGCTGGTGTCCACCACCACCACCAGGGAATCCTTCCCCGTGAGGGCCTTGGCCTCCTCGGGGGAGATGAAGACGTTTTTGTACAGGGCCGTGGCGGCCAGGGCTCTGGCCTGGGCCTCGGCGGGGTAGGGGGAGGGGGCCCGGACGATCCGCACGGGGACCCCCTTCTTCCGGGCGATGGCGCACACCCCGGCCGCGGCCCCCAGCACGTCCAGGTCGGGGAACTTGTGGCCCATGACGATGACCTGGCCGGTGCTGGCCAGCAGCTCCGAGAAGGCGGAGGCCATGACCCGGCTCTTGACCTTGGTGCGGCGCTCGGTCTCCTTGGACCGGCCGCCGATGAAGAAGAAGTCCTGGCTGTTTTTCAGCACCACCTGGTCGCCGCCCCGGCTCAGGGCCATGTCCAGGGCCAGGGAGGCGAACTGCTGGAGCTCTCTGGGGTCCCCGGCGTCCCGGCCCACTCCCATGGAGAGGGTGGCGGCCACGCCGTTGGGGCTCACGATGGCCCGGACCTCGTCCAGGAGGGTGAACTTCCGGCGGACGAAGTCCTGGAACCGGCCGGACTCCAGGAGACAGAGGTAGTTCTCCCGGCTGTACCGGAGCAGGACGCACCGGGCGGGAGCCGTCCACTTCACGATGCACTCGTGGATGCGGCTTAAGAGGATGGCCCGGTCTCCCTCCTCCAGGCCCCGGAGGAGGTCCTCATAGTTGTCGATCTGGATGAGCCCCAGGATGGGCCGGGTGTCCTGGAAGGTCTCGGCGATGTCGGCGTACTGGGTGACGTCCACCCAGTAGGTGGTGGCCAGCATGGCCGAGGGGGAATCGGTGTTCACCAGGTTGCCGAAGACCAGATACTGCCGGTCCCCGATGGCCACGGGGTCGGGGCAGACGTGGTCGCCGTCCAGAAGCCACTGGCTCTGGAAGGCGGGGACCAGGGAGGTGAGCTTGGTCTCGAAGATGTGGTCCCGGTCCCCGGTCATGTGGAGGAAGAGCTCGTTGCTCCAGATGATGTCGTCGGAGTCCGGCTGGAAGATGACGATGGGAAGGGGGGAGGAGATCATGGTCCGCCGGGAGGCGGCGTCCACCCCCAGGGTCATGCTGTCCAGATAGGCGGCCACCTCCTCCCGCCGGCGGTTGGTCCCCGCCCGGAAGACCAGGGAGAGGACCAGGACCACGGCGATCTCCACCAGGCTCAGCCACAGGTTGTAGCGGGCGGTGATGACGGCAAAGGCCAGGCACAGGACGAAAAACACCACAAACCCCTGCCCGGTGATCCGGGAGAGGGTGGAGTGGACGGTGGGCTTATCCATAGGGGTTCGCCTCCTTCTGCCCCGCCGGAGAGCCGGGGGCGGGGATGCTCGGAGAAGTCACATAAGAATCATACCATTATAGCACAAAGGGGCCGGCCTGACAACCGGAAGATTCTCGGATCAGGCCTCTTCCTCCGCCGGGGGGTCCTTTTCCCGGTTGAAGAGTTGGATGAACCGCCTGGCCTTCCACCAGTGCTGGTACCAGACGCTGGTGAAGACGATGCCCAGGAAGAGGATCTGCCCGCAGAGGTAGAGCCACAGCAGCAGCACGATGATGGACACCAGGGACCCGTAGACCAGGGAGTACTGGGAGGACAGGCCGATGAACCAGGAGAACACCGCCGAGGAGACCACCAGGGCCAGGGTGGACACCAGGCCGGAGATGAGGATGGGGAACCGGGGGGTCCCCCTGGGGGCGGCCATGGTGAGCACCGCCAGGATAAACAGCAGGAAGACCACGAAGAGGAGGACATACCGGCTCCAGGACCACATCCGCAGCAGGGAGTCCAGCACCGGGAAGCGCTGGGCCAGGGTGCGGAGGGTCCGCTGGCCGGTGACCACCACCACCGTGGACAGGCCCAGGGTGAGGATGAGGGCGAAGGGGAAGAGGATGGAGTTGACCACCCCCCGGACCATGGACTGCTCCACGTCCTCGTAGGCGTCCAGGATGACCCGGGTGATGGTCCGGAAGGCCGCCCCGGCGGAGAACCAGCAGGCCACCAGCCCGGCGAAGAAGAAGCCGGCGGACTGGTGCAGGTTCACATAGCTGAGGTACCCCCGGATGACGTTCAGGGCCGCGGCGGGGAGGATGTTCTCCAGATTGGCCGAGAGGCTGACGATGTCGATGTGCAGCAGGCCCAGGATGGAGGAGACGCAGATGAGGATGGGGAAGGCGGTGAGGACCACGAAGTAGGAGAGGCAGGCCGCCGCCTGGGGGCCCCGGCAGTCAAAGTACAGCAGCAGGGACTCCTTGAAAAAGGAAACGAGGGGGTTGCGCCAGAAGCGGGTCTTCCGGGAGGGAGACGGGGTTTCGTTCACTGGGGGGACCTCCTTTCGTGCCGGACAGGCAGGGGGATGGGATCAGGCCGGTCGGAAGGGGATCGGGGCTTGGCCCGGCCCTCTTCCGGCAGGCCCGGTTCTACCGGGGGGACAAGGGGCATAGGATGGACAAGACTTGCGAAGGGGGGCGGCGCGGATGAAGGCATTGCGCCGGACGGCGGCGGGGCTTCTGGCCCTGGCGGGGCTGTGGCTGGCCCTGGACCCGGCGGTCCCGGCGACGGGAGACCGGCAGGAGGCCCCCGTGCCCCGGTGGCAGCGGGTGCTGCTGGGGGAGTCCCCGGTGGTGGCCCAGTGGATGGCGGACCGGGACAGGCGCCCGGCGGAGACCGAAGGGGCCCCGTCGGCGGAGACGCCCGTTCCGGAGGAGCCCGCCGCTCAGCCCCCCGCCCAGGAGCCGGCCCAGAACGCCGGCCCGATCCGGGAGCGGAGCATCACCGGCGGGGCGGGGTATCTCACCGGGGGCGGGGTGTCGGTGTTCAACCGGACGGAGAAGACCGTGGACCTGGAGGGGGCGGCCCAGGCCGGGACCTCCCTCCGGCTGGCCCCGGCGGACCGGGGGCCCCAGATCCTCATCATGCACACCCACACCACCGAGTCCTACGCCCGGGACCCCGACGCCCCCTACACCGAGACGGGCACCGCCCACACCATGGACACGGGGTACAACATCGTCCAGGTGGGGGACGCCATGACCCAGGTGCTGACCGAGATGGGCTTTTCGGTGCTCCACGACACCCAGGTCTACGACTGGCCCTCCTACAACGGGGCCTACGAGCGGTCCCGGGCGGGGGTGGAGGCCATCCTGGCGGAGCACCCCACCATCCAGATGGTCCTGGACGTCCACCGGGACGCCCTGGTGGACGGGGCGGGGACGGTCTACAAGCCCGTGGCCACGGCGGACGGGGCCAAGGTGGCCCAGGTGATGCTCCTGGTGGGCACCGACGACGGCGGGGCCTCCTTCCCGGACTGGACGGAGCACCTGGCCCTGGCCATGTCCGTCACCCGGGAGATGAACGCCCTGTGGCCCGGCCTGGCCCGGCCCATCACCCTGCGGACGGCACGGTTCAACCAGCAGCTCACCAAGGGCTCCCTCCTGGTGGAGGTGGGCAGCCACGGCAACACCCTGGAGGAGGCCGTGGCGGGCAGCCGGCTCTTTGCCCGGGCCCTGGGGCGGGTGCTGCTGAATTATGTTACAGCGGAATAGAGGGTCACAGGAGCTGGATCATGGCCCCGTGGTTCCCCCGGCGGTCCCCCAGCTTCCGGTGGGACCAGTAGAGCTCCGGGTGGCAGCCGGTGCAGAGGTCCAGGGTCTCGATGTGGTCCGGGACAACGCCCGCTCCGGCCATCTCCCACCGGATGAGGCCCTTGAGGTCCACATGGAACTTGCCCTTGCCGTTGGGGACGCAAAAGGGTTCCGCCGCATGACCCCACCGGGCGGCCATGGCCCGGGGCACGTCGTCGTGGGTCTCGAAGCAGCAGGGGCCGATGCCCGGGCCGATGGCGGCCAAAAGGTCCGCCGGGTCGGTGCCGTAGAGGGCGGTCATCTTTTCAATGGCCTTGGGGACGATGCCCATGGCGGTGCCCCGCCAGCCGGAGTGGACCGCCCCGATGGCTTTCTTCACCGGGTCGTAGAGCAGCACGGGGATGCAGTCGGCGTAGTAGATCACGAGACACAGCCCGGGCTGGTCGGTCACCAGGCCGTCGGTCTCGTAGGGGATGGGGTCCAGCAGGTCGGCCAGCACGTCGGCCCGGGAGGCGGTGCGCACGTCGTCGCTGTGGACCTGGTGGGTCATCACCAGGCTGTCCCTGTCCGCCCCGATGGCGGCGCAGAACCGGGCGTAGTTTTCCCGGACGTTCTCCCGGCTGTCGTCCCGCTTGATGCCCAGGTTGAGCTGGGCGAAGTCCCCGGTGCTGACGCCCCCCAGCCTGGAGGCGAAGCCGTGGACCACGCCCCCGGCGGCGGCGAAGGCCTCCGAGGCGTGATAGACCACGCCGTTGGTCTCTTTTTTTATGATCGCCATGTCGATCCCTCCTGATCGGTGGAAAAGGTCGTGTATCCAAGATTCCCCTGACGGTGAGGTCAGGGGAATCGGTGTCGTGTGGGGTTGTGGGGGCGGGAACTGAGGTTTGTGGACAGCGCCACCCAAAGGCTCCCCTTGCCAAGGGGAGCTGTCAGCGAAGCTGACTGAGGGGTGGAGACGGAAAGGGCTGCAGAACGTTGCTTCTATACGGCAGATAGTGCCATCCTGCCACGTTCCCACCCTTCCGTCATTTGCTTCGCTCGGCCACCATGGTTTCATGTGGCTTCGCCTGGATTTGACCGAAGTGTCCCCCGGACACTTCGACCCTTGGCAAGGGGAGGCAAGAGGCTGTGCGCTGCGTTACGGTACAGGTCCCAACCCCATTTCAAAAGTCTTTACTGCGCCATCTTATCCTTCAGATAGCAGCACTTCTTATACTTTTTCCCGCTCCCGCAGGGGCAGGGATCGTTGGGGCCGATCTTGGCGCTCTTCCGGCGGACGGGCTCCTTCTTCAGGGTCTCGTCGCTGCCGCCGGAGGTGCCGGTGACCTTGGCCACCCGCTCCCGCTGGATCTCGTTGGTCTGGACCCGGGCGGTGATGATCCGGCGGATGGTCTCCTCCTGGATGGCCTGGATCATGCCCTCGAACATCTCGAAGCCTTCCTTTTTATAGGCGTCCACGGGGTTGGTCTGGGCGTAGGCCCGGAGCTGGATGCCCTTCTTGAGCTCCTCCATGGCGTCGATGTGGTCCATCCAGTACTCGTCCACCACCCGGAGCATCATGACCCGCTCCAGCTCCCGCATGAGCTCTTCGCCAAGCTCGGTCTCCTTGGCGTTGTACACCGCCAGGGCCTTGTCCTCGATCTCGGTGATGAGGGCCTTGGGGTCCGCGTCCCGGTAGGGCTCGTCGTTGGGGGCGAAGAAGAGGCCCCGGAAGGGCTCGGTGGCCATCTGGAAGGACTCCTCGTCCAGGTGCTTGTTCTCTCCCAGGTGGCCCAGGATGGAGCTCTCGATCCACTTGTGGATCATGTTCTTGATGAAGGGGCCCATGTTCTGGCCGTCCAGCACCTGGCGGCGCTGGTCGTAGATGACGTTCCGCTGGACGTTCATCACGTCGTCGTACTCCAGGGTGTTCTTTCGGGCCTGGAAGTTCTTGGACTCCACCTTCTTCTGGGCGTTCTCGATGGCGTTGGAGAGGATCTTGGCGTCGATGGGGGTGTCGTCGTCGATCTTCAGGGTCTCCATCATGTTCTGCATCCGCTCGGCGCCGAAGAGACGCATGATGTCGTCCTCCATGGACAGGTAGAACTTGCTCTCGCCGGGGTCCCCCTGACGGCCGGACCGGCCCCGGAGCTGGTTGTCGATGCGGCGGGACTCGTGGCGCTCGGTGCCCAGGATGAACAGGCCGCCGGCCTCCCGGACCTTGTCGGCCTCAGGGGCCAGCTCGGCCTTGTACCTGGCCTCGGCCTCGGAGAACATCCGCCGGGCGTCCAGGATCTCCTGGTTGTCGGTCTCGGCGAAGCCCGTGGCCTCGGCGATGAGGTCGTCGGTCATGCCCGCCTTCCGCAGGTCGTTCTTGGCCAGGAACTCGGCGTTGCCCCCCAGCATGATGTCGGTGCCGCGGCCGGCCATGTTGGTGGCCACGGTGACCGCCCCCAGCTTGCCGGCCTGGGCCACGATCTCGGCTTCCTTCTCGTGGTTCTTGGCGTTGAGGACGTTGTGGCGGATGCCCTCCTTGGTGAGGAGCTTGGAGATGATCTCGGACTTCTCGATGGAGGTGGTGCCCGCCAGGACAGGCTGGCCCTTCTCGTGGCATTCCTTGATCTGCCGGACGATGGCGTGGTACTTGCCCTTGGTGTTCTTATACACCTCGTCGGGGTGGTCCACACGGATCATGGGCTTGTTGGTGGGGACCTCCACGATGTCAAGCTGATAGGTGGCGGAGAACTCCTCCTCCTCGGTGAGGGCGGTACCGGTCATGCCGGAGAGCTTTTTATACAGACGGAAGTAGTTCTGGAAGGTGATGGTGGCCAGGGTCTTGGACTCCCGGGCCACGGTGACCTTTTCCTTGGCCTCGATGGCCTGGTGGAGGCCGTCGTTATAGCGCCGGCCATACATGAGGCGGCCGGTGAACTCGTCCACGATGATGACCTCGCCGTCTTTCACCACGTAGTCGATGTCCCGCTTCATGAGGCCCCGGGCCCGGATGGCCTGGTTGATGTGGTGGGAGAGGGTGGTGTTGGCGGGGTCGGAGAGGTTCTCCACGTTGAAGGCGGCCTCGGCCTTGGCCACGCCCCGGGCGGTGAGGGTGACGGCCCGGGCCTTCTCGTTGACCACGTAGTCGGCGTCGATGTCCTCGGCCTCCTCCTCCTTGTCGTCCACGGTGGCCACGGTCATGCCCTTCAGGCCCGCGGCGAAGTTGTCCGCCAGGGTGTAGAGCTGGGTGGACTGCTCGCCCATGCCGGAGATGATCAGGGGGGTCCGGGCCTCGTCGATGAGGATGGAGTCCACCTCGTCCACGATGGCGAAGGCGTGGCCCCGCTGCATGAGCTCGGCCTTGTAGATGGCCATGTTGTCCCGGAGGTAGTCGAAGCCGAACTCGTTGTTGGTGCCGTAGGTGATGTCGGCGTTGTAGGCGGCCTTCTTGCCGGCGGCGTCGATGCCGTGGATGACCAGGCCCACGGTGAGGCCCATCCACCGGTAGACCTTGCCCATCCAGTCGCTGTCGCGCTTGGCCAGGTAGTCGTTGACGGTGACGATGTGGACCCCCTCGCCGGACAGGGCGTTTAAGTAGGCGGGGAGGGTGGCCACCAGGGTCTTGCCTTCGCCGGTCTTCATCTCGGCGATGCGGCCCTGGTGGAGGATGATGCCGCCGATGATCTGGACCCGGTAGGGCCGCAGGCCCAGGACCCGGTCGGCGGCCTCCCGGCAGGCGGCGAAGGCCTCGGGGAGGAGGTCGTCCAGGGTCTCGCCGTTGCGGTAGCGCGCCTGGAACTCAGGGGTCTTGGCCTGGAGCTGGGCGTCGGTGAGGTTCCGATACTCCTCCTCCAGGGCCTCCACCTTCCTGACCAGGGGCTCCACGCGCTTGAGCTCCTTGGCCATGTTGGTGCCGAATAGCTTGTTCAAAAATCCCATAGTGCAAATGTCCTTTCAACTGAAAAGCGGCGAGCCGCTGTGTGTGTGTCGGGGTGTGGATATATGGACCCACATTCACGGCATTATAACACATCCGTGGCCCGGAGAAAAGAAAAATTTGTGAACAAATGGGGGGGAATCGCACAAAATCCTGTCTGTTCAGGGGGGCTTTCCTGTGCTATACTGGGAAAAAACCCCGGTTTGAGGGCGGCTGGCCCTTGGAGGCTGTACTTCTACAGGATTGCAGTTTGTCAGGACAACGCCCTGCCGGTGTCCTCGCCGGACGGGCCGCCTCCCGGCTGGGGTCGAACAGTCCGGGGAACTGTTCGATCAAATCCAAAGCGAAGCCACCTTGATTCATCCCCTTTTGGGCGCAAAAGGGGACGGAAAACGCCCAGGGGGTTCCCCCCTGGACCCCCTTTTTTATGGGCGCTCGCGTCGGTGGGTGTTGACTGCTTTCGTTAGGTACTGCACCCGTTCTTTTGTGGTGCGGATTCTTTCAGTCTCCGACGCATCGAAGTTAGGTTGATGAATACTGGATTTTGTGGGGATAGTTGCTGTTTGTTGAAGTAACGCACGGCCTCTTGCCTCCTCTTGTAAAAGTGGCAACAGATTGCACTTTGTTGCGAAGTTGCTTAAGCCTCTCGGCCCCCCTTGCCAAGGGGGGCTGGCACGGCGAAGCCGTGACTGGGGGGTGGGGACGTAGAGGGGCGTAGTATCGCTGCGTATAAGAAGCAATACGTCCTGTCTTCTATCACAACGATATCGCTCTCTGCAACGTAG